>NZ_QUZT01000004.1 GCF_004682045.1 Pseudomonas nabeulensis
CAAGCCCCCTCCCACACAAGCCCGACTCCACAGGGGGGATTGCGGTGTTAGGCGGAGATTGCGCCGTCTACCAATACCTGGGCCTCTTCCACCAAGTGCTTGAGGTGATCTTCACCCATAAAACTCTCGGCGTAAATCTTGTAGATGTCCTCGGTGCCCGATGGGCGTGCGGCGAACCAGCCGTTCTCAGTCATCACCTTCAAGCCGCCAATCGCCTGGTTGTTACCCGGCGCATGGCTGAGGATCTGCTGGATGCTTTCCCCGGCCAACTGAGTGGACGTCACCTGATCCGGCGACAGTTTGCCCAGCAGCGCTTTCTGCGCTGGCGTGGCCTTGGCGTCGACACGAATCGCGAACGGCTCGCCCAGGGCATCGGTCAGGCCGCGGTAGATCTGGCTCGGGTCCTGGCCTTTGCGTGACGTCATTTCTGCCGCCAACAGCGCCGGAATCAAGCCATCCTTGTCAGTGCTCCACACCGTGCCGTCCTTGCGCAGGAACGATGCGCCAGCACTTTCTTCCCCGCCAAAGCCCAGCGAACCCTCGAACAGCCCATCGGCAAACCACTTGAAACCTACCGGCACTTCATACAGGCGACGGCCGATACGCGCGGCAACCCGGTCGATCAGGCCACTGCTGACCACGGTCTTGCCCACGGCCGCGTCTGCGCGCCAGTCGGGACGGTTCTGGAACAGGTAGTCAATGGACACTGCCAGGCAGTTGTTCGGTGCCAACAGCCCACCCGATGGCGTGACGATGCCGTGACGGTCGTGGTCCGGGTCGCAGGCGAAGGCCACGTCAAAGCGTTCCTTGAGGCCGATCAAGCCTTGCATGGCGTAGCTGGACGACGGGTCCATGCGAATCTGGCCGTCCCAGTCGACGCTCATGAAGCGGAAGGTCGAATCGACTTCGGTGTTCACCACCTCCAGGTTCAGGCGGTAATGCTCGGCAATCGCCGACCAATAGCGCACCCCTGCTCCGCCCAACGGATCTACGCCCAGGCGCAGGCCGGCGCTGCGAATGGCGTCCATGTCGATCACATTGACCAGGTCGGCCACGTAGCTGTTGAGGTAGTCATGGCGATGGGTGGTGTCCGCCTTGAGTGCCTGGGCGTGGGTGATGCGCTTGACCCCGGCCAATTTGTTGGCCAGCAGTTCGTTGGCCTTGGCTTCGATCCATTTGGTGACGTGAGTGTCGGCCGGGCCGCCATTGGGCGGGTTGTACTTGTAGCCGCCGCTTTGTGGCGGGTTATGGGACGGCGTGATGACGATGCCGTCCGCCAGGCCGGTGGTACGGCCGCGGTTGTAGCAAATGATGGCGTGGGAAATCGCTGGGGTCGGCGTGTACTCGTCGCCTTCGGCCAGCATCACGTGTACGCCATTGGCGGCCAGTACTTCGAGGGCGCTGGCACCGGCAGGCGTCGACAGTGCGTGAGTGTCCAACCCCACGAACAATGGGCCATTGATGCCCTGGGCTTCGCGGTACAGGCAAATGGCCTGGCTGATCGCGAGCACATGCCATTCGTTGAAGCTCAGCTCAAAGGAACTGCCACGGTGGCCGGAGGTGCCAAAAGCCACACGCTGGGTGGAGATTGCTGCATCAGGCTGGCCGGTGTAATAGGCCGTGACCAGTCGCGGGATATCCACCAGCAACTGCGCTGGCGCCGGCTTGCCCGCAAAAGGACTGATTGTCATGCATAAACCTCGGAAAGAAGGATTCGGGAAAAAGGCAGTTTACTGGGACTTGGACTACCGCGCGACGTTATAAGTCCTACGATAAAAAGAGAAATTTCACTGACTACCCAATCTGTGCCTGGCGCAACGCGTCGCTCAGCGCCAGCAGTGCAGTATCCAGCTCGGATTGCCCCTGGAAGGTATGACTCAATCGAAGGTGCTGGTGATGCAGGCCACCCAGGCTGAACAGTTCGCCAGGGGCTATTACCACCTGCCGGGCCAGCAACCGCTGGAACACTTCGCGCATATCCACCGCCCGGTTCGCTTCCAGCCAGAATGTGGCACCTGCGGCTGGCATTTGGTAGGTCATCTGGTCCCCCACATAGTGCTCCAGGCGCTGTCCCGTGTGTATCGATTGCGCGTGCAACTGATCACGCAGCGTGCACAAATGCCGGTCGATCCGACCGCTCTGGTACAGGCGGGCAATCGCGCGCTGTCGGATCGACGACAGGCGAAATGAACGCAGTAAAAACTGACGCTGCAGTTCGCCATTCAGGTGCCGGGACAGGAGATACCCGTACGGTGCTTCTAAACCGAGTACTTTCTCGAACGAGGAAAACACCATCAGCCGTTCCGGGTTCACCTGATCACGTAATGGCTCCTGCGACCGGTCGAAACTCAATTCACCCGACGTGTCGTTTTCCAGCAACCAGCAACCGTAGTGGTCGAGCAAATGTGCGACCGCCCTACGGTCATCGGGCGTCCAGGCAATACCCGATGGCAAGCTGACCGTCGACGACAGCAGCGCCAGGTGGACGGACTCATCCCGCAAGTGTTGCTCGAGGGTTGCCGTGTCCAGCCGGCGCTCTGACAGCCAGGGTAACTCGACGATGCGCACACCGGCATGCTGGAGCAGTCGCAACACCAGCCAATCGCACGGCGATTCGACAATCACTGTGGTGCCTCGCAGGCCCAACACCTCGATCAGGATGTCGAGTACGCTGCGTAAATCGGCACCGATAAACACGTCGTCGGCCTGCCAGCAACGTGTCGGTGATGAGGTGTAGCGTGCCGCCAACGCGGCCCGTAGCTCCCATACACCGCACGCCTGTGTCCAGGGTTGCAACGGGCGTGGGTACTGGCGCACCAACTCCCGCTCCAGTCGTAACAGCGTGCCATCCAGGGACGCCAGCAACGCTGGCTCATCCCCACTGAGTACTCGCATCCCCGGCCGCCGGCTCGCTGCGTAAAGGCGGTCGAGCAAGTCGCCGTCCCCAGCCTGTTGCGCGCGCAACGTAATGGGCCAGGCGTAATACCCCGACTTCGGCACCGAGTAGACCCTGCCCTCCTTCTCCAGCAGCGAATAGGCGTATTGAATGGTCGAAATCGACACGTTCAAACGCACCGCCAACTGACGCAGAGAAGGCAGCTTCACGCGCGCATCGGTGCTCACCTCATTGATCAGGTTGATCATGTAGCGATACACCGCCTGATATGCGAAATCGGCCTGTCGTTCGCCGTGCCGGGTCATTGCTCGGACAATTGAAAAGCCTTCCGTTTGCTTCGCGTCGCAAAATCGGCGCCGGCTGACAGCACGCCGTCAGATACCAGTGGCCGTTTACGGTAAAGGTGTTGCAGTAAAGACATTGGCAAGCCACTGGCGTCTACCAGCCACTGCTGCAACATGTCGGAGGACGCCTTGCCCTGCAATACCTTGTGCAACTCGGGCAGTGCCACCAGCATGCCGGGATGACACTGGCGCAAATAGCCCTCCAGCCGCTCGCCATGCTGGACAAATGGCGAGAACAGCATGCAGATCAGTTGGGTTTCATCCAGGCCGAAGAATTGATGCGCATACGTACTCGACAGGATGCGTCCTTCATGAGTGGCGGCCTGGGAGAGTAATTCATCGGGCATCTGCCGGCTGCGCATATAGTCCGTGGCGTGCTGGAGAAAGCCTTCTACGCCTTCTTCATAGTCCAGGTCTCGCAGGCATTGGGCCTGCAAGCCACGCAGGTGGGCCATCAGCAACAGGTTCGCGTACGCAGGCTGGCTGAAATGGAACCCGAGTGGGTCAGGTGCATAGGCCATGAACTCCGTTAACAAGGACGTGGATGACAGGTCCATGTTGTCCAGCAGGTCCGCGATGCCGATATAGGCCAAGTGGCGATGACTCGCCTTGCTGGGTGAAGCACTTTCCACGTAATGGTCGCCATAGACATCACGATAGTATTCGTCGCTCCACTCCCCCATTCGGGCGAATAAACCATTGAGTGAGAGTGGACGGCCGTTGGCAGTTGGAAGACTGGAGCCTTGAGCGGTCTTCTTGAGCCAGGCGAGCAATTGTCTTTGCTTGCGCGGTGAGTCGCCGCTGACCAGGGCATGCACCCCCCCGTGCCAGGTAGTTACACGCTGATAGAAATCACCCAGCGCCAGGTAGGTGTCGGTACACAACGTTGCACGACAATCGCCAGAGGTCAGGTGCCCCACCATCAACATATTGCGCTGGCAGGTCTCGCGCCCACCGGCGGACGCTGGACGCTGGTGGTTGAAGGGTTGGACCTCCTGGTTTTCCACCACCAGCAATTCGACGCGCGGATCATCATGGAAAAACAAACGGCTGTAGCCCAGATTGAGGGTGTCGAGCGTGGCTTGGGTCATCCCGGCGTGGCGCAATGTCGCGACCCGTAGTTGAAAGGTGCTCGGTGCACGGCCGGCGATGGTCAGTTGCGCGGCCCGCAGCAAGGCCAGGGTGTAGCTGCTGACCTCACCGCCACCATGGGCGATCAGCACCTTGTAACTTCCGACCTGATCTATGCCACCTGCCGCCACAATGATTCGCTGGACCAACAATTGCAATGCCGTGCGTTCCTCGCGCGAAAAGTGCCCGACCAAACGCTGCAGAACTTGCTGGTAAACATAATTCATAGCCTGCTCGTGAATAGCGCTCATAATTCTACTACCTGAGTTGAAATATCAGTTTCAAGCAACTGTCTATTTGCTCGACCTATTGCCTGCGTAGGAGATTTGCTCGTTGAACCGTACTCCGACCAATAGACACTAGCACCTGGAAACAAAAATACAGCGATGCCCAGTCACGCGAAAACCCCGCCTTCCTGATAGCGGGAAAGTCAGCAAATACGGGCGTTTCAAGGTGTTAAATAGAGGCCCTAGGACTATTCCGACAAGTTCCTACGCACGCCTAACCACCCAATTAAAGAAGCATCCCACAATGTAAATTCCGATCAACTTTCCAAGTTATTGGATTGGAACTTTTTAGGGTGCTTCCCCTTTCCTTGGCGTGCACGAAAGCCGCAGCGTTAGTTGCACGTACGTCCTGCGTTGGTCTCAGACATTCAATCATTGCTCAGTCCTTGAGATGAAAGTGAAGACGCAATTATCAGTGCTGGAATATTGATTAACAGATACAGAACGGGAGCCAAAACCAGTCCAGATCAACGCAAGCGCGAAGAGAGGATGGCCTGCACACAGCAACGCCGCACTGCAATGCGGCGCGGCGTCAGGGAGGAAGGCAGGTAACAGGGGGGTTGAAGCACCAAGTCAACGGTTCAGCAGAGCGCGGGCCTGCCCTGTGAATTGGCGCATTTACCCCATGCGCCAACAGGCTGGAACAGCTGTTTGCGAATGTTCCTACGCGCTAAACAGCTTCGACCTGCAACGCTACGCGCTCGCGGCAGGGGCACTCATCCATATAGCGGTGTGCTTCCACAAACTTGTTGAAGGGAAATACCGTTGTTTTCAGCGGTACGAGCACACGGTCGGCGGTCAGTTGGTTGATGTCTCGCAGGGCGCGCTGCAAGGCCACCTGATCCTGAATAATGCCCAGCTCAGGCTTGCCAGTGAAGTTGCCAATGCAGTGCACAAAGAACTGAATATTCTTCTGGAACGCCGCACACGCCGGGAACGGTGTCTGGTTGCCACCCTGCAGGCCATACAACACCAGGCTGCCACGCGGTGCCAGCACATCGCCAAGCAACGACATCTGTGGGCCGCCCAGGCCATCGAACACCACGTCGACGCCACGGTTGTCGGTGAACTTGTTGATTTGCATCAGCAAGTCCTGCTCTTCGGTGACGATGACTTTTTCCGCACCGAGGGACAGCAGGTACTCACGCTCTTCGCTGTCTTTGGTCGCGGCGATCACTCGCACACCCAGGGCCTTGCCCAGTTGTACAAAAGACGGGCCGGCACAGTGGCTGGCGTCGGTCACCAAGGCAAACTGCCCAGGCTTGACCCTCGCCAAGTCTACGTATGCAAAGTAAGCAATCAGCAGCGGCGTGTAATGCACGCTGGCTTCAATCGGGCTCAACACATCCGGGTAACGGGTCAACGCTGAACGGGGCAAGACGATCTGTTCGCCGTACACCGGGTAATCATTCGGGCTCTCGGCCGGAAAACTGGCCACTTTATCGCCCACGACCAAGTCATCCACGCCGTCGCCCACGGCGACAACCACCCCGGCCATCTCGTGACCAAGGCCGGAAGGCAGGCGTGCATGGGACGACGCCAGGTTCTGGCGCCACAAAATGTCATACCAACTGATGCCAATTGCTTCGACGCGCACCTGCACTTCGCCCGGTGCGGGCAACGCGGCTGCATGCTCTTCGCACTTGAGCACCTCGGCCGGACCAAACTTGTGAAAACGGATCGTGCGGGACATCGCAAACCTCGTCAAAGTAACCTCTAATGCCATGAACTCTATCTGGGCTTTCCGGGTAAGGCCACCGGTCACCATTAATAGTCGACATGCCTACCATTGATTCCACATTCGAGGAATAGACCTCAAGTATCGTAGGAAAAGTCAATTTACCGGTGCAGAGTACCAGCCTTTCCCCGTAAGATTCATGCCGGTCATTGTTTTTAGGTGACTGCTCTCGTCAAGTTTGCTGACTCTTCCAGGACACAAGATGAACCGTAACGACCTGCGTCGTGTCGACCTGAACCTCTTGATCGTATTCGAAACCTTGATGCATGAGCGCAGCGTAACCCGCGCTGCCGAGAAGCTTTTCCTGGGCCAGCCGGCCATCAGCGCGGCGTTGTCACGCCTGCGCGGGCTGTTCGACGACCCGCTGTTTGTGCGCACTGGCCGCAGCATGGAGCCTTCAGCGCGCGCGGTGGAAATCTTTGCCCTGCTCTCCCCGGCCCTGGACTCCATCTCCACCGCCGTCAGCCGTGCCGCCGAATTTGACCCGGCCACCAGCACCGCGGTGTTCCGTATCGGCCTGTCCGATGACGTTGAATTCGCCCTGCTGCCCCAACTGCTCAAGCGCCTGCGTGCCGAAGCTCCAGGCATCGTGCTGGTAGTACGCCGCGTCAACTACATCCTGATGCCGGGCCTGCTGGCCTCCGGCGAAATCTCCATTGGTGTCAGCTACACCGCCGACCTGCCGGCCAACGCCAAACGCAAAGTGCTGCGCCGCAGCCTGCCGAAACTGCTGCGCGCCGACAGCGTACCGGGCTCCCTGAGCCTGGACGACTTCTGCGCCCGCCCCCATGCACTGGTGTCGTTTGCCGGTGACTTGAGTGGGTTTATCGATGAAGAGCTGGAAAAGCTCGAGCGCAAGCGCCACGTGGTATTGGCAGTGCCGCAGTTCAACGGGCTGGGCACGTTGCTGGCAGGCACGGACATCCTGGCCACCGTGCCGGACTACGCCGCCGAAGCGCTGACCTCGGCGGGCGGGCTGCGGGCGGAAGATCCGCCGTTACCGGTGCGCAGCTTTGAGCTGCATATGGCGTGGCGGGGCTCGCAGGATAATGACCCGGGGGAGCGGTGGTTGCGGTCCAGGATTCAGATGTTTTTCGGGGACCCCGATAGCCTGTAATGGAATTCCACCAAATTCCATAAAACCATTTAATAACAATATGTTAAAGGCAAATCAGTCTACTGCCGCCTGTCTAAATCCAATGAAATCCAGAGCTCGTGGGGGCATAATTGGGGGCAAATTTCGGTTCCTTAAAAAGGATGCCCCCACCGATGCCCCCAGATAATGCGGCTGTTTTCAAACGAAAACTCAGCGATGCCTTGATCCGCTCGCTGACCGAACCCGGCAAATACGCCGACGGCGAAGTCCCTGGTCTCTACTTGGAGGTTAGGGCGTCGAGTAAGGTCGGAAAATCCCCTTCCAAGTTCTGGCGCTTGAAGTATCGGCTGCATGGCAAGGAAAACCGCTTTTCCATCGGCGCTTACCCCGACATCGGTCTGAAGGAGGCGCGCGACATCGCCCGCGGCGCACGCCGCGACGTTGCCAACCATACCGCCCCGCTCAAGGCCAAGACCGCCAAAATCGAGGCGCAACTCCTCAACGAGGTGCGCACTTTTGAGTACGTGGCAAAGCAATGGTTGGCATTCAAGTCTGCCGAACTGGTGACCAAATCCATCTCGGGGTTTAGCGGAGCGCTGAACAACCACATCTTGCCTGCCATTGGCAAAAAACCTGTCAGCGAGATCAAGCTGGAGCACATCACCACGATCATTACCGAGCTGCGCCGCCAGCGCATCATGGCCATGGCCCGGCGCGTGCGCACCATCATCCGTGCCGTCCTGGGCTTTGCCGAGGGGCGCGGCTGGGTGGAACGCAACGTGGCGCTCAGCAACATTGAGGAGTTGAAGATCCGCCACATCGTTACCAGCAACCCGGCAATCGAAAGGCCAGCCGACCTAGGCAGGTTTCTCCTGCGTCTGGACGACTGCAACGACGGCAGCGTTGCCGCCGCGATGCGCCTGCTGGTTATGTTGCCGGTCCGCCCTGGCGAACTAGTGCAGATGCGCTGGGAGGACGTCGACCTAGTCGGCGCCGATTGGCGTTACGTGGTGAGCAAGACCAAGCACCTGGATAAGAGCAAACACATCGTGCCATTGCCTGAGCAAGCCTTGGTTCTGTTACGCGAGCTACATAAAACCCGCGTGGTGGATGAAGAGGGCAAAGGTTGGGTGTTCGTCTCGCCGGTCTATCCGGGCCGCCCCATCAATCCAACCTCCATGCTCAAGTCCTTTCAGCGTATTTGGCCGGAGTACGACATCACTGCCCATGGCTTTCGCGCCACCTACCGGACCATTGCCCATGAGCACTTGGGCATCGATCCAATCGTGCTAGAGCTGTCGTTGTCACACCGCATGCCAGGCGCGCTGGGTGCTGTGTATGCGCGCGCGCAACTGCTCCTCCAACGCCGGGAGGCGGCTCAGCAATGGGCCAACTACTTGGATCAATTGCGGCAAAACGCAGCGCGAGAAGCAACAGATTAAGCACTTGGGGCGCTCATTCGCCCACCAGAGACCTCCTCATTGATTAAACACTCCGAGTGGAGGAATGTTTGATAGGGCGAAAAGCTTGGCGGAGTTCATCGCCTCCGCCATCTTTATACGACAAAGCCCTGATTTTTCAGGGCTTTGTCGTTTTTGGGTTTTTGGAGAAACCTGCCAGCCCACACTTCAGCCCACACCCTGGATGAAGCATGGCTTTTCGACCAGCGGCCAATTTTTCGGATGCTAAATTGTCACTGCACTCCTGCAGTACCGATATAGACATAGAGGCTGCAGGAGAGCCGGGGCAAAAATAACGATCTTGATCTCACCGCCAACAAGCCCAACAAATTACGCGCAAACATGGTTCATGGTTAAACCTTGCTTGAGAGACCAATAAGGTACCCATCTCTGAAGTAGAAAGTGCACCCCTCTATCGACGCACGCAGCTGCGGGTATTCTCCAGGCGGAAAACGCAACCAGCTGCCAGCTTCGTAGTGCCGTCCGGCTTCGACCAAACTTCCAGACAAGACCAGGACTTCAGCATGCTCAACGGCAGAATCAAATGTCAGAGTACCAGCAGATAAGCGAACCAGACAAACAGACTCGGATTCACAAACATGTAACTGACAGACCTCGCGGTCGCCTGCCTGTTGCCATGCCTCTGGTCGCCGAGTGTCGATCCGCACCTTGCGCTGCTCATCCGTGGGCATCTGCCAAAGCTTCACGAAAATGACCGCGCCGTCGGGGCTGGAAGGCGCATGACTGGAACCAGGAGGATTACGCAGATACCGGCCTGCGGGGTAGCTATCGTCATCGTCTGCAAACGTACCGGAAAGGACGAGGATTTCCTCTCCACCAAGGTGTTGATGAGGGGCAAAACTGGAACCGGCTGAGTAGCGAACAATACTCGTTGCACGAGCTCTTTCGCCGCCGACTCGATCAAGCATGACTCGCTCAACGCCTGGCTGTGGCGATGCCACCCAGTTGTAGTCATGAGTAGCGACAGCAGCGCGCTGGGTGAAGTCTGCATTGATGAGCACGGCTGTTCTCCAGCGAATTGAATGCAGGTATTGGGCGACGGTGATCACCGTCGCCGCGTATCGATTCTCAAGCAGCAGGCAGTTGAGCGTGCGCTTCCAGGACTCTTGCCGAATACACCAATGCAGCGCCCGCATTGAGCGCGATGGCTACGTCTAGCGCCTCGGCAATCTCGCCCCGGGTTGCGCCATGTTCGACAGCCTTCTTGGTGTGGACGCTGATACAGCCATCACAGCGGGTAGTCACCGCCACAGCCAAGGCGATCAACTCATGCGTCTTGGCATCCAGATGGCCAGTCTTGGCAGCTGCGCCGTCCATCGTCGTCAAACCACGCACCACATCGGGGCTTTGTTTCGCGTATTCACCAACGCGGTCAAGAAGAGCGTCGCGATAGGCATTCCAGTCTTGCGTCGTTGCAGTGTCTCCAAGAAATTCAAGTGATAGCAATCGAGCACGCCTGCCTCAGCAGGCATGCCCGGATTCAAGTTAGTTGCGACCGGCCATAACGCCGCCATCGACGTCCCAGATAGCGCCGGTGACCCAACTGGCCTTGTCGGAGAGCAGGAAAGCAACTACTTCGGCCACCTCTTCAGGAGTACCTACTCGTCCGATTGGGTGGAAGCTGTTGAAGCCCTGCAGCGCGGAATGAACCTCAGCTTTAGGAATGAACCCTTCGTAGATTGGCGTCTGTACCACCGCGGGTGATACGGCATTAACGCGGATATGCTTGGATGCAAGCTCCATCGCCAGGTGCTGAGTCAGCGAATGCAAGCCAGCTTTAGCCATCGAATAGGCGGAAGACGGGGTGGCGGCGATTGCCTGCTTGCCCCACATGGAGCCGATATTGACGATGGCGCCGGGGTTCCCCTTGGCGACGAGGTTAGCAGCGACTTTTTGGGTGATGAAGAAGGAGGCTTTGTTCAGTTGCATGTACTGATCGTAGTCAGCGTCCTGATGCTCTAGAAAAGGCCTAGGGAAGAATACGCCCGCCGCGTTGACCAGAAGATCCAGGTCAGCGTGGCACTGATCAATTTCCTGCAACAGCGTCGCAAGGCCTGCTGGATCGCTCAGGTTTGCGGTGAGCGCGCTTACAGTCCCTATTGATGCCAGTTCTTGGCGAGCCTGCTCGGTTTTCTCTGCGCGACTGCCCACGATAACTACGTTACCGCCTTGCTGTAGTACGAGTCGGGCGGTTTCCAGCCCCATGCCACTGGTACCGCCAACGACTAACAATTTCTTTCCGATGAATTGATTGCTCATTTTAATAATCCAAAAAATTGAGTGAGGCCATGCAAAAAACCGAGAACCAGTTTCCAGCCTTTAAAACATGAATTACAACCGTTCAGTCCACCATCTGCTGCTTAGGTATGAGTGAATTATTGTCCTCTACCGATAGCTGAACAAACGAGATAAAGTATCTGTACGATAAAGAAAAGGTTTTCCGTAATGGCCGCGCCCGTTCATCTCAACGCACTGAGGGCCTTTGAAGCCAGTGCCCGGCATCAAAGCTTTTCTGCCGCTGCTGAGGAGTTAAACGTCACCCCCGCAGCCGTAGGGCAGTTAGTCCGTACTCTTGAGCAGTGGCTAGGTACGCCTCTGTTTCATCGAGGCACCAGCGGAAAGGCACGGTTGGTTGCTACGGAATCTGCTGAGCGTGCGCTTCCCGACATTCAGGCCGGATTCGAGCGGCTCACGTTAGGGATAGAGCGGATGAGAGAGAGCTCACCTAACGGGGTTCTAACTGTCACGGTCAGTCCCGCCTTTGCTGCTAAATGGTTGTTACCGCGAATCGAGCGCTTCCATGCCGCCTGGCCAGATACCGACGTTCGGCTTGATGCGCAGCTCAAAGCGGTAGATTTCCTGGCTCACAGAATAGATATCGGAGTGCGATATGGGGCCGGCCAATGGCCTGGCCTTATCGCAGAAAAACTGATGGATGAGGACATCTTCCCTGTTTGCTCACCTCAGCTGAAAACCACGCCGGATTGTTTGAACACTCTGGCCGAACTGGCCAATGAAACGCTGATCCACGACCTATCGATGGACGGGAGCGCCGAGTTCACGACCTGGGATACTTGGCTTAGTATGGCGGCGATGAAAGATGTATCGACACGCCGGGGCATGAAGATCAACAACAGTGCAGCGGTGCTTCAAGCGGCGATAGATGGGCAGGGTATCGCACTTGCTCGAAGCGTTATGGCCCGAGATGATCTGGCTGCTGGCCGACTGATTCGCTTGTTTCCAGGCATTCAGTTTGTCTCTCCATTGGCCTATTACGTTGTCTATCGCCCGGAATGTGCAAGCTTGCCGAGATTGAAAGCCTTTCGAGATTGGTTATTTGAGGAGGCTGATTCATCGCTTGGATCTCGCGATGGATTGACATAGTTCTATTAGGGGGAAGAGTGAAGCCAGCTACCGCAGCTTCGCTCATTTGTGACTGGCGTGGTTATGCCGGTCGATGGCGGCTACCTGACCACCGCTATCTGACCCTCACAGACGCGCCTGCATCGCCAGGCGCACTTGAGGTCTTCCGGCTGCCCAGCCTATGGCTCACTCGCTGGCGATACCGGTAAGGAGGCCGATATACGGGCGTGGCAAACCTCGAGTATTTCATCAGCAAGCGGCGAGTCATCCGGACACGCACGCGACAACATGATCGCGCCCACAGCATGAGCCAGGACGTCCATCATCCTCGCCCTCGTCTCGCCCGGCGCAGCGTCTTCGACGGCCGGATACTTTTCCACCAGCGTTTGCAGCATGCGCTCTATTCCATCGGCGAAGGCGTTCTTCAACTCATCCGGCTGACGCGCCGCATCTCCACACAGGGCCGACATGGTGCACCCGTCGGCACGCCCGTCGCGGTGTCTCCTCGACACGTAAATATCGACGAACGCCTGAATATCAAGCGCTTCGGTGCTGGCCAGCGAGCGGGAAAGACCGCTGACTGACGCCTCGGCCATCAAATCGGCCTTTGAGCCAAAATGTTTGTAGAAGCCGCCATGGGTGAATCCAGCAGCCCCCATTAGATCCACCAAACCTACGCCGTCAAACCCTCGTTCACGAAACAACGCAGAGGCCGTCTCGACGATGTGCTCGCGATTTGCCTGCGCCTGGGCTTTGGTCACTCTCACCTGCAATACCTCGGTTCTGCTCAAAAATCATGCGTCCATAGTACATAGATGTTGGTCGCAATCAAAATTATTGACAGCTTAGATTGTGATCACCATCATAAAGACACGCCAAATTCATCTTCAGTCCTAGCCAAAGAAGACACATCACATGACCGATCAGAATCTGTTTACTGCCTTTACCTTGGGTTCACTCACACTCGCCAACCGCATCGTGCTGGCGCCGCTGACGCGCAACCGCGCAGGCACTGGCCTGGTGCCCAGCCAGTTCGCAGCCACTTACTACAGCCAGCGCGCTTCGGCTGGACTGCTGATCACCGAAGCCACACAGATCTCGGCACAGGCCCAGGGCTACCAAGACACACCCGGTCTTTACACCCAGGCGCAGATCGACGGTTGGCGCCTGGTCACCGATGCGGTGCACGCCAAGGGCGGCAAGATTTTTGCGCAACTGTGGCACGTTGGCCGGGTCTCCCATGTGGACCTGCAACCGGGCGGTGCAGCGCCCGTAGCGCCGTCGGCCATCCGTGCCCAGACCAAGACCTTCGTCAATAACGGCTTTGCCGACGTGTCCGAGCCACGCGCGCTCGAACTCGACGAACTTCCAGGCATCGTCAACGACTTCCGCCAAGCAGCGGCAAACGCCATTGCGGCAGGCTTCGACGGCGTGGAAATTCACGGTGCAAACGGCTATTTGCTCGATCAGTTCATCAAGGACAACGCCAACCAGCGTACCGATGCCTACGGCGGCTCGATCGAAAACCGTGCGCGTCTGCTGCTGGAAGTGACGGCCGCAGTGGTCGCCGAGATTGGCGCGGACCGCACCGGCATTCGCCTGTCGCCGGTCTCGCCCGCCAATGGTGTGTCGAGCAGTGAGCCCCAGGCTCAGTTTGATTACATCGTAGACCAACTCAATGCGCTCGACATTGTTTACCTGCACGTCGTCGAAGGCGCGACCGGTGGGCCACGCGATGTGGCGCCCTTTGATTTCGACGCCTTGCGCCAACGCTTCAAGAACACCTACATCGCCAACAATGGCTATGACCAGGACTTGGCCACCTCGAGCCTTGCGCAGGACAAGGCTGACCTCATCGCCTTTGGCCGCCCGTTTATCGGCAACCCGGATCTGGTGGAGCGCCTCAAGGCCGGTGCGCCGCTGTCTGCCTTTGATCCCGCCACCCTCTACGGCGGCGGTGCGGCGGGCTACATCGACTACCCGACGCTGGCTGAATCAAGCGCTACAGCCCACTAGGCACTGATTGATCGAGCCTGGTTTTATTCGCGTATCAATCCTAATTCATGTTCCTGAAAAAGAGCTGACACCATGACTAATCGCCCTACCGTTCTAATCACTGGTGCTTCCACCGGCATCGGCGCGGTTTACGCCGAGCGTTTCGCCCAACGCGGGCATAATCTGGTACTCGTCGCCCGTGACCTCTCGCGCCTGGAAGCCCTTGCCGCAACATTGCGTGACCAGCACAGCGTCGCCATTGATGTGCTGCAGGCCGACTTGACTCAACTCAGCGACCTGCAGACCGTCGAAGCACGCCTGCGGGATGACGCTAGCATCGGTATCCTGATCAACAACGCTGGCGCCGCACAGTCCGGCACCTTTATCGAGCAAAGCACCGACAGCGTTGCGCAACTGGTGGCCCTCAACACCACGGCGCTGGTGCGGCTCGCCAGCGCCATCGCACCACGCCTGGCCCAAGCAGGTGAAGGCGCGATCATCAACATCAGCTCGGTGGTGGGCCTGGCGCCTGAATTCGGCATGTCGGTCTACGGTGCAACCAAGGCGTTCGTCCTGTTCCTTTCCCAAGGCCTGAGCCTGGAGCTGACGCCCAAAGGGGTTTATGTACAAGCCGTACTGCCGGCCGCCACTCGCACAGAAATCTGGGATCGCGCCGGTATCGACATCAACACCTTAAGCGAAATCATGGAAGTGAGTGATCTGGTCGATGCCGCACTGGTCGGCTTCGACCGCCGCGAACCTGTGACCATTCCTCCGCTTCAGGAAGACGAGCGCTGGGATGCCCTGCAAGCGGCGCGTCAGGGCCTACTCTCACAGATCAAGCAGTCCGCTGTTGCACCGCGTTACCTCGCCCACTCGTGATCACTTTGTAATCGACACCGGCCCGCCGGATGCAGGACCACCGGCCACTGCACCCGGCACGCGCTCGTCAGCCCTCCCGGAACACGCCCACTTACTGGATCACACGATGAAAGCTTTTTTAATTGACCGTTATGGCAAGAACGCCGGGCATATCGGCGAAATTGCCGAGCCATCGATGGGCGTCCATGACGTCCTGATTCAACTGCATGCCAGCAGCGTGAACATGCTGGATTCAAAGATCCGGGCAGGCGAATTTAAACTGCTGCTTCCGTATTCTTTTCCACTCACACTCGGCAATGACCTGGCCGGGGTTGTGGTCCGGATCGGTTCGGCGGTCAAACGCTTCAAGCTGGGCGATGAAGTGTATGCACGCCCGCCCGAAGACCGGATCGGCACGTTCGCCGAAATGATTGCGGTGAACGAAAACGCGCTCGCCTTGAAACCAGCCAATCTCAGCATGGCTGAAGCCGCATCCCTGCCCTTGGTCGCCCTCACCGCCTGGCAGGTGTTGGTGGAAACCGCACAGTTGAAGAAGGGCCAGAGAGTCCTGATTCACGCGGGCGCCGGGGGAGTAGGCACCGTGGCCATCCAGCTCGCCAAACACCTCGGGGCCTTTGTCGCCACCACTACCAGCAGCGCGAATGTGGCGTGGGTGAAAGCCCTTGGGGCGGATGTAGTCATCGACTACAACCAGCAGGTTTTCGACGACGTCCTGCGTGACTACGACGTGGTACTAAACAGTTTGGGCGCGGACGTTTTAGCCAAGTCGCTCAAGGTACTTAAGCCCGGCGGTCAGCTCATTTCCATTTCAGGGCCACCCACCCCGCAGTTCGCACAAGAGCGAGGGGCGCCATGGATAATCAGGCAAGTCATGCAACTGTTGAGCCTCAGCATTCGACGTAAGGCACGCAAGCTGGGCATCCGCTATGCGTTCGTGTTCATGCGGGCAAATGGAACGCAACTACAGAAAATCACCCAGCTCGTCGAGTCCGGCGTTGTGCGGCCAGTCATTGACCGCACTTACCCTCTTGAGTCAACGGCAGAGGCTCTGCGCTACATAGAACAGGGCCGCTCGAAAGGCAAAGTGGTCATCCAGATAGCGTAGAGGCTCCCTCCTACCAGAAACATGAACAACACAGCAGCGCGCAAAAGGCTGAAAAGATGGAACCGGATAATGATAACTGCAACATCATTGAATACGCTGAATCAATCGCAGGCGAAACACCCGATGCAGAACACATCAGTGAACATCAGGCTCAAGAGTCAAAACTTGAAGAAGCGACAGCTATACAGCCGTCAACCAATAACACAACTCAGCCTGTAATAGTCTGGCGTGGCTTGATGTTGCAACAGTAAAACTGCGAAGTCGCACCGCGGTATCAACGCCAATGCCACGGAGGCTTCGCAAATAACGCCAGCGCTCATGCCAGCAGCACCAAGCTGCACTCCTGCTTTGGGGCTGCAACGCCAGGTACACCGCTGTCAGGCGCTTACATCGACTAGAGTACGCCCCCGGACTTTACCCTCAAGCACCCGATCGGCAATGGCAGGAACCTCGGCCAAACCTATCACTGTAGTCGTGCTTGCCAGTTTTTCCAGATCCAGATCTGCAGCCAGGCGCGACCAGGCCTGCAAACGCACCGGCTGCGGCGCCTGCACCGAGTCTATGCCCGCCAACGTCACGTTGCGCAGGATGAACGGCAGCACCGATCCGGGCAGGTCGGCGCCCTGGGCCAAACCGAAGGCCGTAACGACGCCACGATACCGAGTCTGTGCCAGGGCGTTAACCAGGGTGTGGCTGCCTACCGAGTCGACGACGCCAGCCCAACGCTCCTTGCCGATCGGCGCGCCCGGTTCAGATAGAGTCCGGCGATAGATGATCTCGGCCGCGCCCAGCGTGCGCAAATAGTCGGACTCTAAGGCGCCCGGTTGAAGCAATCACCCGGAAGCCAAGGCTTGATAGCAAAGTGATCGCTACGGAGCCCGCGCCGCCATTGGCACCGGTCACAAGAACGTCGCCGCTCTCAGGCGTCAAGCCACCCTGTTCAAGCGCCAGCACAGCCAGCATTGCTGGTGTAACCCGCAGTGCCTATCGCCATCGCCTCTTTGGTCGAAAACATTTGCGGGACCTTAATCAGCCAGTCACCGCTGACACGCGCCTTTTGCGCGAAGCCACCGTGCCAGGTCTGACTTAACCCCCAACCGTTGGCCAACACACGGTCGCCAGCGACGATGCCGGGATAGGTGGAAGACTCGACGATGCCCGCGAAATCAATGCCTGGAATCAAAGGGAACTGGCGGATGATCGGAGACCGGCCACTGACCGCCATTGCATCTTTGTAGTTTACGTTGGAGTACTCGATCCTCACGGTGACATCACCGGGCATGAGATCCTGATCGTTGAGGTTGACCAGGTTGGTCGAAATCAACTCGCCCGTCTTGCTGGTTAGCAGTGCTTTGAAGGTCATGATGTTCTCCTGTTCAAGAGGATGTCGCGATGCAGACCAAAGTAATGGCCAATATCAATACAGACGCTGATAGCTCAAAACTGGCGCTGCAGCCTATGGCCAATCCTGTAACGGATGTTGTGCAATAAACGTATCCAGACGCTTTGCGACCTCGTCCGGCGCAGAATCGGGAAAGAAATGACCGCCTGGAATGGCCTCGCTGGCCAAGGTCGTAAAACGCTCCGACCAGGTAGCAGGAATGTCGTAGTGTCGAGCCATTGCGCCTGACGCGCCGTAGAGAATCTGCGCGGGAACCGCAATACGTCGTCCTTGATCAATCGAGTCGTCCGCAAAATCGACCGCCAGTGCAGCGCGGTAGTCGTTGCAATAGCCAGCGATGGTCGCCGGGTCTCTCCATGATTCCCGGTACGCCAACAGTTGCTCAGCATTGAAGTCCTCAGGCCCGGCCGCCCCCCATCCGAAAAGACAACTCTCGAAGAAAAAATCAGGATCAGCCTCGATCATTCGCTCGGGAAAAGGCGCAGGCTGGGACAAGAAGAACCAGTGCCAGTAGCTGTGCGCGACTTCCTTGCGCAGATCGGTCAGCAGCACCGTCGTTGGCACGATGTCCATCAGCGCTACGCTTGCGACCGAATCGGGGTGGTCGAGCGCCAAGCGATGCGCGACCCGCGCGCCACGGTCGTGACCAACAAGGTGGAACCTGGTATGCCCTAGCGCACGCATAAGCGCCAATTGGTCCAACGCCATTGCCCGGAACCCGTAGTTCGCCAGGCTTGACAGAGCCGTGGGCTTGCTCGACGCACCATATCCGCGCAAATCCGCGCAAACGACCCGATGGCCTTGCGCGACCAGCGCTGGCGCAATTTTCGCCCAAACGGCCATGGTTTGCGGGAAGCCGTGCAGCATCAGTACAGGTTCGCCTTCACCTGCAACGACACAGGCAATTTCAACTTCACCTACGTTGATCTGATGCCGTTTGAACCCTTCAAACATAAGCCCCCCTCACACGACAATGTTCAAAACCTGGCCTTTTGAATGGCTTGCTGCCGGTCCAGATTTCTCGGAGCACGGAGTATCTGACCTTAATGATCACCCTCCCTTTTGCCCGACCGGTCTCAAGGTAGGACAAAGCGCCTGTATAGACATCATGAAGCCCTGCCCTCCTTGAAAGATCATAGAACTATACTTTTCGTATAGCATTTAAAATATACAAAACGTATAGTTAATTCAACAGCGACACTCGACCCACCCAAGCAGCGAGCACTACATGAGAACGGCTATGCGATTGGCAGCAGAAGGTGTTCAAACGCTGCGCGCTTTCCAATCGGGAGCTGCGCGGTTAGCGGCGCTATCGGAGGGAAAAGCTTCTGGCTCTGAGCGGCTGGTGCTCGTCCATCTACCGCATCACGCTACGTATCGGCTGAGCAAAATATGTACAATAAGTCATGACAAACAAAACCTATGGCCAACTCTGCCCAATCGCCCGTTCACTGGATGTGCTGGGAGATCGCTGGACGCTGCTTTTGATTCGCGAATTCCTGCTGGGGCCCAAGCGATTCAAGGACCTGCTCGCGATTCTGACCTCGATGGGTCCAAACCGGCTCTCAGAGCGTCTCGCCATGCTAGTGGAGAACGCCGTTATTCAACCCGTCACGCTACACACGCCTGCTGCTACGCCCGCTTACGAGCTGACGGCACTCGGCGAGCGACTGCGCACGCCAGTGCTCGCGCTGGGTTTCTGGGGGCTGAGCCTGCCGGTCGACGAGCGCATCGATCCGTCCAGTGCGCGGGCGGAGCTCATAGCACTTTGCCTGACCGCCGCGAACGACTCGGTGGCGAGCGTCGGTTTGCACGAGGTGTACGAATTTCAGGTGGGGGCAGAAATCTTCCATATTCAAGTCAGCGACGGGAGCCTGTTGGCGAGGTCCGGGTCCTGCACGGAGCTTGCCGACGTCAAGATCCAGTGCGACATGGAAACTTTCATTGCACTGGCTCTACGCCAGATCACGCCAACCCAGGCGCTTCGCGAAGGACACGCAAAACTGCTGCACGGCGATCGTCCAGCGTTTACGCGCGTGTTCAAAGTGCTCGAGTACAAGCCCTAAGCCCAGGGCTACTCCACCCCGAAAACCATTCCTCCTTGACCGCCGGCGCTCAATTCGCCACGTTGCCGCGCGCGCAACAGCGCGGGCGCCTTAGCTGCAAGCCAAACCTATTTATCCCTGTTTACCTGCATCCGGTGTCATCCGGTGGTAACCCCGTGCACGTCAAGCGCTCATGCGGCGTGTCCCCCCTTGTAGAGAACTCACCATGACCGCCTCTTCACCTGAAGAAAATCTGCTTAACCAACCTTTATACCTTCCGAACGGCAGTGCTTTGCGCAATCGCCTGGCCAAGGCGGCCATGAGCGAAACGCTGGGCACTTACAACAATCATCCAACATTGAAGCTGGTCGAACTGTACCGGCGCTGGTCCGCGTCAGGTATTGGTTTGCTCATGACCGGAAACGTCATGATCGACCGTCGTGCGCTCGGTGAGCCAGGCAACGTGGTGATTGAAGATGAAACCGACCTGCCTGTACTCCATCAGTGGGCCCGTGCCGCAACCGGGCAAGGCGCAGCGATCTGGGTGCAGCTCAATCACCCGGGCAAGCAGTCGACCAAAGGCCTGAACCGCAGCAACCTGGCGCCATCCGCCGTCCCGTTTCGCAAGGACATGGCCTCTCTCTTCGAGACGCCACGCGAGGCCACGACGGCCGAGATCGAAGACATCATTCAGCGCTTTGGACGCAGCGCAGCCATCTGCAAGAAAGCGGGCTTCAGCGGCGTGCAGATCCATGGCGCACACGGTTATCTGATCAATCAGTTCCTGTCGCCCCACCACAATCGGCGCACGGATGAATGGGGTGGCAGCCCTGAAAAACGCCGGCGTTTCGTGTTGGCCGTCTATAGAGAAATCCGGCGCCAGGTCGGTACCGATTTTCCGGTCGGTATCAAGCTTAATTCAGCGGACTTCCAGCACGGTGGTTTCACTGAGCAGGAGTCCATGGCAACGATCCACGCACTCGCCGAAGCAGGCATCGATCTGATTGAAATTTCCGGCGGAACCTACGAGGCGCCCGCCATGAGCGGCGGCCTCAAAGAAACCAAAAAAGCATCCACCGTAGCGCGTGAGGCTTACTTTCTGGAGTTTGCCGAGAAGGTGCGCGCCTCGATCAACGTACCGCTGATGGTCACAGGCGGTTTCCGCAGTGCCGCTGCGATGAACGCCGCACTGCGTTCCGGAGCACTGGATGTGATTGGCCTCGCGCGGCTGTTGGCGATTGATCCCGAGGCACCGGGCGCCCTATTGCAAGGGCAGGACAGCGCGCAGCGTGTACGACCGATCACCACCGGCATCAAGCAGATCGATAAGATGGGGGTCATGGAAATCCTTTGGTACACGCTGCAGCTCAAGCGAATAGCCAGCGGCCGTGATCCAAAACCCTATGAGAGTGGGCTTTGGGCGTTTGCAAAATCGCTGATGAAAAGTGGCTGGGGCACGTTCCGTACGCGGCGCACGCGCGCATGAGCCCTGCGGTTGCTGACCCTATCGCACCGATTTTCACTGTGCCTGCCTCCGTCCGTACACAGGTTCAACGGCGATGCATGCCCAACATGACAACCTCCTGGAGGACTTCAACATGACCTATACCCATTTAACCGCTCCTACCCTCTATGTCGACGTCGATGGGGACACTTTTGCCTATCGCCGCTGGGGTAACGACAAGACGGATCAGCCGCCACTGTTCCTCCTCCAACACTTCCGGGGAGGTATGGATCATTGGGACCCGGTCATGACGGATGGGCTTGCGGCGGGCCGCGAGGTCATTCTCTACAACGGTCGCGGAATAGCCTCCTCTTCCGGCGAACCGCGTAACCGAATTGAGCTGATGGCCGACGACGCTGCTGCGGTGATTCGCGCACTTGGTCTATCAACAGTCGATGTCCTGGGTTTCTCGCTCGGCGGTTTTATCGCTCAGGACCTGGCTCGGCGCCATCCCGATCTGGTGCGCAAACTGATACTGCTGGGTACAGGGCCTCGTGGCGGTAATCCAGACTCAGACCCTGGCGTGTTGGAGGCAGCACCACGCCCCGTACCAACAGTGGAAGATTTTCTGTTCCTGTTTTTCGGTCGATCCGAGGCGGCGCGACGGGCAGGACGCGATTTCTGGGAACGCCGCCATCAGCGTGTCGACCAGGATCCGCCAAGCTCTGTGCAGGTAATGCAGGCACAGATCGAAGCCCATATGCACTTCATGCCCAAGCTGGACCCTAATGATCCTTTCAATCATCTGCGCGCTATCAAACAGCCAACGTTCATCCTGAACGGCATGAATGACATCATGGTTCCAACGGTCAACTCATGGTACATGGCCCAGAACATTCCGAACGCCCAGTTATTCTTGTACCCGGATGCTGGCCACGGCGCCCAATTCCAATGCCCTGAGCGGTTTCTGAAACACGCCATCACATTCCTTAACGAATAACTACTTACGGAGTCAGCACATCATGCTGAAGTTTAGATTTTTGTTGTGGGCGTTGACCAAGCTGTTACAGCGAGCAATCAGGAGAAACCCCGGCTGCGCAAAACTTGTTAAAGGTAAGTCGCTGGTCTTTCAAATTCAAACGGAGGGCGGCGTGGGTCGCTACTTCACCGTCGCAGACGGCAAGATAAAGTCCGCCGCAGGCTTAACTGAAAAACCAGCATTCACTCTATCGTTTAGAAACGCAGAAAGAGGTTTCGCCATTCTGTCTGCTAAAGACAGTAAAGATGAATTTCTAACCGGTTTGCGTAAAGGCGATCTACACATCAGCGGCGACTTTGTTGAGGTGATGTGGTTCCAGGGATTGACGGAATACTTACAGCCCGCTAAAAACCCCGCGCAGTTTTTTTTTACTACGCGCTAGGGCTAGACACACTCGACTCTGGAGAAAAAATGCATCGTTTATTTGCAACGGCCTTAATGTGCTTAACTTTTGGAGCAACCTTTACTACCGCATCCGCACAGACCCAGGCAGTTGGCTATCGCTCGCCAAGCCCATCATCAAGCGAATCGCAACCGGCTGTCGAATGGCGAAATGTCCGCACCCAGTTCATCTCAACAGGCGGTGTTTACTACGCCTATCGTGAACTTGGACAAAATCAGGCTGGCAAGCCCGTCGTGTTTCTAAACCACTTGGCCGCCGTGTTGGACAACTGGGATCCGCGTGTAGTGGACGGAATTGCGGGGAAACACCACGTTGTCGTATTCGACAACCGTGGGATAGGCGCTTCAACCGGCGAACCCGCGACAACCATTGAACAGATGGCTGATGACGCGATCAGCTTCATCAAAGCCAAGGGCTATACGCAGGTCGATCTGTTCGGGTTCTCGATGGGTGGGATGATTGCCCAGGAAATCGTACTCAAGGAGCCGAAACTTGTCCGCAAGATCATCCTGGCCGGGACCGGCCCGGCAGGTGGCGAGGGCATCAGCGCCGTCTCCGGCGTTTCGAATAGAGCCCTGATTCGGGGCCTCTTCACGGGCCAGGATCCGAAACAGTTTTTGTTCTTCACGCGTACCGCTAACGGAATCACCGCTGGCAAAGCGTTCCTGGAACGGTTGAAGGAGCGTTCTGAAAAGCGCGACGACGAGATCACCTTTAGCGCTTATCGGGCGCAGTTAAAGGCACTGCGCGCCTGGGGCGAAAAGCCCCCCGCCGATCTTTCTGTCGTCAAGCAATCGGTGCTTATCGCCAACGGAGAAGACGACCTGATGGTTCCGATTGAGAACTCGCGTAATCTCGCACGCAGGCTCCCTCACAGCGAGTTGCTCATCTACCCTGATGCGGGCCATGGAGGCATATTTCAGTTTTACGCCGACTTCGTACCCGCCGCGCTCAAGTTTCTGGCTCGTTAATACATTTTTGCATCCGCCTGGCTCGAACGCCAGGCGTCGATGTGGCCTTCCCAACTGACTGTTTGTAACTGATCCATAAACCCCACCTATCCAAACAAACAGCACGTGAGGAAGGGGGGGGGGGGTAATCAAGTCACTGGCGCGGAGACCATTCTCGGCACAGTTACTTCATTTTTTAGGCCTGATATCCACCACCATCCCCGCCTGTACATTTTTGATCGGTGACAGTAAGTGCGGCGAAATATTCCAGCGTTGGCCGGTGTCGGTTACCACTGTGACGGTCTTGCGATTGAACTTCATGACGGTAACGGACAGGCGCTCACCATTGGGTGAATCGAAACTTACCCGTGCTCCTGGATGGAACTGCATCATCGATTTATGAGCCTCCAACGACTCCAACATCTTCAGCCGTTCGATAATGTGATGATTCAATGTCACTAATTCATCGACACTCAGATGATCAATATTGATACTCATGATGCCCTCCAATTCCAGGGTAGTAACGCCTCAACATCTTCAACTGATTCAGCCTGCGGTAATCGCTCCAGTACATGGCGCAGCCACGTATAGGGCTCCTGGCCGTTGGCTTTAGCCGTTTCGACCAGACTGTAGATCTGCGCACTGGCGGTGGCACCCTTGGGCGTGTCACTGAATAGCCATGCTTTGCGACCGATCACAAACGGTTTGATTGCTCTTTCGGCGGCGTTGTTGTCGATCGGTAAAAAACCGGCCTCCACGTAACGTTCCAGCCGGCTCCAGTTGCTGCCCAGATAACTGAGCGCCTTGCCGAGAGCACTTTGCGATGCGACTTGCGGCTGAGTTTTCTCCAGCCAGTTCAACTGCGCGAGCACCGGCAAGCTCTTTTCCTGGCGACCGGCAAAGCGCTGCTCATCCGTCATTTCTTTCAAATCACGTTCGATACCGTACAACTTGTTGATCATCGTCAGCGCAACATCGGCCCGACCGGTTTTACCCTTGATGGATCGCTTACGGAGCATCGTACCAATGCCAGATGCAAGCCTAGGTGCCAGCTAATCGGCATAGGGGACGGTCTTCATAGACCGTACTCCTGCCACACCACCCGGCATGCGGGTCCGCACCGGGCGGTTCGAGAGATTGAGGTCAGGAGAGACGTGGTAGTCCCAAGCGGTCGAACCATGCAATTTCAAGCACTCGGTTCATTTCCATACGGCTGTTACGCCACCTGCTGCGCGAGCTTCCCGCAACGTTGCGTGCGCTTTCCTCGCGCGCACCAAGTGCTCGTGGCTCTCTGTAGATAGTCGTTCCACGCTTCCAGTGTTTGAGTTGGGTAGCTCGGAGTCGATGTCGTATCCATTCGTCCAGCTCTCGCCAGTTTCGCGGGGCTTGCGACAATCCAAAGTAAGCTTTTCACCGCAGCAGATAAGGACGCAGGCCGTTCACGACTTGAGGTACTGCTTCCGGTCTCGATCATTGGTACCCAACAGGCAAATATGCCGTTCGATCGAGGAACTCTTCGTGAAACGAATCACTCCCCTAACCCGTTTAACATATGGAAATATTTTGTAGCTATCCAATACCTTTGGCCAAGGCGGTATGAACATAAACTACCCGCGCTAAGAAAACCCACCTGCAGCATAGCAAGATCGCGGGAAAGTTTTATATTGAAGTCTCTCATCTTTTACCAACGAAAACGCCCGACCGACTGCTGCAAGTCACTACCTAAACGAGCTAGTTCTACTGAAGAACTCATCGTTTGCCCCGACTTAATTGCAGACAGGTCAGCCATGCTGTGAATCTCTATGATATTTTGGTTGATCTGAACCACTGTAGCGCCCTGCTCTTCGGCGCCTGCAGCGATCTGATGGTTCATGGCTTGAATATCAGCTACTGCTTGAGTGATCTCAAGCAACGAGGTACGCGCTTGCTGGGCTAGATTTACAACCTCTCTAGTTCGTAAATTGCCGCGCTGCATAAGCTCCCACGCCGTATGGCTTCCCTCCTGAAGCGAAATTACGAGACTTTCTATCTCCTTTGTCGATTGCTGAGTACGCATCGCGAGCCCTCGAACCTCGTCCGCAACCACTGCAAATCCGCGTCCTTGCTCCCCTGCTCGAGCAGCCTCGATTGCCGCATTTAATGCCAAGAGATTAGTTTGCTCTGCGACAGCTTTTATTACATCAATCACCTGATTTATGCATTCACTATCGTGCTGAAGTCTTTCCATCGCGCCGCCTAACTTAGCCATATCCTCAGAGAGGCATTCTATATATTCGACTGCACCATTTACTACTCGCTCTCCGCCGCGTGCCTTTTCATCCGCCATGCTTGCCAATGTAGCTGCTTCCTCTGTACTTTGTGCAATCGCTTGAACCGTTATCACCAGTTCATTTATAGCAGCAGAGACCTGTGCTATTGCCAATTTCTGCTGTTCAATATCAGTTTGAGCCTGCGCACAAATCGACGAAAGTCCCTCGGAGGCAGCAACCAATTGCTCTGCTCCCTGATTGATGTCTCCTACGAGATGACGTAAACCATTTGCCATTCTACGAGTAGCGCCTTGCAACTTCCCTATCTCATCGTTACGGCAGCTTTCCTCCACATCGACCAAATCACCAGAGGCAATGCGCTCAGCCCACTGAACAGTCGCTTTTAGAGGAGGAACAAGTTGATGAGATATGAACCAGACACCACACACAGAGATAAATATAGCTATCAGTGTAGCCCCAGCCAATAGTGTGTATATCAAAGCCACCTTATCATCACGATCCATGACCAGATGCGACATCAGCTTGTCTACCGACCTCTCCAAGCCTGCAGCTTGACCAGCCAACTGCTCAGTTTCTTCCCTCCAAGAAACTGGAACTCCCGGAGCCGATCCGAAATTATTAGGCAACGCAGCGCGGACCAGTCCAGAAAACTTCCGATCATGGGCAACCAGCTCGTTAGTTAACCCATTCAAGTCATCTGTCGCCGGAGACACGAACGAAGGAAAAGATTCTTCAATACTACTCTTTAGCCGCTCCATTGACGAGGCTCTATCTTGAAGAGCTTGTTCATCATGAAGTAGCAGATATTGCCTTTCCGCCGCCTTTAGATTTTGCACTTTCACCATAAGATCACTAACTTTCCCACTTTTCTCTAGCAGACCGGAGAGTGCGAAAACACTGTAAAACCCAGTAAGCGTGACAATTAGTCCTACACCAATAACCAGAGAAAACAAGAGCATCAACTTGGATTGAACCCCAAGCCCTCCCAACATATGGTCACTATTCGCCACAATCATGCCCCTTATTTTTGTTATAAAATGGTAGCTCTGTGTTTCCAACACGCTGCCTTCAAGGAGACTCCGAAAAAGTCAGCCCTTTCCAGTCAATTGCCGGTCGATTCTCCTTCGGTCCTCCACATCAGAACTGTGGTCCCAGCGCCAAGGATAGCGATTAGACCTAGACCGACCGAGTCAATAGCCAACCTCATGACCACAAGAGAGTTTCCCGAATAGAAGGCGACGACTTCGATCTGCGCGCCGTCAGGACCGAGCGGGAATGGCAACAGTCCTAACAAAACTAGCCCGATAAAACTGACCGCGATCGCAATGAATGCGAACCAACCACTCAATTCTCAGAACGCGATTCAATTCAGAATTATTATTGGATCTTACCGAGAGTTACTAGGAGTGGCTCGGTACGGAAACCGGTCCTTGCCTAACCTTTATCGGGAAATTCTCAATAACCTGTTTGACCGCCCTGTTCGCCGTGCGCGTGCAGGCGGCGGTCCCTGCGTCGCCGAACTCCTTAACGCCGTCACCCACGTTCCACAAGTTGGCGACCGGCGTTTCGATTGGCAAATCATAGCCGGTGATCGCGCGTTGCGCCGGCCACTCATGCGCTGTCACGTCGATCGCGACGATCATTGATTCATCGAAGCCCGGGAAGTAGTCCTTCAGGTCAGCGATGAGCAGTTGCTTTTCTTTCTCAAGGTCGAAGTCGCCACGCGCCGGACGCGGCGTGGATGCCCCGCAGTAGAGGTACCACTCACCTGGCCGCAGGATGCGCTTCTGCTCCGGTGCGCTGAAGTTGCCCGCATAGGTCAGGCGTCGGCTCTTTCCGATCAGCGCTAGGCCGGGCCACTGCACCAGCGGCTTGGGACTGGCGAAATGAATGGTAATGATCGCGGCACCATCGGTCGCTTTCTCCACCGATTCGGCGTAGCCGACAGGGAAGTTTTCAGCACCAGCGATGCGGACCGTGTTCAGCGGGCCGACATTGCTTACCACCACGTCTACTGACACGGAGATAGCTTGCCCCTCATGCTCAATCTCGGCACCGGTGACCAGGCCGTCCAAGCCGAAGATCAGCCGCTTCACCGGCGAGTTCAGCCAGACCTCGCCGCCCTGGGATTCAATCCAGTTGGAAAGCCCCTTCCATACCTCGATCGTGCCTCCCACTGTGTAACCGATGCTCTTGAATGATGTACCCTGGGTCAGGCAGAAGAGGAACACCTCGGCGAGCACATCCTCACCGGAACCTGCGAAGAACGCACCGCAGACGTTGTCCACCAAGTTGTGGATACGCTTGCTGCGCGTGAACCGGTTCACCCATTCAGTGGTGGACTGACCCTTCTTGGGACGGAAAGCAGGTGCGACCGATCCGATGAACTTGAGCAGATAGGGTACTAGCGTTCTGGCTGTTCCGGTCAGTCCTTTGCCCGGATCGACGTCAAACACGCGCCTCCCCCAAAGCAGCGAGGTCTGCGGCTCGGGTATCCACATGTCGAGCTTGAGTTCAAGGTCCTTGTACAACTCGGCTACCGCACCGTCGCGCTCGATTGCCAGGGCACCGCTGTTCAGCAGGAACCCGTCGACCTCCCGCGTCGAGGCGCGTCCGCCGACACGCTCCAGAGACTCGACTAGCAGCGTACGATAACCAGCCTGTGTCAGCCGCGCCGCAGCGGAAACACCACCTGCACCGGCACCGATCACGAGCGCATCAAATCGAAGCTTATTTTCTATCATTGTCTTTCCTATTAATTCGCCAGAAATAACACGGGCAGAGGATTTATATGATTCTCGATTAAAACCGCCTAAGAACCGTCACACGGGGAGTCGTTCGATTGAATTAAGAATTCAGCCTCCATGCAAAGTAAAATTCCACGCAGTGCAGATTGAACGAATCGCACTGTAAAGTGAGTTACATAACTGAAACAACGGCCAGGGCTTCCGCTTCATAAATTCTAGCCACACGCTACCGTTAATTCATAACAGTTCGCATTGATTTGGTTCCCGCCTGCCCCCCGCCTTGTCTTTATATTTATCACTGCAATCTTAATGGCATTTTTTACAGTTCCCATCGTAAAGCTGATGAGCAGTTGGAAGAAGCCACACCCTCTTTCTAAGTCATTGCCCCCGCAGCAAGTCCCACAACAACGAGGAGTCATTTGCTGCGTAATCTTCAAAATTACTGGCCTTGGTGAAACGTCAACGGCTACTAGAGCGGCACGCGTGAATCCGAACGCTCCGCTCTACCACCTTTAAACTCATCAGGACAGGTCACGTACCAGCCGGTTCGCAGCCAACTCTCCGCTGAGAATTGCAGCCTCAACACCCGCGTGAGCGAAGTAATCTCCAGCCAGATATATTCCTTTAGGCATTTGTTGATGAACCGAATCCATTTTGGCGTAATGGCCTGGCACCGCAATCGAAAGCCCACGCTTGTAATAGAAAACCTCCACAAACGACGGCTCCGGCGCGCTACCAAATACCTCGGTCACCGCCATGAGGGCTTCGCGCTTTATGTCCTCTTCACTCATGCCCTTCAACGGTGGGGTGTAGAAGTAAACGCCTACTGCCTCTCCCCCCGGAGGAACGGCCCCTGGGTGACGACGACTTTGCAACACGCAGGCACCCCAGGTTTTCACCTGGTTACCTGGTAGCGCCAGACTGACCGGGAAGTCTGGCCATGGGTTCTGCTTGTAGCAAACCTGCACATGGGCATACTCGGAATAAGTGCAGTTGCGTAGGCTCTCGCAAGCTGAATTCGGTGCCAATCCCTGCAACAGATCAGCCGATACACCCGGCTCCGATGCCAAGACTACTGCATCGACCTCCACCTCACGGCCCTGAGTGGTCACTACATATCTGGCTCCCTTGCGGCACACGGATTCGACCCTGCTGGAGAGACTCAAATGTACGCCTTGAGAACCTTCAATCAACCAATCCGAAATCTGCCCCATTCCTTTGGGCGGAACGGAAAGCGACAGCTTGTAGAACTGCTGCACAACCGCCTGAAAAAGTGAAATACTCAGCGAACTCAAGGGCACAGCGTACAGAAAACCCATATATGGCAGGGTAATGTACCGCGTTGCTTTATCTCCCAGCACGCGCTCAGACCACGCTTGCAGGCTCTCTCCATTGTCGTGCTTGGCTAACTCAGCGCCGTCGAAGCAGCTCTTAGGTCCGGGAGAAAATAATTGCTTTAGTACGCCGTAGGCGACGCTAAGTTTTTCGCCAAGACTGAAGACAGGAAGCTTGAGAAAGCTCATCACTTGATCGAACTCAACGGTATATCGCTGCTGATCACGGTCGATAATGTGTGCTTTAGCGTCCCAGGGCACCAACTCCTTATACTTGCCAAGCTCTTTGAGAATAGCATTGGTCCGCGGATAGATTCCCCCCATCAAAAACAGGGCTCCCGTCCCGAGGTTGAATCCCTCGCGCTGCATTTGACTGGTTCGACCACCCACTTGGTCTTGAGCGTCAAACAGATATACATCATGGCCATTCTTGCGAAGCGTATATGTCGTAGCACAACCTGCCGGTCCAGCACCAACAACTGCAATTTTCATCGAGTCACCCACAGAATTTAAGTTATTGGACACCGAGCGGGAAGCGGCGGCAGATCTCGTCAACGATCAACTTGGCGGTTTCCGCGCATGCTGCCGTGCCTGCGCCCCCCCACGGCTTCACCCCATCACCGACATTCCAAAGATTCTTGATTGGCGTGGTTGGCGGCAGATCGTAGCCAGTGATGGCACGTTGCGCCGGCCATTCGTGAGCTGTGACGTCTATAGCCACCACCATCGACTGATCGAATCCCGGGAACTGCTCGCGAATATCCTCAAGCAACAAACGTTTTTCCAACTCCACATCGAACTCGCCTCGTGCTGGGCGTGGCACTGAAGCGCCGCAGTACAGGTGCCATCCGGCCGGTGCCCGCTGCAGCTCCGGGGCACTGAAGTTGGCGGCATAGACCATGCGGCGGCTCTGGCTGAAAATCGCCAGGCACGGGAAGGATGCCAATGGTCGTGGACTGGCAAAATGCACGGTGATGATCGCAGCTGGATTACTAGCTTCACGCACGCTTCGCCCGTAGCCCTCAGGAAGATCGACTACATCGGCAAGCGCAACGGTCGCCAGTGGACCGATATTGCTAACCAGCAAACTGGTCGAGACCTCAATCAGGTCGCCTCCATTCTCGACTATTACACCGTTGACCAAGCCATCCTCCGAGAAGTTGAGTCGGTTTGCCTTGCTCCCAAGCCAAACCTCACCCCCGCTCTTTTTGATCACGTCAACCAGCGGCTTCCACACTTCGATGGTGCCACCGACCGGCATGCCGATCTTCTTGAACGAGGTGCCCTTGGAGAAGTAGTGCAAGATCACATCCGCCGGAGCGTCTTCAGTGCTGGCTGCAAACATTGCCCCCACCACGTTGTTCATCAGACCGTGAATCCACGGACGGCGAGTGAATTTGTTGAGCCAGACCTTGAGAGACTGTCCCGGCAGCGGCCGCAACGACGGTCGTAGATTAGTGAGACTTCGCAGGATAACCGGTGCGATATTGCGGACCCAGCCCGCCGCCCCCTCAGTGATGTTGACATCATGCCCACCCACACGCAGTACGGTACTGGAACGATGGGGCTCGTAGAGTTTCAGCTCCAAGCCAAGATCACGGTAGGTGTCCGCTACGGCGCCATCGAGTTCAATCACCAACGCCCCGGTGTTGCACAGAAAACCGTCAACCGTTCGGGTAGAAGCTCTTCCACCAATTACCTCCAGCGCCTCTAACACCAGAACACGATAGCCGTTGTGCGCCAAACGCGCTGCTGCGCAGAGACCACCGGCCCCAGCGCCAATCACAACCACATCGAAGTTACTATTTTTATTTGACATAAGCGAACTCCGGACCACTCAAACAATTAGAAGTCAACACTCCTAAATAACAAACCAATATTTTGCAGAAAATGTATTCATTCGAGTGTCACCACCAACACTCTCCTCATCGATCCCCCACCAAATTTCGGTCATTGTTGTTCTTGGTTAATTCCTCGCAGTTAAAACTGTACCCAGAAATACGGCACAGTTGCGTAATGGATTGGTTGGATCGTCCCGCCTTCTCAGTTCAACTTGGCATCCCTACCTATTCCAGAATACTTCAGGGCCTTTGACTAAGCGATATAGCAATGTTGATAACAATCGTTAACCGACAGTCGATTGCGCACCACATTCGAGCAGTTCAAGTTCTTATTTCTTCAAGCTGGATAAACGGCGCTTTATCACTGCACTACTTAGAAGCGCTTCGTATAGGCAATAGAGGCAACGGTCTGGGAATGCGACGCTTCGATGGGTGTACCGGTTATTGGAAGGCTGTCATTGGACACTTTTTTCTTAAACCCATAGGACACACCAAAATCGATGATATCGTCAGCACTAAACGCATATGAAACACCCCCCGTGACATTGGTGGTGGGAGTTGAGGGTATGATTGGCAATACTCCACCGGAGGAAGTTGCCTGCTGGGCATAGTGAAAGCCAGCACGGTACACCCAGTGCGCGTCATAGCGATATTGTGCTCCCAGGGAATACACATTGGTATCCCGATAGTTGAAAGGCAATTTCAGGTCGAGGTTATCACCTGAGCCATTCTGTTTGTACTGGACGCTGATGTCCTTCATGACATCGCTCCAGAAGACGCGCTTGTAGTCAAACGAGACGGCAACTCGATCCGAGAACTCATGGTTGATGCCGACCACCAGATGAGCCGGCATCTCGAAATTGCGCAGTTTCACGGATCCAGACAGCGGAATGTTGCCGGCAGCAGCGCTTACCGCCGTCAAATCGGCATCTCCGGAGAGGTCACCAACATTCGTTTTGAAGTTATATGCCACCCCAAATCGTGTCTGCGGGGACAATTGGTAGGTCAGGCCAACTTTGCCACCCAGCCCCCAGGCATCCGTACCACCACCAGCAGCACGGTGATTGTCAGTAGACAAGTAGCCCGCCGATAGCTCCGGTACGCTCAGCAGTGCGGGGACCAACGAACCAGCCAATCGCCCCTGCCCAGCCAGACTACCGATCTGTGTTGTATCCAGCAGCAGCCCCAAGTTTACCGATGTCCACACCGCTTCCAACGAGGCGCCGACCGACAACTTTTCATTCACCTGGTAAGCGGCAGAGAATGGCACTCGAAAAACCAACAACCGAGAGAAGCTATCCAATCCCGTATCAATGTTGTTGGTAGAGGTACGAGAGAGAAAACTATTGTCCCCGAATTGGGTTCCGACACCGTCGGAAGCAAACGCTCCAACGCCCAAAGCGTACCGCTCATCACGCCAGACAAAGGAAAGCTCTGGCCCAAAGTACGGCCCATTGTTTCGACCATGGCTATGTGAGCGAGCTGTCTCTCCGGTCTCGGTATTTTTGATCTCTAGGTCAGCAGTAATAATGTCTATACCAACGCCCAGATGCGCACCTTCCTTCATCAGGAGGAGAGTCGACGGGTTTACCATCATTCCCGCTGCTCCAATGTCATGAGCCACACCGGTTCCTCCCATACTCAGGGAGATCGGGCCATTTCCGATGAGGTTGAAGGCGTCAGTCGCGCACGCAACACCACTCCACAGGCAAGCCAAAAGACCACTGACACCGCAGCTGTATATTATCTTCTTCATGTACCAATCCTTCTTTCTTATTATATTGAGAATGGAGTCTATGGATTTCGGCCATCGGTAAACTTGTCGTAGAAGACCCTTTCCAGTGGTATGGCATGCTCCGCAAGTCGAGCGATGGCAGCATCGATCATCGGCGGAGGCCCGCAGAGGTAGCCCTCCGCCCCCTCGCAGAACCCAGCAGGAATATGCTCAGTTACCAGGCCGCGCGCGCCCGCCCAACTGCTACATTCCGGTTCATGCGATAACACTGGAATGAAACGGAACTCGCCCTGCCAGTTAGCGGCGATGTTGCTGATGACCTCGAGCTGATACAGATCGCCCTGGGTTCTTGCGCCAAACAGCAGCGTACAGTCACGCTTGATGCGATTTGCCCTAGCATGCTCGAGGATACTGACCAACGGCGCTAGGCCACTTCCTCCGGCGATACACATCATCGGAGCGTCGCCACCGTGTAAATGAAAGGTGCCGTGCGGTGCCTCCATCTCCATCGGCTCATCATCTAGCTCACCGCGGAACAACGCCTCAGTGAACTCACCTCCAGGAACCTTGCGGATATAGAAGTCGAGGGTGCTGCGTCCCTTGCGCTGCGGCGCGTTGGCGAACGAATAGCTGCGGTAACGAGCGGCGCCGGGGACGCGAAGGTTGGCGTACTGGCCAGCCACATAATGGACCGGGCGATCCGCCTGGACGGTCACTTTAAGGATGTCGTGGGTAAGCTGTTCGGTCGCCACAATACGGGCGGCGAACTGTTCGACTGGCGGCAATTCGGCCAACAGTGGATCGATCTCGATGACGGTGAGCTCGTCACGTGGGACAGCCTGGCAGGCCAGAATATAGCCTGCATCCAGCTCCGCCTTGGACAAGGTGTAACCGAATGGAGTCGCTTCCCGGACCCTACCCTGTTTCAGACGAGTCTTGCACGAGGCACAGGTGCCAACCGTACAGTCGTGCGGATAGGCAATACCGTTGGCCAAAGCGGCCTCCAGCAACGTTTGTCCCGGCGTTAAATCAATCGTCACGTCCTGGGGCAGGATTCGCAGTTGCTTCGGCGCTTTCTTGCCGAAGAGGGATTGAAAAAAACTTTGCATTTGAAAAACCTCGGGAGATGCCAGTCACGCTGGGCGATGGAAGGCCTGCTTTGCCAGCATGCCCACAACAACAATGGAAACAACTGCAAACACCAAGGCTGGTAGTAAACCAATTACTGATGCCAAATTAGCGGTCCCCAGGGCGTTGCCTGCGAAGCTCAGTGCCCGGTTTGGTGCGAACAGCGCAGCCGCGTAGAACAAGGTGTTCGCCCAACCAACCCCGATCACACACCAGCCAAGAAGGCCCGCCCGTTGGGTGTCGAACCCCAGAACGGGCAACGACAGGGCAACCAGGACAATCAGGAACGCGTTGAGCAACTGCCCGATATGAAATCGCACCCAACCATCGCTATTGCCAGGTAGAACCAGCGATACCAATTTGCCAGGCAAAACCTCTAGCCCGCCGATCAGACTGATCAGCAACCCCACTCCAGCCAGCAAGCCGATCAGCAGAATCAGCATGCCGTGCCCTATCATTCGTCTCTGCAGCCCCCGAATCAGGGGCTTTTCTTGGTTCGTGGACAGAGTCATCCGACATGCTCCCGTTCAACCATGCGCCAATGCGGATTTGTCAGGTTTCTTACCACGCCCGCCCTGGTCATCGAACCAGTCTTCCCATCCCGCCCGACGATTCTGTTCCTGGGCTAGACGCCGTTCAGCCGGCGAGGCATGCTCGCTGTCCCATCGACGCAGCGCAGGCTTGATGATCACGTTGTGCCAAAGCGGTGGAATGAAGCCAGACAGGAAGCACACGATAATGCTGCGCACTGGGATCGCACCCTCGTCCGGCACCAGCTTGTAGTATGGAATGTACGAGTTCAGGTGGTGATCAGCATGGTTGGTAATTTCAAAGGCGACCAAACGTGACAGGGTGCCGTAATGATTCCACACATGGTGTTTTTCGATCGGCGTGCCTTCCACGCGAATCTGGCCGTAGTGCTGGTAGTAGTTGAACGCCTCGACCCAGAAACGAGCGATCAGCATTGCGGCAAAGCAAAGACCAACGGCAACCCAACCACCGATGAAGTAAATGCCCGTGAGGAATACCACCACCGTCAGCAACGCGCGCCAGACGGAATGGCGGATGCCATAGCGCGTATGTCCGCGCTTCTCCAAGGTGTCGGCGTCGAGCTTCATTTCCAGCCCAGTGGACATAATCATCGAACGGAACACGAAGCTATACAGGTTGGTGCCACGTGATGCGGTATCGCAGTCCTCGGCTGTCCCCACGTCACGGTGGTGACCGACGACATGGACTTCCATGCGCATGGTGTCTAGGAATGCAATCTGTCCATAGCGTCCCGCAAAGCGCGCGAGACGACCACGAGAGTGATACAACTCATGGGTTGCCGGCACACCCGGCACCACAGAAAGCCAGGCACAACCTAAAACCCCTGCAATCATCTGCCAGTAAGTCAAATCATGATTTGCGATTGACCAGGCAAATACGACGTACATGACCGGTAGCATCAAGGTGGATAGCCATACCGGCAGATAGGCCCAGAAGTGACTCTTCATGTTGCGTTTTTTTAGATCATAAGGCAGCAGCGCGTCACCAATGGCCAGAGCCGGGAATGCCGCGATGGCGATCCAGACATAATCGCCTCCCCAATAAAAACCCAGGGTGGCCAATATTTGGATGCACGGAGCCAAATAGTACTTAATATAATCCAACATTAGTCTTCTCCTTTAGGAATAACGAATTCCTAATAGTTTTTTATTCTTTCAAGACCGCTTATTCGTCCAAAAGCATGCAAACGGTTTTAGTTTCGGTATACGCCAGCAAACCTTCTTCCGAAACTTCCCTACCCCAGCCAGACTGTTTGAACCCACCAAATGGGAGTGCAGGATCCAAAATGCCGTGGCAATTGATCCATACCGACCCAGCCTCAAGCCGGTGCGCCAACTTGTGAGCCTTCTTGATATCGCGGGTCCAGATATTGGCAGCCAGTCCGTATTGAGAGTCGTTAGCCATGCGGGTGACCTCTTCAACGTCCTTGAACTTCATGACGCTAACGACCGGGCCGAAGATTTCTTCGCTGACGATTTTCATCGACGGAGTGGCATCAGCGAATACGGTCGGTTCAACGAAGTAGCCCTTGTCGCCAATACGCTTACCGCCACACACCAATCGAGCGCCCTGCGCCACACCAGACTCGATGTAGCCCAACACACGATCTTGCTGTTTGGCCGAAACCAGTGGGCCGAGCATGGTTTGTGGGTCCAGACCGTTGCCCACAGTGAACTGCTGCGCAGCGGCCGCCACCGCCTCCACCACTTGGTCGTAGACGTTTTCCTGTACGAACAGACGGGTAGCGGCAAAGCAAATCTGCCCAGAATTGAAGAACACCGCTAACGCGGCCCCCAATCCCACTTGATCAAGGTCAGCATCATCAAACACGATGCTTGGCGACTTTCCACCCAACTCAAGGGTGACGCGCTTGAGATTGCCCAGCGAGTACTCGACAATTTTCTTACCGACTGCCGTAGAACCGGTGAAGGTAATTTTATTGACGTCCGGGTGCTGAGCCAGTGCAGCACCGGCCTCATGACCGTGACCGTTGATAACGTTCAACACTCCCTCCGGCAGGCCCGCCTCCAAGCACAACTCAACTAAGCGCAGCGTACTCAGCGGCGTCAGCTCGGTGGGCTTTATAACCATCGTACACCCAGCGGCTAGCGCCGACGCGATCTTCCACGCCCCCAGCGCCAACGGGTAGTTCCACGGGGTGATGGCGCCGACAACACCAACAGCTTCACGGCGGGTATAGGCGTGGTACTCCTTTCCATCAAAAGACACCGGTAACGTCTTCCCAGCAATCTTGCTGCACCAGCCCCCCATATAGCGGAACACTTCAATCGCCGCTGGCAGATCCAGTATCTTGGCAAAACTCACGGCCTTACCGGTATCGAGAGCCTCAAGGAACGCCAGTTCATCAGCATGCTCTTCGAGCTTGCGCGCGATACTTTCCAACAAGCGACCGCGATCGGACGCCCGCATATTGCGCCAGGAACGAGCTTCGAAGGCGCGGCGTGCTTCCTTGACGGCCAAGTCTATGTCTGCCGCACCAGCACGCGGAACATGAGCAATGATTTCGCCAGTTGCCGGATTTTCGATAGCCAGCGTCTCGCCCGACAGTGAGTCGACCCAGTTACCACCGATCAAGTTTTTTCGTTTATTCAGGTCGAGAATGTCTCTGACTCTTTGCTCATCATTCATGGCATTTACTCTTGTAATTATTGTGTTCGTCCGAGCAACTTAACATCAAAGACTCATGAATATTCCGCCATCAACGATGATGTTCTGCCCGTTGACGGTGGCTGACTCATCACTGGCCAGCCACAAGGCTGTACCGGCAATATCTTCGGGAGTTTGCGAGCGCTCGACAGTACGCATTTGCGCAGAAACCGCCTCGAATTGTTCGTGTTGCCCGCTGTTAGCAACAGCATTCTGCGAATGGATATAACCAGGAGAAATGGAGTTGACGTTAATTCCGGACTTAGTCGCCGCGAACTCGCGTGCCATGGAGCGCGTCATCGCAGAGACCGCCCCCTTACTTGCCACGTAATGCAACATGAAGGGAACACCCATATGTGCAATTACCGACGCGATATTAATGATGCGGCCACCACCACCCTCACGCATGTACGGAGCAACAGCACTGGCACACAGCCATGGCCCCATAACATTGACTGCCATCATCTTCTGCCAGTCAGCAACCTGCAAATTCTCCATTGGGGTGTAGTTAACACCCGTGAAAATTCCGGCGTTATTGACCAGGATATCAATCTTGCCGAAGCGCTCGACAGCGGCTGCAGCCATGGCTTTGGTACTTTCCGGGTCCGCGACATCGGCCACTACGCCAAATGCACGTTCACCCATCTCGCTGGCGGCTTCATCCGCCCCCTTGATATCAGCAATAACAACGCTGGCACCTTCACGGTAATAAAATTCAGCAATCGCGCGTCCAATACCAGTAGCGGCACCTGTTACAATAGCAACTTTATTTTCAAGTCTCATTATTTTTACTCTCGACTTTAACTGATGAAAATATACCTTCTCCGCCAAATTTCCCGGGAGGGTACCGACTGATCTTTATAAGTTCTAAACCACCTCTAGAAAAGCTAGGTGCCCCTCAAAACTCTTTTGATATCTTCTAACGCCACAGGATTATCCAGCGTGGAAAGATCACCGGGATCTTCGCCGTGCGCTAGCGCTTTGAGCAGGCGACGTAGTAACTTCCCAGAGCGGGTTTTTGGCAACGCTTCTACGATATAAGCCTTGGCTGGGCGTGATATTGCACCCAACTTTTTTTCTACTACCTGGATCACACTCGTTGATATATCTAGCCGCGCTCCAGCATCCAAGGTATGTTCGCGCAACGTGACGAAAACAGCCGGAACTTGTCCTTTGACGGGGTCTGCAAGACCAATTACCGCAACTTCAGCAATACAGCGGAGTGATGACACAACCTCTTCAATCTCTCGCGTCCCGATTCGATGGCCTGCCACGTTGATAACATCATCGGTTCGACCAAGGATAAAAGTGTAACCATCCTCGTCTCTGATCGCCCAATCCAACGAGCTGTACAACAACTCGTCAAAGTGGCTGTAATAACTATCCACCATGCGCTGATCATCACGCCAAATGGTAGTCAGACAGCCAGGCGGCAGTGGTGGCACAAACACCAGAATACCTTTCTGATTCGGCGTAACATCCACACCAGTAACGCTGTCGATGACTCTGGTCTTATAGCCAAAATTTGGCAGACCTGGCGAGCCAAACTTGATCGGCTTCATTTCGATGCCTGGCAACATTGTCAGCGCCGGCCAACCGGTTTCGGTTTGCCAGTAGTTATCGATTACCGGCTTGTCGAGGATTTCGCTGATCCAGTGCGCTGTTGGTTCGTCCAGAGGCTCACCAGCAAGAAATAGATACTTCAGCTCGCTCAGATCATGACGCTCGATAAACTCCGGCGAGTGTTTCTTCAAGACGCGAATAGCGGTCGGCGAGGAAAAGATCGTGCGCACTTTGTACTGCGCGCATATGCTCCACCACACACCGGCATCCGGATGGATCGGTAGACCTTCGTACAATAAAGAAGTAGCACCCACCAGCAGCGGGCCATAGACATTGTAAGAGTGGCCGACCGCCCAACCCACGTCAGAGGTTGAGAACATGACCTGGCCTGGGTGCACGTCGAAGACTGTCGGCATGGACAGTGCCAAGGCTACCGCATAGCCTCCAACATCACGCTGGATACCCTTGGGCTTACCGGTGGTTCCCGAGGTATACAGCAGGTAACTCGGCTCATTCGACTCCAACCACTCCACTGGTACCAGGGTGTCACCAACTTCAGCCTTCAGAGTTGCGTAATCCTCATCACGACCGGCTACCCAGCTAAGGTTCTGATCCAATCCGCGAGAAACGATCAACACCTTCGACGGCAGCTTACTGACCTGCGCCAAAGCCGCATCAACCAGTGGCTTGTAGGGAATGATCTTGCCGCCGCGGATCCCCGCGTCTGCAGCAATGACCAGACTGGGCTCAGCATCATCAATGCGCACTGCCAGGCTATGCGCGGCAAACCCACCAAATACAACCGAATGGATAGCTCCGATGCGGGCACAGGCAAGCATCGCAAACACTGCTTCGGCCATGTTGGGCATGTATATAACTACGCGATCGCCACGACCTACGCCTAGCTTTTTTAGCACGGCGGAAAATGCGTTTACTTCGATGTACAACTGCTGATACGTGAACTCACGAGTGACGCCGGTTTCGCTGGAGATAGCAACAAGCGCCAGCTGGTCTGCGCGACTCGCCAGGTGCCGATCAACTGCGTTGTAACAAAGATTAGTTTCTCCGCCTACAAACCAGCGTCGGAATGGCGGTTGTGAGTCGAGAATAATCTCGGGAGTTTTGCGCCAGTGGATGCGTTGAGATTGCTCTTCCCAGAAAGCTTCAGGGCTATCAACAGAGCGGCGATACAGCTCCTCGTAAGCACCTGTTGCCAACGAAGAACCCTCAAGCAGACCATCTTGCGTGGTCGCGGTGGCATGGATAGGAGCACTCATGGCTATGCACTCTCGGCTTGCTGCCCAGCTTGTCGCACTTCTCAATGCATGACATGGCGTGGCAGTTTTTTGTTTTTATAAACAGACCAATCTGTCTGTATCTTATGTGTCAAATATTGCCCTACGGCTGTGCAATGTCAACAACATTTTTGGCCGTGGAGAATCTTTCGGAACTGAAGCCTATCGACGCTAAAATTCGCAGCTGTCTCAGTATTCACAGACAGCGACAGAAACATCTTGCCGTGACAATAGGGGCGCTCATGCCCACGCCCTTAAAGCCAACGAAAACAATCAGTTATTGCTGCGCGCCAGGAGATCCAGCGCGACGTCGACGATCATGTCTTCCTGGCCACCGACCATGCGCCGCTTGCCGAGCTCCACAAGGATATCGAGGGTCTTGAGGCCATATTTGGCAGCAGCGATTTCGGCGTGGCGCAGGAAGCTCGAGTAGACGCCGGCATACCCAAGTGCCAAGGTCTCGCGGTCGACCCGCACCGGACGGTCCTGCAGCGGACGGACGATGTCATCGGCGGCATCCATCAGCGTGTAAAGATCAGTGCCGTGGTTCCAGCCTAGGCGCTCGGCGGCCGCGATAAACACTTCCAGCGGCGCATTACCGGCCCCAGCTCCCATGCCCGCCAGGCTTGCATCGATGCGGTCGCAACCTTCCTCCACGGCTGTGATCGAGTTGGCCACGCCAAGGCTCAGGTTGTGATGAGCATGCATACCCGTCTCGGTTTCCGGATTGAGCACGGCCTTGAACGCACGGAAGCGGTCACGGATATCCTGCATGTTCATCGCGCCACCGGAGTCGGCCATGTACACGCACGTCGCGCCGTAGCTTTCCATCAGTTTGGCCTGAGCAGCCAACTGCTCAGCCGGGATCATGTGGCTCATCATCAGGAAGCCGACGGTGTCCATGCCCAGCTCGCGTGCGTATTCGATGTGCTGTTTCGAGACATCGGCTTCGGTGCAGTGGGTGGCGATGCGCACCACTCTAGCACCAGCGTTGTACGCGGCTTTTAGGTCATGCACCGTGCCGATGCCCGGCAACAGCAAGGTTGTGATTTTGGCGTGGCTGATGACATCGGCGGCCGCTTCGATCCATTCCAGATCGGTGTGGGAAGCAAAACCGTAGTTAAAGCTTGAGCCTTGCAGACCGTCGCCGTGGGCGACTTCGATACTGTCGACCTTGGCCTTGTCCAGTGCGCGGGCAATGTCCTGGACGTTCTGGATCGAGTACTGATGACGAACCGCATGGCTGCCGTCACGCAGGGTCACATCAGAAATATAAATCTTCTTGTCAGTCATCACTCAGACCTCCGACGCGTTGAGGCGGGTTTCGGCAATACGCTCGGCACATGCCATGGCGGCGCTGGTCATGATGTCCAAGTTACCGGCGTAAGCTGGCAGGTAATGCGCAGCACCCTCGACTTCCAGGAAGACCGAGGTTTTCAGACCAGAGCGCAGACCCAGGCCCGGCACGTTTACCGGGGCATCGACTGGAATGACATCGAACTGCACCTTTTGCTTGAGGCGATAACCCGGTACGTAGCTTTGCACCACCTCAACCATCGACTGAATGGAACGCTCAATCGCTGCCTGATCGGCCATCTCGGATAGAATGAACACCGTGTCGCGCATGATCAACGGAGGGTCGGCCGGATTGAGAACGATAATGGCTTTGCCTTTCGTCGCCCCACCCAATTTCTCGATGGCATTGGAGGTGGTTTCAGTGAATTCGTCGATGTTGGCGCGAGTGCCCGGCCCAGCCGACTTGCTGGAGATCGACGCGACGATTTCTCCGTAATGCACCTTCGTCACCCGAGAAACGGCAGCAACGATAGGAATCGTAGCCTGACCGCCACAGGTCACCATGTTGATATTTGGCGCATCCAACTCGTCATCAAGGTTAATCGCCGGTATGACATAGGGTCCAAGCGCCGCCGGCGTCAGGTCGATAACCTTGATGCCGTACTCCTGCAGCAGTTGGTTATGATGGGCATGGGCACCAGCCGAGGTAGCGTCGAAGACGATCTTGATCTCGGAGAACCCCGGCAGCGCCAGCAGACCCTCAATACCGCCAGAGGTTGTCGCAACGCCCATGCGCTCAGCACGCGCCAGACCATCGGACGTAGGGTCAATACCAACCATCGCGCCCATTTTGATGTGCTGACCATGGCGTAGAACCTTGATCATAAGGTCGGTGCCGATATTGCCCGAGCCAATAATCGCCACCGCAGTTTTCTTGTTCATCTTATTCATCGCAGCTACTCCTGGGAAAAGATGGCACGTACCGGGGTAAAGCCTTCGATACGAGCGGTATAAGTCGTACCAGGAACAACCGCAGCCATCGGGCCGAGCGCACCAGTTAGAACAATATCACCGGCACGCAGTGGGGTGCCGGCACGCACCATCGTGTCGGCTAGCCAACACGCAGCATGAAGTGGGTTGCCGAGGCAGGCACTGCCCTGCCCTTCGGAGACCAGAGTGTCGCCTGCATGCATCGCCATCTTCATGCCCACCAGGTCCAACTTCGACAGCTTCATCGGCTGAGTGCCCAGCACAAACAGACCCGAAGAGGCGTTATCCGCCACGGTATCAACCAGTCGGATATTCCAGCCTTCGATGCGGCTGGCCACGACCTCAATCGACGCCAAGGCATAGGCCGTCGCACCAATGATGTCAGCAACGCTGTGCTTCTCGTGGGTAAGATCACGCTCTAGCACCAGGGCCAGCTCCGCCTCAACCTTAGGTTGCAACAGACGCGAGGTCTGAATCTCCTCACCATCGCAAATACTCATGCTGTCCAGCAGAGTGCCGAAGTCCGGGCTGTCAACTCCGAGTTGGCGCTGCACCGCGAGCGAGGTCAGACCAATCTTGCGTCCGACCACCCGACGCCCCTCCGCCAGATGTCGTTCAATGTTGATGCGCTGTACGGCATATGCCGCGTCAATCAGTGCCCGCGGATCCTGTTCGGTAAAAAACTCGCGCACAGGCGTACATGCCTGGCGCGTTTGCTCCGCCCGCCAGAGCTGGTCGGCGATCGTTTGTTTGTCAGTCATGTCACACCTCACGCCACGCTACCGTCAGTGAAGAATTTCGTGGCAACCGCGTTGAACTCCTCAGGCTGCTCGTACTGCGGCCAATGCGCAGCTAGCCCCTTCATGACATACAACAGGCTACCTTCGACACGAGCATGGGCGGCCTTGACCGTTTCCATGTCGTGGATAGGGTTGTCTTCGGTCCAAAGGAACAACGTACCTTGCGGCAGTTTTTCGAGCGGGATGAGGTAGTCATCGTGATGAGCCAGGATCTCGTTCAAACGTGGAAGCACCGAACGACTGGTTGGCTGCAGGTAAATCCCCAGACGCAGGTTGATTAATTCGTCGTTGACCATGTGATGGTTGTCAGGGTGCATCAGCCAGTGCAGGCGCGCCTGAACCGACTCATAGCTCGGTACGTTATCGATGTTGCGCTTGTTCAACTCGATAAAGTGCTTGAGATCCTGTCGTCCTTTCTCAGTCACAATCGGCAGACCACCCGCCGTATTAAGCATCAAGCGATCAACCCGTTCTGGCCACCGCACCGCAAACAGTGCAGATACCCAGCCTCCAAGGGATTCACCCGATAGATGTGCTTTGGCGATCCCCATGGCATCCATCAGCTCACCCAACTGCTCAGCCAACATCATCGGCGTGTATTCGCAGTCAGGCTTACTCGACAAACCATGTCCTACAAAATCAAACGCAATTACGTGGAAATGCTTGGACAGAGGAATAAGGTTCTTGGCATAGGCTTCAAAATGACCATTAATTCCATGTTGAAATATAATGGCGCGCTCATTATGAGCGCCCGCTTCCGCCACTCGAATAGTTCCAAAGTTTCGGGTTTTTACATATCGAATTTCAACACCTAAAAAATCTAACCACAAACTCATAATCAACTCCTTATATTTATATTTCTTAAATTAAGAACGAGCGAGCACCCCACAGCCATGTGGTTCCAACCTCCCGCATTAAACTCTTTTGTTATTTCAGACTATTGTACAGCTGATGCAATCTGCTGATGGGCAATAGTTCTCCACTCGGATATCACTTGTGCATTATGCTCAGGATCTACCTGGATCATGGCACGCATCGCAAGCCCACGATAAATTGCATAACTCATCCAGACGATATTTTTGGCCCGCTCCGGATCAACACCAAACTTAATTAGTACTCCAATCCAACCCTGCTCAAGGGGAAGGCGATGAATTCGCGACAGCTCTTGTACGGTCTTCCGAAGTTCAGGATCTGCATCCCCCATATTCAGTAAGTCCAGGGCAATCGCAAAATTGGGCCCCATAAAAAACCCCTCGGCCTCTTCAAAGAGCAGGTCCAGTGGGTCGTCGCCTGGGCGGAGCATTTGTATGCGACTCATACTGGAAGCAGTTGAGTCTGCATACACCCGTTCAAGCACAGCCAACAGCAAACTGCTCTTAGTCGGAAAATGATGGGTTTGCGCGCCCCTGGACACTTGCGCCGCATCGGCAACATCGCTCACGCGAAAGCTTGCATACCCTCTGCAAAGGAGCAACTCTACTGCAGCATTCAGGATTTTTTCCCGAGTTGCGTCTCTACGCTCAGCTTGGGTACGTCGCGTAATCTTTGTCGGTACGGTGGAAGTCGAATGCATGGCAAATAGCTCTTTAACAGAAAACTGTTGATTATGGTCGAGTCTCACACAAACACGAAGCACATCGACCAGTTCTGCTTAGTCTGTCTGAACAACCTGCCGCCAATCCGTTGCAGGATCGGCTTGCTCCTGATCGCCAAACGTCAGATGTGTCCATAGTCTCTCGAATACCTGGCCCGTGCTAACCTGCCTTGCCCGCACCTCGTCAGGCGAAAGCAGCCCGGCATTGACGTCCTGGATCATTGAGCGAAGAGTGCACTCGATGCGAGAAGCATCCTCCAAACACCAGGCAATTCCGACGGCAACATCCAGTGTTGGTCCGACAGTGACCGCACCATTGGCTCGCATCACCAATGCATTGGCCTCACCCAATGTCTCAGCCAATTGCTTTGCCAAGCCATCATCACGTAGCAAACGCGGGTCATCCCAATAACGACAGTCCGCAGTGAAGGCTCCGACGCCATGCCTAGGGCTGGGTACCTGCCCAAGAGTGGATAGCGCCATGGTGTAGTGGGGCATAATCCTGCATATCCCACCCACCTCTGGGCGCCGCGCATAAACCTGCTGGTGGATGCGCACCTCTCCTAGTACACCAGGCGGCAACGGCTCATCGATTGAAACCACTGTTCCGGACTGCAGTCCGATGGACCCCATTGGCCGCGCCGCACAGACGAGAAAGTGCCTCTCATCAATCCGTGCACTGCAATGCCCCCACGCCTGAACCAAGCCATGTCTGGCCAGTGCTCTAGCAGCAACACGTACATATCGTTCAAGTGCTGCTTGGCTCATTTCAGTTCTCCAGCCAATGGACGAACGCCCGTCACCCACACATTGCCATCCCTTATCTCAACACCCCACGTACGCAGAGGATGTGTACATGGCATGGCACAAGCCTGTCCGGTGCGTACATCGAAACGACCGAAGTGCCAGGTACATTCGACTTCAGTCCCTTCCAGCATACCGTCTTCAGATAGAGACGCTTCGCCATGGGAGCAGGTGTCGTCAGTGACATAGAACTCACCGTCGACGTTGTAAACCGCCAGTTTGTGCCCTGAGGGCAGCAGTGCCGAATAGATATCGCCGGGGGCTACATCGTCCGCGACACAGACAGCGACCGGAAACTGATGTCCGGCCACATCATCAATGGCAACGACTTCGATAAGTTGAGCGCTCATTGCATGCTGCTCCCACCATTAACGCTGATAACCTGCCCAGTCACGAAGCTTGATTCGGGCAGCGCTAAGTAGTGAACCATTGACGCTACTTCATCTATTTCAGCAGCCCTGCCCATAGGAATCACGTCAATGAAACGCTGCGCCAGATCGGGTTGGGTTTCGATGAAGTGGATGAGTTGCGGCGTTGCCACCGCACAAGGCGCCACGGTGTTAAAGGTTACGCCACTGGTGGCAAACTCACGGGCCAGCCCGGAAGTCAGTGCATGCACACCGCCTTTAGCTGCATTGTAGGCAGCATGATCCCAGAGACCGTTCCTTACTGAATCCGCGCCGAGATTGATGACACGGCCGTAACCTGCCTCCAGCATCTCGGGCAGAAAGGCCCGGGTACACCACAGCACGGTCCACAGGTTGCGGTCCACGGTAGCCTTGAGTGTTTCTGCAGTGTGGTCAAGGAAAGGGCGGATCACCCCGCCGCCCGCGCAGTTGATCAGTATCTGTACCTTTCCAAAGCGCTCACGCGATTGCGTCTGCAATTGCGCCACCACATCCTCGCGGGACAGGTCACCAGGGCAACTGATCACGCTGACCGGAAACTCCTCCTTGAGGGCATGTTCGGCACCGAGCAGCGCATCGACGTCGAGGTCCGAGAGCACCAGATCGGCCCCACTGGCAGCCAGCCTGCGCGCAATACCAAAACCTATACCCCGCGCTGCGCCGGTGACGACTGCCACCTGTCCGGCCAGTGGAGTAACTACTGACATCGTGTTCATGAGCTCACCTCGATAACACCGCTCTTGCCAAATTCTGGATGCGGTACCGCCCCCCAGGTATCCAGAGACTCCGGCACGGCCTCAAGCATCCGCGGCTCTCGTGCCCCAACCTCGGGAAACTCCTCCATGCCGAAGCTGTATTCCAAGGTCATGCCGTCTGGATCTTGAAAATAGATGAATACGCTATTAGACGGCGGATGCCGTCCGGGGCCGTAAACGATCTGAACGTTGTTCTTTTTCATGCGATACAGGGCTCGACCGATATCATCGATATCGGTCACCATGAAGTTCACATGATGCAACTGGTTCTCCTTGGCCGGTCCCACCGCAAAGGTATGGTGGAGCGGGTTAGGATGGCAGCGCATGAAGGAAATTCGGTCTTCGATCAAATCGGAAACCTTGAAGTTAAAGTCCTGAATGAAGGCGTCGCAGGCCTTCTCGAACTCTACAGCGCCGATCACCACATGCCCAACGCGCGCAATGTTGGCAACCGTCGGTAGAAACGGCTTGGCCATTTGGGTGGACTTACTGAACATCTCCAACTGAAGCAGGCTGTGCCGCTCGCGTAGACGAAAGCTACGGCCTTGCTTGAGCAGCGTAGTTTCATCCTTCGACACCCAGGCCGGTTTGTAGCCAAGCTCCTGGAAGTGAATAAATGCTGCCTCCACATCATCGTCGCTTTCCAACTCGAATCCCACACGCTTGACACCACGTTCCGGCGCAGCGTGCAGCACAATGTTATGGTGGTCACGACTACAACGCAGATAGGCGATCTCATCATTGTGTTCGGAGACCTCAAGCCCCAGCAGCGTCTTGTAGAACTCCAACGAGCGAGGCAGATCTGTCACGTTCAGCGCGACATATGCAAGCTTGCGGTACCGGAATGGAAAATTCATATTCAAGCCCCCATTACAGAATGATACTTACGCGACCATGAGGACGCAGATTCTCAAGATCGAGTTGACACCGCTTTTCAAGAATCCGCAGCTGACCATCCACCTTCACCAGACGGTAATAACTAGTGCCCACATAGGTGTCGGTGAAGCCACCCTTTATCCGGAAAGTGACGAATGCGGCGCGAGCCAGGATCTCTCCATTGTCCGCACGCTCGAACATCACGTTGCTGACCAGGTGCCGGGTACGCGAGCGCGGCCATTCCGCGTGTGCGGTTTTCTTCATGAGTCGAATCACACGCTCATTCAAGCGTGCCCAATCGTCAGCGATGTAGAACAGACTCTTTTCGGGATCGGCATCACGTGGCAAATCGGCCGATGGCACCAGATATCGGCCGTCATTGGTAAATAATGCGAGCCACTCCTTCAGCTTCCAGCTGTCGAGTAGGTCGGCTTCAGTGTAGAAAAAATCTTCAATATCGCTGCGTGTAATTGAGTTGGTCATGTTCAATCCTCTGCCTCATCGCTTACGCGCATTTGTTCGTTCCAGCGAGTCCAAAACACACGCATCTGCTGTTCGTCGTCGTATGCCGGCTGCTCTTTATGCATCCCCTTTGAGATGTCATTCCATTGCGCCAACTGATAGTTCTGGAAGCCCTTCTGACAGGCCTCCAGAGCCTCGACATCGTCCGGCGTGGCAAAGCCTCCTGGGCCGAGGAACTCGAGGAAGTTGTACAAGCGATACTTACGCGCACGTTCCGTCTCTTCACGCGGAGCCAGAGCCCAGCCATTGATCAGCATGTAGTCCGGCGCTTCTGGATAGAAGGTACGTACCGTGACAGCCATAATGTCGTTGATCACAAGGTTCGGATATATCAGCAGGTTACGGTTCTTGCGCGCCATTCGCTCAGCCAACTCCTCGCCGTGCAACTCGACGAGACGGGCATACAACTCGTCCATCTCACGCTTTCCTTCCTCGCCGAAGAGAGGGATCCACTGCGCAATCGGGCGCCCCCAAGGCGCACTGTATTCCAGCACCGCATGCCCATTGCCTAAGTCCAGACTGCATCCCGCAAGGGGTTCTGGATTCAAGCCTCCGTTGGTGTTCTTGATGTAGTCGAAGTAGCTGGCATGAGTGGTCACGGCGTGATAGCCATCCACACTGTTTTCCACCAACAGTTTCCAGTTGGCGCGAATGGAGTACTCCTGAGAGCCGCTGACTATTGCCATGCCACTTTCCGATTGTTTGGAAATCAGCTCTAGATAGTCTTTTGCGTCAGCTAGATAGTCGGGCAGTGAGATAATGTCTGGATCAAAGCTGATAAAGCAAAAACCAGCGAACACATCAAAACGCGGCACGGCTGTCAGGTTGTTGCAGTCGCTTTTTTTGCAGGCATCACTGTAATGCTCGGCACCGGCCTGGCTTTTCAGCTGACCGTTATTGCCAAAGATCCAGCCATGGTAAAAGCATTGGAAGTTCTTGGCATTGCCTGAAGGCTCACGACAGACGGTTGCCCCTCGGTGCGGACAGACGTTTAAAAAAGCATTGAGCTCACCCTTGGAATCCCGGGTGAAGAGAATGTTACGACGAGCTACGGTACGCGTAACAAAGTCACCAGGCTTGCTTAACTCCGACACATGACCGAGGTACAGCCAACATTTATCGAATACCTTCTCATACTCTCGTGCCAGAAGGTCGGGCCTGACAAAGGTCGAACGCGAGACTTTGAATACCGAACGTTCCTTATCAACATCAAGAAATTGTTCATTTATTGTTGTTTTCATAGATTCCTCAGAGGCTCAAAAACGCTTATTAAACAATGCAATTACGCAAATCTACCGACACATTAGCAAGCGCACGATGATCAATACGAACACCTTGCTTTATCCATCGCCGAGCCATTGCCATATCTTTTGGTGAGTTTATTGATGTACAGCCCAAAACTTGCCCATCTTCGGAAATCCTGAATATACTGAAAGAGCTTTGTCGATTTCCCGCACGACACACTTCCCGGCCGCTGACAACACTTCCCACAACCTGCAAGTTCAAAGATCCCTGATCAGACCAAAACCAGACAGGATGGTTGTAACCGTTCTGAACGCCAAGAATATTTTGGCCAACCATTTCGGCATGCAATTGCGCATGTTCCCAGGTTTCCACCCGATAGAAAGAGCCGTCATGTTGATGAACTGCAATATCGCCGGTGGCATAAATTCTCGGATTGGTGGTTCTTCCGAACTCATCAACCAGCACCCCCTGCGGCACTGTAATCTCACAGTCCACAAAAGGCTCTTGATTGGGTTCGACCCCGACACAAACCAGCACATGATCCACTTCAATTTGTTCACTATTAGATAGCGTGAGCGTCCCCGCCTCATAACGAGCAACTGTCACACCATAGCGAATATCAGCACCTTGTTGGCGATGCCAAGAGTCCAGAAAGTTTGCCGTACGCTCGCACAGGCTACGCGCCATTAGGCGAATGCCAGCCTCTATCACCACAGGTTTCCCTTGAGCGGCAACCACCGCCGAAGCCACCTCGAGACCGATCACCCCACCACCGATAATAGCGATACGACTTTGTGGTTTAATCACTTCACGAAGATTCAGCGCATCCTCGACCGTCCGTAGATAAGTGACACCTGCCCCAGACAGTCCTGGCAAAAATCGTGGGCGCACACCGGTAGCAATCACCAGACGATCAAAGCCCACCAAAGTCCCATCAGATAGCAGGGCAGTATTTTCTTCCGAATTGATACTGACAATCTCGAGCCCGAGGCGAAGCTCAATATTGGCCTCCCGATAGGCATCGGACTCTCGAATGAACCTCAGCTCATTATCACCGACCTGCAACACTTGCTTGGAAAGCTGCGGCCGCTCATATGGCAAATGCGTCTCAGCTCCAACCAAGATCACTTGCCCTTCATACCCCTGAGCTCGAATCTCAAACGCTACTGCCGCCCCTGCTTGCCCGGCGCCAGCGATGAGAACAGTACGAATAAGGCTCTTCATCTAATGTAATCCTCTCTAGCCTGAACCTGTCATGGAAACAGGCCAAGTACCTTCTTGTTTTTACAAACAGACAGTTCGGTCTGTAAGTTAAAGAAACGATATGCCGCTCCAAGTCAGTTGTCAACACGTCAAGACGGGAATGTGGCGGGGGCCGCGACATGTGGGCTACGCCCACCGCCGATTCAGAGTGAACTCACAGCTCACGGTAATTGGATGGACTCGTCACGCCGAGGTAAATGGTGCTCAGGGATCCGTCTGTTCGCCGCGTATCTGGTCGATCGCGTTTGCAGGAAGCCGTTCTTGGCGATATATCGGATCAAGCAGAACACAGCGATCCTCTAGTTCCGCTCGCGCGGCCCGACGTGCCGCACCGCTAACGGCACCCCAATTAGGGTAGTCGGCGCACTAGTCGACATCCATGTCACGCGCCAACGCGAACAACTGCACGATGACCAAACGTCGCAGTGCACGGAAATTGAACAAAACTTGAAAAATCTGACTAAGATCGTCTCAACCATCTAGAGCACCGCCAACCAGACCAACCTACTGCGCTCAATGCCGCCATCGAAGCCGCTCGCGCTGGCGATGCTGGTTGTGGTTTTTCCGAGGTTGCCGAGGAAGCGCGCAGCTTGCAGCTCACACCAGTGAATCCGCCTTTCAGGCCGCGACACGATCAATTTTCATACGTGAATGGCTACGGCCTGCTCCTGTACGGCACTTCCTCATTGACGGCTGCTTGTAGAGCAATCGCGAAAAACGGCATTCGCGACAGCATTATCCTTCGCCATCCAGTGCCCCGAGCAAGAGCGCTTGGTTTGCCTGCGCCTTTTCCCGCAGAAAATTCCAGGTCACCTTCATCCGAGCAATGTCCTTCAGTTCAATGGGCATTAACATCCAGAACGTCCGGGTGAATTCGATTTGCTCACTGAGCACCCGTCTCAGGCGTGGATCGGCATCGGCAGAGAATGACGGCAGGATCGCGATACCGGCCCCGGCAGAAGTGGCTTGCTGCTGCGCGAGAATACTGGTACTGCGCACAGCGATATGTCTGGGTTTGCCGATTTCATCGAGATAGAGGAGTTCCTTGCTGTAAAGCAGATCGTCGATATAGCTGACAAATGCATGTTCGCGCAGATCATCCCGGTGCGTAATGGGGGGATGCTGCTCCAGGTAGTTGGCGGAGGCATACAACTTGAGTACGTAGTCGGTCAGCCTGGTAATTATGAATGGCCCGCGCACAGGGCGCTCTAGGGTTATCACGATGTCCGCCTCACGGCGCGACAGTTGCACCATTCGCGGCACCGCCAGTAGATCGATCCCCAAGTTTGGATAACGTCGAGTTAACTCGGCCAACTGCGGAGCGAGCATCATCAAACCATAGCCTTCGGTCGCACCGATGCGCACTTGTCCCGACAGTCTGTCTTGCGGCCCTGTTTGAGCCTGTTCGATTGCCGAGAAAGCGCTCTCCATCGCTTCCACTTGCGGCAAGAGAATGCGTCCGGCCTCAGTCAGGCTGTAGCCAGTAGCCGCGCGTACGAACAGCGCAGTATCCATGCTCTTTTCCAACGCCTGGACACGGCGCGACACCGTAGTGTGATCGACGCCAAGCCGGCGCGCTGCGGCAGTCAGTTTGCCAGCACGGGATAGTTCGAGGAAATAACGCAGATTGTCCCAATCCATCCGACCACCAACATTAGCTGTGCAAAAATGCAGAATAACCCTGCACTCAGCTGCATTGCTATAGATAAAAACGCACTGCTAGGATCAAGGCCAAGGTTCTCAAACGCCACAATGATCACCTGCCAATATCTGCCCTTGAAAGGCTGGAGTCCTAATGACAGCGCAAGCAAATACCCAGAACACTGTGCCCACCGTCAAACTGCTGATTAACGGCGAGTTCGTCGAATCAAAAAGCACGCAATGGCACGATGTGGTCAACCCGGCCACTCAGGAAGTCCTGGCCCGCGTACCATTCGCGACTCAGGATGAAATGAACGCCGCCGTGGTGAGCGCCAAGAAAGCCTTCAAGACCTGGCGCAAGACCCCGATCGGTGTACGTGCCCGTGTCTTCCTCAAGTACCAGCAGTTGATCCGCGAGAACATCAAGGAACTGGCCGCCCTGCTCACCGCCGAGCAGGGCAAGACCCTGCCGGATGCCGAAGGTGACGTGTTCCGCGGCCTGGAAGTAGTCGAGCACGCCGCCAGCATCGGCAATTTGCAGATGGGCGAATTGGCCAACAACGTGGCCAACGGCGTCGACACCTACACCCTGCTGCAGCCGCTGGGCGTGTGCGCCGGCATCACCCCGTTCAACTTCCCGGCGATGATCCCGCTGTGGATGTTCCCGATGGCCATTGCCACCGGCAACACCTTCGTCCTCAAGCCATCCGAGCAGGATCCGCTGGTGACCATGCGCCTGGTGGAACTGGCGCTGGAAGCCGGGGTACCCAAGGGCGTGCTCAACGTCATTCACGGCGGCGTCGACGCGGTGAACCTGATCTGCGACCACCCGGACATCAAGGCCGTGTCCTTCGTCGGCTCGACCAAAGTCGGCACTCACGTCTACAACCGCGCCACCCAGAACGGCAAGCGCGCGCAGTGCATGATGGGCGCGAAAAACCATGCCATCGTCCTGCCCGATGCCAACAAACAACAGACCCTGAACAACTTGCTGGGCGCCTCCTTCGGCGCTGCCGGCCAGCGCTGCATGGCCCTGCCCGTGGTGATCCTGGTGGGTGAAGCGCAGATCTGGCTGCCAGACCTGATCGAACGAACCAAGACCCTCAAGATCAACGGTGGCACCGAGCCGGGCACCGACATCGGCCCGGTGATTTCCTGCGCTGCCCTAGAGCGCGTCAACGGTCTGATCGCCAGCGGCATCGAAGAAGGCGCCCGGCTCGAACTGGATGGGCGCAACCCGAGCGTGCCGGGCTACCGGGATGGCAACTTCGTCGGCCCGACCATTTTCTCCGGCGTCACCGCGCAAATGTCGGTGTACCGCGAAGAGATCTTCGGCCCGGTGCTGTGCGTCATGCACGCCGCCAACCTGGACGAGGCGATCGAGATCATCAACGCCAACCCGAACGGCAACGGCACTGCTTTGTTCACCCGTTCCGGCGCTGCCGCGCGGCACTTCCAGGAAGAGATCGACGTCGGCCAGGTCGGTATCAACGTGCCAATCCCGGTACCGGTCCCGCTGTTCTCCTTCTCCGGTTCGCGCGCCTCCAAGCTGGGTGACCTGGGTCCCTACGGCAAGCAAGTGGTGACCTTCTACACCCAGACCAAGACCGTGACCCAGCGCTGGTTCGACGAGGATGAAGAGACTGGCCCCGTCAATACCACCATCACCCTGAAATAACCCGCAGGGCCGAGGCATTCCCCTTGGCCAACTACAGGAGCGTCCCATGGATTTCGAAACCCTGTTCCTCGAAGTACACGAGCGCGTCGGACTGATCACCCTGAATCGGCCGAAGGCGCTCAATGCCCTCAACGGCCAGATGATCGCCGAGCTGAACCTGGCACTGGACCGGTTCGAGAAAGACCCACAGATCGGCTGCATGGTCATTACCGGTTCGGTCAAAGCCTTCGCGGCTGGTGCCGATATCAAGGAAATGGCCGACCTGACATTTCCGCAGATTTATCTGGACGATTTCTTTGCCCCGGCCGACCGCATCGCCAGCCGGCGCAAACCGCTGATCGCTGCTGTAGCTGGCTACGCCTTGGGTGGCGGCTGCGAACTGGCGCTGATGTGCGACTTCATCTACGCAGCTGACAACGCCCGTTTCGGTCAGCCGGAAATCAGCCTCGGCGTACTTCCCGGCATCGGCGGTACCCAGCGCCTGACCCGCGCCCTAGGCAAAGCCAAGGCCATGGAAATGTGCCTGACTGGCCGCCAGATGGACGCGTATGAAGCCGAGCGTGCCGGCCTGGTGGCTCGCGTACTGCCGGTGGACAGCCTGCTGGAAGAAACCCTCAAGGCCGCCCATTGCATATCCGAGAAGTCACTGCCGAGCACCATGATGGTCAAGGAAAGCATTAGCCGCGTGTTCGAGACCAGCCTCAGCGAAGGGGTACGTTTCGAGCGTCGAGTTTTCCATTCGGTTTTCGCCACAGCGGACCAGAAGGAAGGCATGGCCGCCTTTGTCGAAAAACGCCCGGCGCGGTTCACCCATAACTGATCACAACTTTAAGAACAACAAGAGGACACCTCCATGCACATCGGCTTTCTTGGTCTTGGCAACATGGGCGGCCCCATGGCCCGTAACCTGCTCAGGGCAGGCCACAGTCTCACCGTGTTCGATCTTTCCAGCGCTGCCGTCGCCGGCTTGGTAGAGGCGGGCGCTCAAGCGGCCACTTCCCCCGCCGCGCTGGCCCAAACCGATGTCACCGTGATCATCACCATGCTGCCGGCGGCGTCCCATGTAAAAGGTGTCTATCTTGGCGAAAACGGTCTGCTGGCCAACGTCAGAGCCGATGTGCTGCTGATCGATTCCTCGACCATCGACCCAATGAGTGCCCGGGAAGTGGCTGCTGCGGCTGCTAAACACGGCAACCCGATGATCGATGCGCCGGTTTCCGGCGGCACCGGTGGCGCAGTGACGGGCACCCTGACGTTCATGGTGGGTGGCAGCGACGCCGACTTCGATCAAGCCCAGCCGATCCTCGCCGCCATGGGCAAGAACATCGTGCTTTGTGGCGCTTCCGGTAACGGCCAGGCGGCCAAGGTGGCCAACAACATGCTGCTTGGCATCTCCATGATCGGTGTGTCAGAAGCCATGAGCCTGGGCGTTTCCCTCGGGGTGGATGCCAAGGTGATGGCCGGCATCATCAACACATCCAGCGGACGGTGCTGGAGTTCGGACACCTATAACCCCTTCCCTGGAACCATGGACAACGTACCTTCGGCACGTGGCTACAGCGGCGGCTTCGGCACTGACCTGATGCTCAAGGATCTGGGGCTGGCCACCGAAGCCGCCAAACAGGCCCGCCAACCCGTACTGCTCGGCGCTGCTGCACAACAGCTTTACCAGACCTTCAGCCAGCAAGGGCATGGTGAGCTCGACTTCTCCGCCATCATCAATCTGTACCGCAAGCAAGAGGCCTGTGCATGAGTGATGTCCAAGCGCCTGTTCTGACAGAGGTCCGCAACCGGATAGGCCACTTGACGCTGAATCGCCCGGCTGGTCTGAACGCCCTTACCCTGCCCATGATCCGTGCGCTCTGGCAGCAGCTGCAGGTCTGGGAGGATGATCCGCAAATTCTCGCCGTGGTGCTACGAGCCACTGGCGAGAAGGCATTTTGCGCCGGTGGTGATATCCGTGCTCTGTACGATAGTTACCAGGCCGGCGATGAATTACACAGTATCTTCTTTGAGGAGGAGTACACGCTCGACCAATACATCCACGATTACGGCAAACCCATTCTTGCGTTGATGGACGGTTTTGTCCTCGGTGGCGGCATGGGTCTGGTACAAGGTGCTAGCCTGCGAGTGATCACCGAGAGAGTGAAGATGGGCATGCCGGAAGTCGGCATTGGTTTTTTCCCTGATGTCGGTGGAAGCTACTTTCTCTCGCGCCTGCCGGGCGAAGTCGGACTTTACCTGGGTGTTACCGGACGTCAGGTACGTGCAGCCGATGCCTTGTATGCGGGGTTGGCCGACTGGTGCCTGCCGAGCAATCTTCTCGTCGATTTCGATGCCTGCCTCGACCAAATGGCCTGGACTACCGAGCCACATGAGGCCCTGCGCAGCCTGCTAGCCACCCTGGCCTCGAACAAGATCGCCGGGGCCGAGCTGAAAGCCTTCCGTCCAGCGATTGACGAATACTTCTCCCTGCCGGACATGCAGAGCGTCCGTGAGGCTCTGCTCAGTGAAACCCGCCCGGGCCTCCAGGATTGGGCCGAGGAGACGGTCAAGCTGATCGATAGCCGCTCACCACTGGCCATGAGTGTCACCCTCGAACTACTGCGTCGTGGCCGTGCCCTGTCGCTGAACGCATGCTTCGAACTAGAGCTGCATCTGGGCCGCCAGTGGTTCGCCAAGGGCGACATCATGGAAGGTGTGCGCTCGTTGCTGATCGACAAAGACAAGTGCCCGCGCTGGAACCCGCCCACGCTGGAAGCAACATCAGTCGAGAAGGTCCGAGACTTCTTCGCCGGGTTCAAGCCCACCGCCAGTGAGCGACTACTAGAACAAGAGAGCACCTGATGCACGATATCGAGTTGAGCGAAGAACAACGCATGATTCGCGACATGGCGCGCGATTTCGCCCACCGTGAAGTCGCCCCACATGCACAAACCTGGGAGAAGGCCGGCTGGATCGACGACGGCATGGTTGCCCAGATGGGCGAACTGGGCCTGCTCGGTATGGTCGTCCCCGAGGAGTGGGGCGGCTCCTACATTGACTATGTGGCCTATGCCCTGGCCGTCGAAGAGATTTCAGCCGGCGATGGTGCTCTCGGTGCGCTGATGAGCATCCATAATTCAGTCGGCTGCGGTCCGATCCTGCGCTATGGCAGCCAGCAGCAAAAGGAAACTTGGCTTCACTCTCTCGCGGCCGGTAAAACCATCGGTTGCTTCTGTCTTACCGAACCGCATGCAGGCTCCGAAGCTCACAACCTGCGCACCCGTGCCGAGCTGCGCGATGGCCAGTGGATCCTCAATGGCGCCAAGCAGTTCGTCAGTAACGGTAAGCGTGCCCAACTGGCCATCGTCTTCGCAGTCACAGATCCGGAACTGGGCAAGAAAGGCCTGTCGGCCTTCCTGGTTCCTACCGCCACTTCGGGCTTCGTGGTTGACCGTAGTGAACACAAGATGGGGATCAAAGCCTCAGACACCTGCGCGGTGACGCTGAATAATTGCATGATTCCGCAGGCGAACCTGCTTGGCCAGCGCGGCAAGGGCCTGGCCATTGCCTTGTCCAACCTGGAAGGCGGACGTATCGGCATTGCCGCGCAAGCACTGGGCATCGCTCGCGCCGCTTTCCAGGCCGCGCTCGGCTATGCCCGCGAACGCATTCAGTTCGCCAAGCCGATCATCGAGCATCAGAGCATTTCTAATCTGCTTGCTGACATGCACACCCGGCTCAATGCCACGCGCTTGCTGGTACTGCATGCTGCACGCCTGAAAAGCGCTGGACTGCCGTGCCTGTCGGAGGCTTCGCAGGCCAAGTTGTTTGCCTCGGAAATGGCCGAGAGGGTGTGCTCCAAGGCCATGCAGATCCATGGCGGATATGGCTACCTTGAGGACTACCCGGTGGAGCGCTACTACCGCGACGCACGTATTACTCAGATTTACGAAGGGTCGAGTGAAATCCAGCGCCTGCTTATCGCCCGCGAACTGGCCCACTACGCATTGTAATTGCCTTTGAGCAATTGCCTTACAGTTTCGTTCTTTTATTGAAGAGAAACCTTATGAAAGTACTCGTTGCAATCAAACGAGTGGTCGACTATAACGTCAAGGTTCGCGTCAAAGCAGACAGCTCTGGCGTCGACCTCGCCAACGTCAAGATGTCGATGAACCCGTTCTGCGAAATCGCAGTGGAAGAAGCCGTACGCCTGAAAGAGAAAGATGTCGCGACTGAAATCGTCGTCGTATCCATCGGCCCGTCAACCGCTCAAGAGCAACTGCGCACCGCGCTCGCACTGGGTGCCGACCGTGCCATCCTCATCGAATCCGCCGAAGATCTGACTTCCCTGGCTGTTGCCAAATTGTTGAAGGCCGTTGTCGACAAGGAACAGCCTCGGCTGGTGATCCTTGGCAAACAGGCCATCGACAGCGACAACAACCAGACTGGCCAGATGCTCGCTGCATTGAGCGGTTACGGTCAGGGTACGTTCGCGTCCAAAGTCGAAATCAGCGGTGACAGCGTCGCTGTGACCCGCGAAATTGACGGCGGCGCGCAGACGGTTTCCCTGAAACTGCCGGCCATCGTCACCACCGACCTGCGTTTGAACGAGCCGCGTTATGCGTCCCTGCCAAACATCATGAAAGCCAAGAAGAAGCCTCTCGAAGTGCTGACTCCGGTCGCTTTGGGCGTTTCCACCGCCTCCACCAACAAGACCGTGAAAGTCGAAGCGCCGGCTGCACGCAGCGCGGGTATCAAGGTCAAGTCGGTGGCTGAACTGGTCGAGAAACTGAAAAACGAAGCGAAGGTAATCTAAATGACTATCTTGGTTATTGCTGAACACGACAACAAAGTAGTGGCCCCGGCCACGCTGAATACCGTGGCTGCCGCTGCCAAAATCGGCGGTGACATCCACGTTCTGGTTGCCGGCCAGGGCGTTGGCGCCGTGGCTGAAGCCGCTGCGAAAATCGCCGGCGTGGCGAAAGTGCTGGTGGCCGACAACGCCGTCTACACCCATCAACTGCCTGAGAATGTCGCCCCGTTAGTGGTCAATCTGTTGATCGAGCAACACACGATTTATACCCATGTCCTAGCGCCAGCTACTTCCAACGGCAAAAACATCCTGCCGCGCGTTGCCGCGCCGCTGGACGTCGATCAGATCTCAGAGATCATCGCCGTTGAATCGGCCGACACCTTCAAACGCCCAATCTATGCCGGCAACGCCATTGCCACCGTGCAATCGAGCGCTGCGGTCAAAGTCATCACCGTGCGTGCCACTGGCTTCGACGCCGTTGCCGCCGAAGGTGGTTCGGCCAGCATTGAAGTGATCAATGCCACGTTCGACGCACGCACCTCCGCCATCGTCGGCGAAGAACTGGCCAAGACCGACCGCCCCGAGCTGACTACTGCCAAGATCGTCGTTTCCGGCGGCCGCGGCATGCAGAACGGTGACAACTTCAAGCATCTGTACGCCTTGGCCGACAAGCTGGGCGCTGCCGTCGGTGCTTCCCGCGCCGCGGTCGACGCAGGTTTCGTACCCAACGACATGCAGGTCGGTCAGACCGGCAAGATCGTTGCGCCACAGCTGTACATCGCCGTCGGTATCTCCGGCGCGATCCAGCACCTGGCCGGAATGAAAGACTCCAAAGTGATCGTTGCGATCAACAAGGACGAAGAAGCGCCGATCTTCCAAGTAGCGGACTACGGGCTGGTCGGTGACCTGTTCGAACTGGTTCCTGAACTGGCACACGCCCTCTGAGTTCCAGCCTGGCACTGATTAGGCACAAGCACCTGGTCCTGCCGATAGTTGCATTTCGGTGCATTCAGCGGGAGGGCCTTTTCAGGATTTATCACCGGAGAACAACAAGTGCATATCGGTGTTCCTCTCGAGACCCATGTCGGCGAGACGCGGGTTGCCGCGACCCCCGAAACCATCAAGAAGCTGATCGGCCAGGGTCATAAGGTCACTGTGCAAAGCAGCGCCGGCATTAATGCCAGTGTTGTCGATAGTGCCTATGAAGCGGCAGGCGCAACCATTGGCAGCGCCAACGATGCGTTTGGTGCAGAGCTGATTCTCAAGGTGGTCGCACCCAGCGACAGCGAGCTGGCGCTGATCAAGCACGGCACCGTTGTGGTGGGCATGCTCAACCCGTTCAGCAATGAAACCATCGCCAAAATGGCCGAGTGCGGCATGACTGCCTTTGCCCTGGAAGCGGCGCCTCGCACCTCCCGGGCCCAAAGCCTGGATGTGCTGTCCTCGCAAGCCAACATCGCCGGCTATAAAGCCGTGCTGCTGGCCGCTCATTACTATCCGCGCTTCATGCCGATGCTGATGACCGCTGCAGGTACCGTGAAAGCGGCGCGTGTGCTGATTCTCGGCGCCGGCGTGGCCGGGCTGCAGGCGATCGCCACGGCGAAACGTCTGGGTGCCGTGATCGAAGCGTCTGACGTGCGCCCTGCGGTAAAAGAGCAGATCGAATCCCTCGGCGCCAAGTTCGTCGACGTGCCCTACGAGACCGACGAAGAGCGTGAATGCGCCGTCGGCGTTGGCGGTTACGCGCGCCCCATGCCCGCCAGCTGGATGCAGCGTCAGGCCGTGGCCGTGCACGAACGCGCCAAGCAGGCAGATATCGTCATCACCACCGCACTGATTCCGGGCCGTAAGGCGCCGACGCTGTTGAGCGCGGAAACCGTGGCACAGATGAAGCCGGGCTCGGTGGTCATCGACCTTGCCGCCGCCCAGGGCGGCAACTGCCCGCTGACCGTGGCCGATCAGGTGGTCGTCGAAAATGGCGTGACCATTGTCGGCCCGACCAACCTCGCCGGCGCGGTCGCGGCAGATGCGTCGGCGCTGTATGCCCGCAACTTGCTGGACTTCCTGAAACTGGTCTTCACCAAGGAAGGCCAGTTCGAGATCAACCTCGAAGACGACATCGTCGCCGCGTGCCTGATGTGCCGCGACGGCCAAGTCATCCGCAAAAACGCCTAAGCAGGGATTCAGACGATGGAAGAGCTTATCTCCCCCGGTATCTACAACCTGATCATCTTCGTGCTGGCGATTTATGTCGGTTATCACGTGGTCTGGAACGTTACACCTGCGCTGCACACGCCTTTGATGGCCGTGACCAACGCCATTTCGGCGATCGTGATCGTCGGCGCCATGCTGGCGGCGGCTTTGACCGTGACGCCACTGGGCAAGACCATGGGCACCCTCGCGGTCGCGCTGGCCGCGGTCAACGTGTTCGGTGGCTTCCTGGTCACCCGCCGCATGCTTGAGATGTTCAAGAAAAAAGCCCCGAAAGCCGTAAAAGAAGAGGCGCCGAAGTAATGAGCATGAACCTCGTAACGACGCTCTACCTGATCGCGTCGATCTGCTTCATCCAGGCCCTCAAAGGCCTGTCGCACCCCACCACGTCGCGTCGCGGCAACCTGTTCGGCATGCTCGGCATGGCGCTGGCGATCCTCACCACCGTGGGCCTCATCTATAAGCTGGGCGCGCTCTCTTTTGGACAAGGCGGGGCGACAGCCGGCATTGGTTACGTGATTGTCGGCCTGCTGATCGGTGGCACCGCCGGCTCGATCATGGCCAAGCGCGTTGAAATGACCAAGATGCCGGAACTGGTCGCGTTCATGCACAGCATGATCGGTCTGGCCGCGGTGTTCATCGCCATTGCCGCCGTCGTCGAGCCGCAGTCCCTGGGCATCGTCAAGCACCTGGGTGATTCGATTCCGGCGGGTAACCGTCTGGAACTGTTCCTCGGCGCAGCCATCGGTGCCATCACGTTCTCCGGTTCGGTGATCGCGTTCGGCAAACTGTCCGGCAAGTACAAGTTCCGCCTGTTCCAGGGTGCACCGGTACAGTTCGCCGGCCAGCACAAACTGAACCTGCTGTTGGGCCTGGCCACACTGGCGCTGGGCGTGACCTTCATGCTGACCGGCAACCTCAGCGCCTTCGCCTTGATGCTGGCCCTGGCGTTCGTCATGGGCGTGCTGATCATCATCCCGATCGGTGGCGCCGACATGCCGGTGGTGGTGTCGATGCTCAACAGCTACTCCGGCTGGGCGGCGGCGGGTATCGGCTTCTCGCTGAACAACTCGATGCTGATCATTGCCGGCTCCCTGGTGGGCTCGTCCGGTGCGATCCTCTCGTACATCATGTGCAAAGCGATGAACCGCTCCTTCTTTAATGTGCTGCTCGGTGGTTTCGGCAACACAGCCGACGCCGGCCCGGCAGGCGCCAAGGAAGCCCGTCCGGTGAAATCCGGCTCGGCTGACGACGCGACCTTCCTGCTGACCAACGCCGACACCGTGATCATCGTCCCGGGTTACGGCTTGGCAGTAGCGCGGGCCCAGCATGCGCTGAAGGAGCTGACCGAGAAGCTGACCCACCGTGGCGTGACCGTGAAATACGCGATCCACCCGGTGGCAGGGCGCATGCCTGGTCACATGAACGTATTGCTGGCCGAGGCCGAGGTGCCTTACGACCAGGTGTTCGAGATGGAAGACATCAACTCCGAGTTCGGTCAGGCCGACGTGGTGCTGGTGCTCGGCGCGAACGACGTGGTCAACCCGGCCGCGAAGAACGATCCGAAGTCGCCGATCGCCGGCATGCCGATCCTCGAAGCGTTCAAGGCCAAGACCATCATCGTCAACAAACGCTCGATGGCCAGCGGTTATGCCGGCCTGGACAACGAACTGTTCTACCTGGACAAGACCATGATGGTGTTCGGCGACGCGAAGAAGGTCATCGAGGACATGGTCAAAGCGGTCGAATGACGGCTAATAAATGTTCCAGATTTGTTCCGCTTCCTGATAGAAAGGGTCGAGATGATTATGCGCGATCTCATCGGCCTTACCTCCGTTCAATTGAGATCCCCTGTGGCTGGAGCACCTCATGCAAGGCATCGACACTCGCGAGTTGCCATGGTCCAGCCAGCGCCGCCGAATGGGCATTGCCTGCATGTTGATCTTAGTACGTTCTCACACACCGCCAGACGCACAGGGCGAGTGAAAATGCTGAACTACTGCTGCATGCATGGGCACTAGTCTAACTACGCAAGGTGTGCAGGGGCGATTACACATCACTATCTTGCTCGCTCCGCATTTTACGGCGGGGCTTGCGGTGTACCTGGGGGAGCGCGAGGTAGTCAAAGCTGTAGCTGCCCAAGGTACCGGCCTGCTCACCTTTTGTAGTTTTGGAAAGAGCCTGCTGATACCCGTAATCGACCGTACTGCTTAGTTTGAGCTCAAACAACGCTTGCTCAAGACACTTTTCTAGGGTTTATGGAGAGTTGGCCTCTGCTGTGATGCAACCAGTGCTTATCGTTAGATGATGAATAGTTCCAACCGAGAACTCACGCGATCGCGCGCGAGGGCTCCTGAATAGCGATTTGATCATCTATCCCGATGTTGGTCATGGCGGCGTATTTCAGTTTCATACCGATTTTGTATCCTCCGCGCTCGAGTTTCTTGCCCGTTAACATACATCTGCATGCTTCTGACTAGATCGTCAGATATATGGAGCTCCGGTCTGGACAGCGGACGGTAATCAAGAGCCATGACAGATGTTGAATTGAAACTAACAACTGGATGGAAGACTGACGCATGCAAGAAAAAGTCATCGGTGTTTTCACCCAGCGTCCTGACGCATTGACCAACGACTGCTTCGTCAACCTGCTGGACACGATCCACTACGAGGATCCCTGTGGTTCAGGGCGCTGGGGAAATACTGTACGAAATATGGCGAGACGCAGGAGGGTTTTCCTCACCGGCGGTAGACGAATCTGCAGCCATCGACTTCGAAGAAGTGGGTCGGCATCACACGCTGGAAACCTGCCATGGCTTAAGCTCCTCCAAAAACGAGTCGGCGATTATGATGCCAATCATAATCCTCATGGGCTTTGATGTTAATCGACATCAATGTATAATAACCACCGAATTGTTGGCGTAAACAAAGAGGCCGGTGGATATGAAGGTCAGCAAAGCGCAGATACAAACGAATTGGACGCGCATTGTTGAAATGGCCTCCGTCCTGTTTCGTGAGCGTGGGGGTGGCGGATCTGATGGCGGCTGCCGACTTCACGCATGGCGGTTCTACAAGCACTTCGGCTCCAAGGCCAACCTGATGGTTGAAGCAACAGCGAGCAGGCTTGCGCAGACCTTAGCCAATAACGAAGGCCTCGACGTCACCGAACTCTTCAAACTTTACGTGTCACGGGATCACCGTGATGCCCGAAGTGTCGGCTGCAAAATGGCAGCCCTTTGCGGGGACGCTATGCGTCAATCAGAGGAGATCAGGCGACACTTGCTGGTGGGCTCGGAGCAGGCTGGCTGCTCTTGAGCGTGAGGGCGCAACCCTGGCCGAGGCGGATAAACACAACGTACGAACAAAGATGATTGACATTCTGGCCCATGCGATCGACGCGGTCGTATTGTCGCGTGCCTGCCCGGATGACTCTGCCCTGGCGGATCAAATTCTGGAGGTCTGCCGCGTGGAAACTCTCGCGCCCCTGTTGCCGTCGCTGACTAACTAGCTGGCTGAGGTATTCAGGCTCGTCAAGTCAACACTGTGTGCGACAAGGTCCTGACCCAACCGTCTGGCACGAAGGCATTAGAAATCAAAGTTAGATACCTTACGTAAAGGTAAATGGAATGACCTCATCGAGTAAAAATGCGAATAAAACAGCCACTGCTAGGAGTTTCCCAGCAAGTAGGCGACTTAGAGTTATTTCGCGAGAGGCCATCCATCAGGAATGGAGGTCCGTTCGCAGATGTCGTCAAACAACTTTAACCCGCAGGCTAAAACCTTCTATCGCCCCATCGATGCCGCGTTGCGTTGGTGCAACCTCATCCATTACGAGACGCAGATCATGCAGGCTGCTGGGGCCAGCCCAGAGAAGCTCAGTATCCTGTTTCCCCAGTGGCCTTGCCTGCAGGCCAATACCGAAAAAATCTATGATGCCGTCCGCCATGGCGAATTACCGTATGGTTATTTCGGTATCTCGGTACCCTTGGGCACCCCCGTGGAGCCTAATTTGTTGACGGTACGACATTCTGATTTGCGTTATTGGATGCAGATCCACTATCCCGATCAGCGGCCCCATTTTTTATTCTCGTCAGTCGACGACACTCAGGATAAAGTCAGCCTGGGTGTGTACTTCGCTCTCCAGGCCGAGCGAGATGCCCTCCTGCGCGAGCGAAACACCCTGCAACGGCAACTTCAGAACATTGAAGCTGATCTTCAGGCTTTAGGCCTTGAGCAGGAAAACCTCAAAGCACTGGTGAAGACGCAAGGACAGTTCAGTGAGCGAAGCGAATACAACTATTTGCAAATCATTGGTGCTTTGCTCAGCACCTTCTTGGATTCTTCACCGGCAGGCAAACCCCTCTCCGTATTCAAGAGTCAAACCGCTATCGTCGATGCCATAACCGCTCGCCATAAAGATGTTCCGGGACTCAGCAAACGAACGCTGGACGAGAAATTCGCTGCGGCGAATCGTATTCTCAAAAAAACTACCTAAGCCACCGTATTGCAATGCAAAGCTCTCGATTGCGTTGCAATGACTCTCACATTTTTATGCTATTCAATTCAGGTCACTTCCCACCACGCGCCAATCGGCGCCAGGAGTGACCAGCATGTCCAACCATTCCTCAACCTTCGCTGAAGCACCTCAACCACAGGTCGAGCGCCATATCATGCGGCGCGAGGAGGTCGAGCGAAAAACCGGTTTCAAGCGCGCGCACATCTACAACTTGATGAAGGAAGGTAAATTTCCCCAAGCCAAACGCATCGGGCTCCGCGCAGTCGGTTGGGACTCGCTGGAGATCGATCGATGGGTCGTTGAACGCCTAGGCCAGCAGGGCTGACGCCATGCGTGTGGTCTCGGTGATTTCCACCAAAGGTGGGGTCGGTAAAACCACAGTAGCTGCCAATCTCGGCGGTCTGCTGGCGGATGCTGGCCTGCGTGTCCTACTGCTGGATCTGGATAGCCAGCCCACCCTCTCCAGCTATTATACGTTGAGCCATGAGGCTGTCGCTGGCGCGTACGAGCTTATTGCGCTCAACCTGACAGACTCTGCTCAGATAATTTCCACAACTAAGGTTGCCGGTCTCGACCTGATCCTCTCCAATGATGATCACGGTCGACTGAGTACCTTGCTGCTGCACGCCCCTGACGGGCGACTGCGTCTACGCAATCTGTTGGACGCCTTCCGCCCCAGTTATGACCTGCTTTTGATCGACACCCAAGGCGCACGTAGCGTGCTGCTGGAGATGGCTATCCTGGCCTCCGATCTCGCCCTCTCACCCATCACGCCGGAAATGCTCGCCGCCCGCGAACTGCGCCGCGGCACCTTGAAACTGCTGAGTGAGCTCGAACCGTTCCGTCACATGGGCATTACACCGCCACCGTTGCGACTGCTGCTGAACCAAGTAAATAGCATACGGGTAGACACGCGAATGATCATCCGTGGCCTGCGCGAGACCTTCGCTGGGGCTACCAACATCTCGGTTCTAGAAACCGTAGTTCCAGACCGAGTGGCGTATCTCAATGCCGCCTCCCTCGGCCTACCAGTCCACCGAATCGAGACGCGCCGGTCACGCGAACGACGCTCGCCACCAGCATTGGAAACCATGCAAGCGCTGGCCATTGAGTTGTTTCCGGAATGGCGCGAGGCGATATCTACGGTGAACAGATGCGCGGAGGTTCAATGAAACGAGTCGCCAAGCCGGCCATTTCTCGTCGAATCATTCTTATCAAACCTTGCTGCCAATAACGTTTGGCAAGGAGTTTTTTGATGCTGGATCAACTTCCCATCATCGTTCAGCCATCCATTCGATCACGTCATCCACCTTGCGAGGAGTACTGCACCGTAGTCTTTCATCTGCAGGGTGGACGCTCGGCCATGGGTTGGCTCCTCGCAGAACTCTCCCAACATTTCGAAGGTTCGGGGACTGCCGAGATCGTCAAGTTCGAGGTCGGTGATCATTTGCACAACCGCCGTTAACTGAGGTTATTCAGATGAAAAAGCTCAGTCAGGAGGAAGTCACCGACAAGCTGCATCAGGACCATTTTCCTCGAGCTTCAGAACTGGAGCGGCTGTCCGATCCACTTGCTGACACGCCTATGTTGGTGACGCTGGAGCAGTTGCGGCCCTACGAACACAACCCGCGCTTCATCCGAAATCCTCTGTACGACGATATCAAGGCTTCGATCCGTGAACGCGGGCTGGATCAACCGCCACCGATTACCCGCCGCCCCGGAGAAACCTATTTCATCATCCGCAACGGCGGTAATACGCGATTGGCGATTCTCGGCGAGCTGTGGCAGGAAACCCGTGATGAGCGCTTCTTTCGGATTCATTGCCTGTTCCGACCTTGGAGCAATGAAATCACCGCCCTACTCGGCCATCTGGCTGAAAGCGATCTACATGGCCAACTCACGTTCATCGAACGGGCTCTGGCGGTAGCCAAACTCAAAGCCATGCTCGAACCAGAGGGAGCTGTGCTATCACAACGTGAGCTGGCACGACGTCTTGCCGCTGGAGGCTATCCGATTTCGCAATCACACATCAGCCGCATGTTGGACACCCTTGAACACGTACTACCCGCCATTCCACAAACCCTGTATGCCGGATTGGGTAAACCACAGATCGAACGACTAATCGGTCTGCGTAGCCAGGCCGAACGAACCTGGAACCATTATCCAACCGTCACCGTTGCGTTCGCCGAGTTTTGGCTCGATACCCTGGGCGACTTTGACAACGACCCCGAGTCCTTCGATCTTGAGCAGCTCCAGGATGAACTGCTTGAACGCATGAGCCGCTTACTCGGACAGTCCTACCGTATGTTGGCCCTGGAGCTGAGCGATACCCAAAGGGTCATCTCGACGCCTGGCATTGTCATCACCACGCCCTCAGAGAACAGCCATCTGCCGAGTGTTAATGAAGCCGCGGCAGAACCTCTCTCCTCCGATCCTCATCCCAAATCAACTGAGACCAAGTCCCTGACCGAAACAGCGCGAGAGGAACGGCTCACACCGCACGAAACGAATGTCGTTTCAGAGATCAGCCCTCTGTCACGTGTTCAACAGATTCGTGAACAGATCGAGCGCGAGATCTCAATCGATACAGCACCGACCGTCGAGGCATGCGCGATCGACGACATCTGGATCATCCCACCCACACTGGATAGCCCCGAAGAACTGCGTTTAGCCATTGCCGGACTGGCGCGGGAAATGGCGACCTATGCCGGACATCCCGAGAGCATCATCGATCAGACGCATGGCTTGGGTTTTGCCCTCAACATCGAGCCACTTGATCTTGCAGCGCCTCGCGCGACCGGCGTTCACCTACTGCTCCTGGCCCTGCTGCGCGCTCAAGACGACGTGAACTGGGAGGACCGCAAGCAACTGCCCTCAGCCCTGTTCGGCCAGTTGTTGTTGGGGGTCTACCAACTCCCGCTGACAGGTCGTCCCGCCGTGGATGTGGGACTGGAGCGACTGCCCGACGGTTTGCTCATCAAACTGTATCGCCTGATCCGCCTAGCCCGTCGCCTGATCGACTTAACGCTTCCCCATGAAGTCAACTCACCGAAGGAACTGCCATGAGCTTATCCTTCAATGTGCTCAACCAGGCCATGCTGACCCAGGTCCTTCACGAGTTGCGCCTGGGTAACCTGCAACGCTGCAAAGCACTCGGTTTGGGTGAGGACGACATCTACCTGTTGCAATCCTTACCGCCCACCACGCTGTCGCGTCTGGCCCATGCCACCGTACCCTGGGTTGAGGTCAAGATTGACTCGCCGGTGCTACATCGGTTGATCGAGCAAGCCGAACGCGACGAGCAGAACGAACGGCTGATCAATCGAGCGCTCAAGCTGGGCGCCAGCAGCACCATCATGTATCGGTGCTTCGGCTTGGCGCATTCGGATACCGCCCTGCGTCGACGCCTGCTCAAGATAGAAACCCGTAAGGGCCGTCCTCAGCATTTGAGCGAAGCCCAGGAACATGCGCTCTGGCAGCGATGGTGCCAGCTACGCGCGCAGGACGGTACCGAGGATCAGCTCGACGCCATGATGATGCTGGCCGAAGAACAACAGATCAGCTTGACCATCGTGTGGCAGCAGATCGACCATTACAGCAACGAAATATGAACACCGCCCCTTCCAGTCGCTGGCAGCGTGTCCTGCAGCAATGCACCCAACAGCTGAGTGAACGCTGGCCAGCGCGCCCTACCACTGAACAACCCTCTAACCAGGCTCTGCAAGCTGGTTTTCTGTTCAGTGGTCAATCACACGAAGTCGTGCCGCGTCGACTGCTGCTGGATAGTCGGTTGACGCCGTTGGAACGTAATGCCTGGCAAGTATTTCGACTCATGTTGCAAGGCCAGGGCGTGGTCACGCCGCGCTATGAAGATTTGCAGCCGTACCTGTCGAGCGTGCCCTACGGTGCATCAGCTTCCCGTGAAACCATCGCCCGCGTCTTGACGATGCTCAGACTGACCCGCTGGCTCAGCTTGGTGAGTCACGCCCGCGATCAGATCAGCGGACGTCATCAAGGTTCTCTGTATGTTCTACACGATGAGCCGTTAACCCCCGCAGAGGCCATGGAACTGGATCAGGATTACCTGGAGCTGGTCGGACATGCCCTCGCTCATGCCACCAAGGCGGTGCGTATTGTCGCCCAGCACGTAGTGGAGGAGGTCCGCCAGGACACGAATATCGATCGGGATCGGTTACCGACGCGGCTCGACAGTTGGGGCGAACATTGGACACAGCAAGGATTGGATCAGGCAACCGCTGACGCGTTACGCGACTCCGAACGGGGTGGCGATCACCGCGTTCGGAATCGTGCAGACCTTCGTTCGGAATCCGAACCAGGCTTGAACAGCAGCGTTTCCGGCACCGTTCGGAATCCGAACGCCGCCTGTACTGTATTAAAAGAAAGTATTTGTACTGTACCGCGCGCGACCCCTGCGGTGGATAACCTGCTCTGGCCCACCCCACTGCACCTGAGCCCAAGCGAGCATCAGGCCGTCACCGTGGCGTTGAACAAACTTAAGCCAGCGGATCGGCAGGCGGTGCTCAACGAAGCGGGGGCACGCTGTGCGGCCGGTGGAATCCGCAAGCCAGCGGCCTATCTGATGGGTCTAATCCAGCGTGCGCTGAAAGGCGATTTTCGTCCTTGGGCAGGTCAGGCAGAACCTTTACCCATTGCAGAACCGCCCCTACCGGCCACCTCGCGATCAACTCGACAACAGGGCGAACCCGCATCCGCCCTCGCACTAGCGTGCCTGAATGAGCTACGCCAACTGCGTGGCAAACGCGGTGGACGTCAATAGATTTGATGCCACTGGCATCAAATCTACTGACGTCTACATAGTTAGCACTCTTAAACCAAACCGAACAAACCGCATTCAGCTTTTTGGCTGTCTTTACCCCTCATCTGTTGCAACGTTCCCGTCCAAGCTTATGCGAGGACAACACCGTGGCCGATCACTACCAACTCAACCTGGGCTCGTTGCGCAGCAGCATCACCCTGACCCTGCACACCCACCACGCTGCCCGTATCTGGCAAGGCCGGACCGCACGCGAAGGCGTCCACTCGATCATGGGCATGGCCGGTTACATCAGCGTCACCAACCTGATCAAACAAACCGCGGCCCAGGACGATCCCTATGCCGACTGGGCCATCGTGCAACTCGAAGAAAAACTGATGCAGGCCAAAGCTGGAATGCTGGGACTGACCCAGCAGCTGGATCGGATCAGACAGGACCTGCCGACACAGATCGACATGGGCGACAACCTCAACATCCACCCCGTCACCTTGCCGTTGTATATCGGCAGCCAGTTGGGTTTTCTCGCGGTCTACCTGCTGACCGACTACGACACCCTGGTGCGTCGTACCCTATTGGCCCATCACACAGCCCTGATTGGCCGCGTCGACATGGAAGCCTGGATCGACGACGGTGCCCATCTGCTGCGCAGCCTGTTCGGTCAGGCACAGCGCTATCGGCATGCAGGCGTCACGCGTGATGACATGGCGGCGAATAATGCCCGTGCCAATGCGGCCATCGAGAAGTTGGGCTTACCCCCGATAGACATCCTTGAGGGTCATCGCCGCTCCCAGTTCGCGCCACCGATCATTCGTCGCGGTGCGGTAGCAGTGGATGACGCTGACGCGTTGGCAGAGGAAGCCGGAGAGCCATCTGCGACAGTGGATGAGCCGGAGGACGAAGCATGAATCCCATGATCCCGATTCAACCAATGCCCTTCGAAGCGTTGACACCGGATGCCTATCGGCAGCTCGAACACGCTGCCTCCCTAAAAGGCCTTTTAAAACCTTTTAAGGGTAAGGGGGAGTTGGAGCACCTGGCGCAGGTGGCGAGGGAAATCGAGGCGCAGTTATGTGACTTGATGGAGGCTGTTGTACAGCAAGCCGGAAATCCCCCTTACTCACTGCTGGATATCCGATTGGTGCTGCAGAACACCAGCGCTGGCAGCACCTTTTTGCGTTGGCGCACCCGTGACTTTGCCCGTATGGGAGTCTCGGTCTGGGAACGCCAGGTCTGCAACAAAGCCTTGCCGCAGGTCGTACGCGAGGGATTGCGCCGTTTCGAATGCAATCGCATCGCACTGAACCTACAGATGAGTGTGGTGCATTCGCTCTACCGCCAGGCCACGACCTGCGCGATCAAAATGGACAGTGCCGAACGGCTGCTGCGCCAGTTCACAACCGCAGTGGAGATATCACGATGAGTACTTTTTTCGTCGGCGAAGGCAACATCGGCAGTGCACCAGAGTTCCAGGAATTCGCCTCAGGCAATGACGAGCCACGGCGTTTGCTACGGCTGAATGTGTACTTCGACAACCCCGTGCCACGCGATGGCAGCTATGAAGATCGAGGCGGCTATTGGGCGCCGGTTGAGCTCTGGCACCGCGAGGCTGAACACTGGAGCACCCTGTACCAGAAAGGTATGCGTGTGCTGGTCGAAGGCCGCACCGTACGCGATGAGTGGGAGGACAGCGAAGACAATGCGCGGGTGACCTTCAAGATCGAGGCCCGTCGAGTCGGCATTCTGCCTCACCGGGTGCACAGCGTGGTTATGCGGGAACGATCCAGTGAACCCGCGGCATCTGCGACACACGTCGGGAAAAGTACAGAACAGGCCAGTTCACCAGCGTCGAAACCCAGAAAGCGCAGTGGGCAGCCGCCTGCGGACTGACAGACTTCAGGCATAAAAATTGCGCCTTTGCGCGAAGTTGCTGGCGTGTTTCTACACGCTGCTCGTGAAGATCCGCACTGCCGTCCAACCGCAACGGGTTAGCAGCCTCGGCCCATTCAAGCCTGCCCTCACCTTCTAATATGAGGAACCTGTAATTCAGGTTTCTCATATCTCGCAACTGCTGTTTCCAACAACGCTGCTCCGAACTCAATCCGGAGCAGTTCTATGCGCCTCTTCCTCTGCGAAAAACCTTCCCAGGGTCGGGACATCGCCAAGGTACTCGGGGCCACTCGGCGTGGTGATGGTTGCCTGATCGGCACAGAGACAACCGTCTCCTGGTGTATCGGCCACCTGCTGGAGACAGCATCGCCTGAAGCCTATGGCGAGCAATTCAAGAGTTGGTCGTTGGATCATCTACCGATCATCCCCGCGCAGTGGATGGTCGAGGTCAAACCCAAGACTGCGGCACAGTTCAAAGTCATCAAGCGCCTGCTCAGTGAAGCCTCTGCTGTCGTCATCGCGACCGACGCCGATCGAGAAGGTGAAATGATTGCCCGCGAGCTACTGGAACTCTGCAAGTATCGAGGTCCCGTTCAACGTCTTTGGTTGTCCGCACTCAATGAGGCGTCGATTCGCAACGCACTTTCCTCACTAAAGTCTGGTCAGGAGACCTTCCTGCTTTACCACTCAGCCCTCGCCCGCAGCCGAGCCGACTGGCTGATCGGCATGAACCTGAGTCGTTTGTTTACCCTTCTTGGTCGGCGGGCGGGCTACGACGGTGTATTGTCGGTTGGACGCGTCCAGACACCCACTTTACGTCTGGTAGTCGATCGGGATCGTGCGATTGCCAGCTTCATCTCGGTGCCCTACTGGGAAGTGGAGGTGCACCTGTCCTCAATGGGGCAACCCTTCATCGCGTCGTGGTTACCACCCAGCTCAGGGCAGGACGAGGCAGGTCGTTGCCTGCAACAAGCGCTGGCCATTCAGGCGGCCCAAGAGATTTCTAGCGGTAAGACCGCCACAGTGCTCTCGCTGCAGACTGAGCGTTTCCGAGAACCTCCGCCCCTGCCCTTCGACCTGAGCACACTGCAAGAAGTCTGCTCGCGCAAGCTGGGACTCGGCGCTCAGGAAACCCTGAACATCGCCCAAGCCCTGTATGAAACCCACAAAGCCACCACCTACCCACGCAGCGATTGCCGCTATTTGCCAGAGAGTATGTTCAATGAGGTACCCGCGGTATTCGATGCCCTGCTCAAAACGGATCCGGCGCTGCAGCCCACATTCGGAAGACTCGATCGATCACTGCACTCCCGCGTGTGGAACGATGCCAAAGTCACCGCGCACCACGGCATCATCCCCACCACCGAGCCGGCGAACCTGGCGCGGATGTCCGAACAAGAACGCCAAGTCTACGAACTGATTCGTAGCCACTACCTCGCGCAATTTCTTCCGCATCATGAGTTTGATCGAACTCAGGTCGAACTGAAGTGCGGCACAGAGCGATTGACCGCTGTTGGCAAACAGATCCTGATCCAGGGCTGGAAAGGCTTGCTCTACGAAAACACCGAGGAGGATGAGCCCAGTCAAAAGCACCAAGTATTACCCGTCCTGCAACAGGGTACTCAGTGCGCAGTGAACGACGCCGAACTCAAGTCCGTGCGCACTGCCGCTCCCAAACCTCTCACCGAAGGCGATCTGATCAAGGCGATGAAAAACGTGGCCAAGCTGGTCAACGACCCACGCCTGAAACAGAAACTTCGGGACACCACCGGAATCGGTACCGAAGCCACGCGAGCCGGCATCATCAAGGGCTTGATTGATCGCGGCTATTTGCTGAAGAAAAAACGCGCCTTAATGGCCTCCGCAGCGGCCCATACTCTGATCGAAGCGGTACCCGCTGCTGTCGCGGATCCGGGTATGACCGCGATCTGGGAACAGGCTCTGGACGAAATCGAAGCGGGACGACTGACCCTGGATGCGTTCGTCGCCAAGCAGGCGAACTGGATTGCACAATTGGTCGAACAGTGTGGCGCACTCACCTTGGCGGTACCGGTCGAAGCCGGCCCGACCTGCCCCATTTGCAACGCCTCAATGCGCAGGCGAAAGGGGAAATCAGGGCCGTTCTGGTCATGCACCCACTACCCCGACTGTAAGGGAACAGTGCCGATCAGAAAAGATACGCGTCGCTCATGACGCTTCACTGTAGATCGGCATGAGTATTGGGGTGATGTGCTGATCAGTGCATCATCATCAACGGCGGCTGATCCCTCTCTAAGTCGATAAAGTGTTGTCCGATTTCACGGGCCAAGGCGCAGAAAGTGACCGCGCCTTTATCCTGGCAACCGTCGAACAATTGGCCCCTCATCTCGGCAGTAAGTAACCTCTTTCATCGTGCTCAATGTAGTGGCTTATGCGGGATCGCCCACTGGCTTGACGTGATCCCACCCTCTCTGCTGTAGTGTCTCAGTATCATCGCCAACGGCGACCCAAGACCGAATCGCTCCGGGCAGCTCGGTCGAACTCCTTGAGTTCGGAGCCTTCTCTTTCTGCGGAATTTCATTCCTGATTTGTGCTCGACCTGATCACTGTGGCGGATGACCACTGTTGCCTCTGCCCGGCAACAGCGGTCATCCGCTTCAGCGATCGTATTCAGTTCCGGAGCCCACCGGGGAAACACTGGGCACCCTTTGTGCGCGGATGCGTGCCAGCATGTTCCGACCCGGGCCACGACAAGGGTCGGTTGGCGAAGCGTGACGTAGTGAATAAAGTTTTGCGAGGCGCTTGTCGACTGCGTACGACCGTCAAAGGTGGCTTTTCTCTTCTTCGCCTGGCACCCCGCCAGGCGCACTCTTCACTTTCTTCAGTCCAGTGACTCCCACTATATTCCGGCCATAAAAAATCGGGTGGCAGCGTCTTGACGCTCCCCTATGACAGGCTTATACAAAGGGCGTGGTTCGCTGTCGTTGACAGCCCAGCCCAGGTAGCCAGAACCTTCAAGGCTACGCCACGTTCGTGGTGGTTTACCCAAGTGCGATCAGCGTTCGGAAGCTCGCGCGGTTACCGCTTCAGCGGTGATGAATGCCCACTACCCTATGCTTGCGGATCACCACCGCAGATGCTCCTCTGCTGCACCGCTATTTCTCCAGACGCATCGTTCTGATCGTCATCGGCTTGCCGGTGCAGAGTCGTTCATCGCTTGCCTTCACCTTACCCACCCTGACGGGGGCTCACTTCCCCGTCAGGGGCTGTGCGTCGCCGTTTTCCCTTGAAACAGGAGAACCACCATGGCCCACGCCAACCACTCCCAAGAAGCGACCACTTACTTCAATCTGCACACCGTCGGTATCGGTTATCTCAACCGTGTTCGTGAAGTACAAGTCCGCCGCGGCCAGCCATTCATGGCTTGCGATATCGCAGCCCTGCACGGTGCCACCGATGCGGTGGAGTACACCCGTTTCGACTGCAAAGTCGCTGGGGGTGAAGCTGAACGCTTGATTCGTCTCTATATGGGCGCCGTCAAAGCCGAGAAAAAGGTCTTGCTGTCGTTCCGTATCGGCGACCTGTGGATCGATCCGTTTCTCTACGAGAAAGGCGTTAAACAAGGTCAACCGGGCTCCAGCCTGAAAGGTCGTTTGCTGTTCATTGACTGGATCAAGGTCAACGGCACGTTCGAATACAAAGCGCCCGCCAGGCAGGAAGTAACAGCACCTGCTGAGCAAGCGCCAAACAGTGAGCCATCCCCTTCATCGGCTGATACCGAAGCTGAGGAGACCGCAAACCCAACAGAGGCTCGGGTCGAACCTGAATCTCCACCCACTCCCCGCACGGCCCGCCGTGATGCCACCCGTACCGTTCAGTCCGCCTGAACAGTCCACGATGTTCCTCAGCAAGGCGCTCCGTCGAGCGCCTTTTCTTCAATCCGCACAGGAGAACCACATGGAATCCTTCTGGCTTTGCGACGACTGCCTGTTCGCTACTGCTTACGAGGACTACAGCACGTTATCGCTCTATTACACGACGGATGAAATTGAGAAACGCATCGCCGGCAACCATCGAGGACTGGTTCAGTTAATGCCCATCAGTGCCGACTTCGATCCCGAAACTGGCTGGGGAATAAAAGCATTTTCCCCATTGCCCTGCGACGGTTGTGGTTCACACCTACACGGTCAACGCCACCGATTCACGCGGCTGTAAACAGCGCGCCATCTGCTAACGCCCGCAACTCCACACCCACCTAGGGGACACCACTCCCCTCGGGCGTGTACCCCTGATTGTTCCCTTCGGAGGTACCACCATGAGCACCCAACTCACACTGATTGAGACCTCGGATTTCGAGGCTGATCGTATCGTCCAAGAAAACCAGGTGATCGACGAAGCACTGCATATTCTGGATCGTCGGCTGTTCGCCCGCGGCCCTAACCTGACGTCGCCTGGCGCAGTGGCCTCATACCTAAAACTGCATCTTGTGCAACAAGAGCATGAAGTCTTCGGTGTGATATTTCTCGATGCCAAACACCGGGTGTTGGCGTTCGAAGTCCTCTTTCACGGCAGCATTGATGGCGCCGCCGTTTACCCCCGCCAAGTCGTCAAGCGTTCCCTAGCGCATAACGCTGCGGCCGTCATTTTTGTTCACAACCACCCTTCAGGTTGTACAGAACCCAGCCAGGCGGATCGCGTCTTGACCGCACGGTTGAAAGAGGCCTTGGCCTTGATCGAAGTGCGCGTACTGGATCACTTCATCGTGGGTGAAGGTCGTCCGCTTTCCCTTGCCGAACATGGCTGGCTTTAACCATCACAGGCGCCTTCGGGGCGCCTTTCGGTTTTTTGTTTCACAATTTTTCACAGCCGCTTGATTCGTTCGTACGACGCGCTATCGTCTAGCCATCAAACACAGTGAGACAAGCCATGTTTATAGAAGATCACGATGAGCTGATAGCAAGAAAGTACTTCAAGTTCGCCAATGGAGTCGGTCTCACGGCTATTGGCCTTGCAGCCACAGCTATTCGCTTTGAACATCCTGAACCTATTGCTTGGTTTTTCCTGACTGTTATTTCTATATGGGTATTCTGGAACGGAGCAGATTATCGAAAAATCGTCGTCAGTTACCTAAGGCGCTATCCCGGCGTACTTAACACAGTAAAGCTCGCGCTAAGAGTCGGTATTTTTATGCTCGGCGTAACACTTTTGTCAGGCATCGCGCTCAAACACATCACGCTTGAAAGTATTTACGCGGCCTTAGGTTTTCTTTAGCGGCAGTCCTTTCCGAGCCGCCCAAAAAATCCTGAAGAACCAAGTCGGTTGATACTGCGCAGGCAGCGGATGACAACGAGAGCGCGTAACTTTAAAACGGTCCATCTTGAATCAACTTTCTCACTGAATCGCTTCTTCACCTCATGTCAGGTTCTGCACTGAATCTGACATGAGGTTTCTTCCATGGAGCGTTTTTTCACGCCTGTCTGCCTGCTGGGTTTGTTGAGCGCCTGCACCGCGCAAATCCCCAACCCTTTGCCGACCAATCCAGAGATCGACAGTGGCTCCAATCGGGCCCAGCACTCGAGGGGCATAGCCGAAGAAAGCCATCCAGCAGAGCTTCGTTATGGCCGCTACACGCTGGTCAGCACCGAGCCCACCACGGAGCAACGCGATCTTCTTGCCCAAATCATTGAAGTGAACATCCCGTCCCGCCTGACCCCCTCGGTGCAGGATGCGTTGCAGTACGTGCTGCTGCGCTCTGGTTATGCGCTTTGCCCTGTTACTGCGTCGGTGAAGGTGCTGTTTACCCGGCCCCTGCCTGCAACCCATTACCGGCTTGGTCCAATCCCTTTGCGCCGCGCGCTACAAGTACTGGCTGGCCCCGCCTGGCAACTCACGACCGATGAAGTCAGCCGTTCGGTCTGCTTCGAACAGCAGAAAACGGAGGCCGGCGTCGCGCTGATCACACCCGTCTCGCCCCATCTGTTGGAGGCACGCCCATGAGAGCCTCGACGTTTCAAACCCTCATAATTGGGCTGCTTTGCTTGGCGGTCGCCGGCCTGAGCGGTGGTTTGTATAATCTGTATCAACGCGTGGCCGAACTGCAGAGCACGAACACCCAACACCTACAAACCCTGGACACCCTGCAACATGATTCAAGCGCCCTCAAGGACGCCCAGGAGAAGCTGCAGTACGCGCTGAAAGACCTGAAGCAGATGGTCGATACTAGTGAGCAACAGGCCAGTACCCTCGATCCGATGTTGGATCAGTGGGCGCAAGAGCTACAGGAACTGCGTGATGGTCTCGCAGCCTGCGCCACCCAGGCAGACCTGACAGCGCTGCGCGCACGCATTGAACAGGTCGAGCAGCAGCTCCTGGACCTCAGGACCAAGCCATTCCCTCCACCGCCGACGCCTTCTGCGACCAAACCGAAAAAGACCGCTCGCCCCAAACCCACCCCGCTCTCGCCACCGTTTTCAGTATTGAGTGTCGAGTCCCGCGGTGGTGAGCGCTTTCTTGCGGTCGCACCTCATGACAGTCGCTCGCTCACGGATGTCCGGCTGCTACATAGCGGCGAGCAGCAAGGGGCTTGGCGCCTAAAAATACTGGAGCCGAACTCAGCCATCTTCGCGGTGGCCGCTCAGCCAGATCAGACCGTGCACCTCCCTTGAGAAGTGATCATGAACAGAACGCTACTGCCAACCGTTGTCTGTCTCGCTTCGCTACTGGCCATGGGCGCTGCGGTGGGCAACCCCGTCACGACACAGTCACGGACCCAGGACACGCAGTCTGCTCCGCTGGGGCGCTCTGACTCTGAACAGGCGGCGAGCTGGGGTCTGACGGAGCAGGAGTGGACGCGCTTCGAACAGATCCAAGCCGGCCCGCGCGGTTTCTGGAGCCCGAACCTCGATCCGTTGACCGCACTCGGGGTCGAGGCCCAGACCGACCAAGAGCGCAAGCGCTATGCCGAATTACAGGTAGCGCTGGAAGCCAAACGCGCCGAGCGCGAGTTGGCTTACCAAAACGCTTACACCGCGACCTGGGCCAAGCTGTTTCCCGGGCTGCTGCCGATCCAGGGCATGGCGTCCCCGCCCCCTGCCAGCTCATCGGTCATGCCGCGCCAGGCCCTGTTTGTGGAGGACCACTGCCCAGAGTGCACCGCCGAAGCGCAGCGTCTGCAAAGCAGCGACACGGCGTTCGATATCTACCTGGTGGGCAGCCAAGGCCAGGATGAACGCGTCCGTAGCTGGGCTCGGCAAGCGGACATCGATCCGGTCAAGGTCCAACGCCAGCAGATCACCTTGAACCATGACCGTGGTCGCTGGTTCAGCCTGGGTGCCCCGGGGCCGTTGCCCGCCACGTACCAACAGGTGAATGGACAATGGCGACGCTTCGACTGAGTGGCATTGCGCTCATGCTGACGATGCTCGCCGTCCAGGCTGACGAACTTCCGCCTCCTGCCTACCAACTGGCGGCGCATGACGCCGACATCCCTTCTACGGTGCTGTTCGCTATTGCCCTGCAGGAGAGTGGTACCCGCGTCCGTGGTCGACTGCTGCCCTGGCCTTGGACCCTGAACATCGCTGGAACACCCTACCGCTTCGCCACTCGCCAGGCCGCCTGTCACGCCTTGCTTCAGGCACTCGCCCGACATGACGCCAAGCGGGTCGATGCCGGTCTCGGGCAAACCAACCTGGGTTACCACGGACAACGTTTTTCCAGCCCTTGCGAAGCCCTTGATCCCTACCGAAATCTCGCCGTGACCGCCGCGCTGCTGCAGGAGCATCACGATGCCACCGGTGATTGGGTCTTGGCTGCCGGGCGCTATCACCATCCGGCAGGAGGCGCGCCGGCCGCACGTTACCGCGCTGGCTTTTCCCAGAGACTCGAACAGCTGCTGATTTCCTTTGAACAGGGCACACCACCATGAAGCGAATCCCCAGTGTCTGTTATTGCATCCTGCTCTTGGCACTTTTCGCCCAGCCGGAACTGACCGTTGCCGAGGATCAGCCTAGCGACTTCACCCGACCCCATTTTCAAGTTTCCAGGCCGCCAATAAACAACAAGACCCAGCCTGATCGGGCCATGCATGCGGACCTGTCCACGTTTGCCGATGAAGCCTGGATACTGCCCGTCCGCAGCTCCCACTTGAGCCCCGGCCAGATCACGTCTCGCGCTCTGAGCATGCCTGGTTTGCGGCCATTTTTCCTAATCGGTGACGATTCCCAGTCGCTGACTTGGTTGCGTCAACGCGCTGCTGAACTGCAGGAAATGGGCGCGGCTGGCCTCGCCGTTGAAGTGGCCGATAATGAAGCCCTGGCCCGGATTCGAGCAGCCGCTCCGGGCATCACCATCCTGCCGGTCAACGGCAACGACATCGCCATCCGCCTGCAGATTGAGCACTATCCCGTCTTGATCACTGCCACCTCACTGGAACAGTGAGTCCAGGTCATGGCCGAACATGCGATGGAGTCCAAGCTCCGGCCAGCGGTGGAGCTGTATACCGTAGCAATCTGTATCGCTGCCGCGGTGTTGTGCGTGTACTCGCCCTGGGCTGTGGCCCTGTCACCCGAGATCGGTCTGGTTGCAGCGCTATCCTATGCCCTGTTCGGCCTTATCCGGCTGCGACAAGCTTGGGAGGTGCTGCGTTATCGGCGCAATATCCGCCGGCTGCCCCGCTACGAACTAACCAGTCGCCAGATTCCGATCAGCCGAAAGCGTCTGTTCATGGGGCGCGGCTTTCGCTGGAGCCGTCTGCACACCCAGCGCTTGGTCGAAGCTCAAGACCCGGCGGTCGCTCACTATGTCGACCAACCGACCTGTTACCGCCTGGCCCGTGGACTCGAACGGCGCCTGGAACATGCACCGTTTCTACTCTCGGCATTGGCCCGTGTCACCGCCTGGGATAGCGCGTTCAATCCGTTGCGCCCTTTGCCCCCAGTCGGTGGTTCGCCGCTGTTGCATGGGGTCGAGCCCGACGAAACGGAAGTCAGTCTGCCGCTGGGCGAACGGGTCGGACACACCCTCGTGCTGGGCACTACCCGTGTCGGCAAGACCCGACTCGCCGAGGTGTACATCACGCAGGACATTCATCGCATCGAACATGAGGTGGTGATCGTCTTCGATCCGAAGGGCGACGCCGACTTGCTCAAACGGATGTACGTCGAAGCCAAACGCGCCGGTCGGGAGAAAGAGTTTTATGTGTTCCATCTGGGCTGGCCGGAGATCTCCGCCCGCTACAACGCCGTGGGACGTTTCGGGCGCATCTCGGAGGTAGCATCGCGTATCGCTGGACAGCTCAGCGGTGAAGGCAACTCTGCGGCCTTTCGCGAGTTTGCCTGGCGATTCGTCAACATCATCGCCCGTGCTTTGATCGAGCTGGGCCGACGTCCAGACTACCTGCAGATCCAGCGACATGTGGTCAACATCGACGCACTGTTCATCGAATACGCCCAGCAGTTTTTCGCCAAAACCGATCCGAAAGCATGGGAAGTAATCGTCCAGCTTGAAGGCAAGCTCACCGAGAAAAACATTCCCCGGCATATGATCGGGCGCGAAAAGCGTGTTGTGGCCATCGAGCAGTACCTGGCGGTGAAACGGGTATTCGATCCAGTGTTGGATGGACTGCGTTCGGCGGTTCGCTATGACCGTACTTACTTCGACAAAATCGTGGCCTCGCTACTGCCGCTGCTGGAGAAACTCACCACAGGCAAGACAGCCCAACTGCTGGCCCCCGACTACACCGATCTGGACGACCCACGGCCGATCTTCGACTGGATGCAGATCATCCGAAAACGCGGGATCGTCTACGTCGGCCTGGATGCGCTGACCGACGCCGAGGTCGCTGCCGCCGTGGGCAACTCCATGTTCGCCGACCTTGTCTCGGTCGCGGGCCATATCTACAAACATGGTATCGACCATGGTCTGCCTACATCGAGCAGGAGCACCGACAAGCTGCCAATCAACCTGCACGCTGACGAGTTCAATGAGCTGATGGGCGATGAATTCATCCCTCTGATCAACAAGGGCGGTGGCGCCGGTATCCAAGTGACGGCCTACACCCAGACCCTCAGCGATATCGAAGCGCGCATCGGTAACCGCGCCAAGGCCGGTCAGGTGATTGGCAACTTCAACACCCTGCAGATGCTCCGCGTGCGCGAGACCGCCACTGCGGAACTGCTCACCCAGCAGTTGCCCAAGGTTAACGTGCTGACCAAGACCTTGGTGTCAGGCGCCACCGACACCTCCGATCCTGAGGCCAACACGGACTTCACTTCGTCCTCCCAGGATCGCGTCAGCAGCACCAGCGTGCCCCTGATCGAGCCGGCTCACATTGTCAGTTTGCCCAAGGGACAAATGTTCTCCTTCCAGGGCGGTGGCCAGCTCTGGAAAGTCCGTATGCCTTTGCCTAAACCCTCCAAGGACGATGCCATGCCCAAGGATCTGCAAGAACTCACTCAACGGATGCGGGCGACCTACAACGCGCAGGCAGGACAATGGTGGAGCGCAAGCGGTGGCGGCCCAACCATTAACTTCGATTTAGATCAGGTGCGGTAACCCTACTCTGACTAGGTTTCGATTACGCAAACACACATTCGGAAGGCGTAAGGACGACATCAACTCTGCGGCGCACAATGGAGTGAACGATGGCGACTTCCACACAAAACACGCCGCCACAACCGATCCAACATCCGGGGCTAATTGTCTCGACGATTAGCCTGATGTTGCGAATCATTGGTTTGCTGGTCGCCTCATTGCTGTTTTCGATCCTCATCGAATTCGTCGGTCTGTTGCTCTTCTGGGGAGATCAAGGCTGGCTGCATAGTCAGGCCATGCTGACCAGCGAACTGGGCTGGCTCAGCGAGCACTTCAAATCGTCACTCATCCTCCAACAACCCGGGCAAACGATTGTCCAGTGGTTGGATTTCCTTAATCAGTGGCTGCTGGTCAAGACCGGCTTTGCGGATTTTGCCCAGCAGGCGCGGCTGTCGAGCCAGGGCAACGGCGTCTGGAGCTGGATCAACCAGCTCTACGTGAGCATTGAGGATTTCGTGTTGGCAGCGGTATATGTGACCTTTACCTTCGTGGTGCGCCTGACCATTCTGGTCCTGGCCATCCCCCTGTTTCTGCTGGCCATGTTCACTGGTTTTGTCGATGGACTGATGCGCCGGGACCTACGTAAATTTGGCGCAGGGCGAGAAAGTAGCTTTGTCTACCATCGAGCTAAACGAGCCGTGATACCACTGCTGATCGTGCCCTGGGTTATCTACTTGTCCCTACCCTTTTCGCTCAATCCCATGGCTGTGTTTTTCCCTTGTGCTGTGATGCTCGGCATCATTACGGCAATCACGGCAACGACATTCAAGAAGTATCTCTGATTCGGAAAAACCGGTTTTTCTTTACATATCCCGATGCCAGGATAGTTATCCTGCGACCCAAAACTGACACACCATACGAATGCAAATAAAACTGCTAGAGGTCGTCCACGACTCCCATTATGGGTTAGAGCATCATATGAAATGTAGGCTTCCAAGATTTGGGCGAAATTCAAGGATCTAACCAGCAATTAAACTGGTGCAGGACCGGGTCAAGACTTGCACTCTGGATTTATCATTCTCACCGATAAAAAAGGGCCCTTACAGGCCCTTGGTCATCAAACCGATCTTACTGAGTACGCCACGAGTCAACAACGTCTGCGCCAAACTCGACTTTCCATTCTTTCAGTTGTCTATGATTTCCTCCCTTGGTTTCGATCACCTCACCCGAGTTTGGATTCTTGTAAATCTTCACTTCGCGAGCCTTACGGATGGCCTTTACGGAGGCAACTATTGGTGCCGAGGTACGACAGCCAGCCTCTGGATCCAGGATGCCAATGATGTTCTTTAAGCTGAAGCCGTACTCGCCAAGCAACGCACGTAGTTTGCTCTCAAATTCCATTTCTTTTTTCAGACCGGAGTCACTTTTCATCGACTCGAGCTCTGCGAGCTGTTCGGCCAGTTGTTGTTCAAGCTTGCGAAATTCAGCCAAACGAGACATGTGAAACTTCCTTCAGGTTAGGGAAATGAGAAGTGAACGCCCCCATGCTAAGCGATGATGGACTCTTCGTCACCCATACGCGTTTCAAGCAGAAGTGAATCCACTCATTGCCCTATGAGCAACACATTACTAATGGGGAAGGATTGCTAGACTGGGCTCTCTTTTTCGCCCAATCGATTGCTAGTGTATGTGTGGGTAAGTTTCTTCCGCTCGCCTCCAAAAAAGCGATACATCCCATCTCGCGTTTTATACTGATTAATTCAACCCCTAACTTGATGCTGGCGCCATCTCCACATGGACCAGCATCATGTCGACTACCGTCTTTCGCTGCTTGTTATTCCTTTCACTGGCCATCGCTCATGGCAGCGGCTTTGCCGCATCGACTCATGAGCAGGAACAGCTCAGCCTAGTCCAGCAGCAACTCGACACTCTCGAACGCCTTGCGACGCGAGCGGAGGCAGCCCGTACCCTTGAACCAATCGAACGCTATCGATTCGACTACCCCCGACTGACCCAGGACATTCAGCGCATCCACCAAGGGGTGCAGAGCTATCTGTTCCCCTCCCGTGCGCAACCCCGCGACCCCAGTGAACTGGTCGGTAATTACCGCCTCGACACTCCGATTGCGGAGCCCTCGCCATGAGCATGACTGACGTTCAGATCGCTGCGTTCCAAAACGCCGCCGGCTTCGCACCGCAGAGCAGTTCGACGCTGTGGCTGTCCCTGGTTCTCGTCCTGACCTTGCTGTGGTGCGCCTGGGTGATGTGGACGGCTTACCGGGGTTGGGCGAGCGGCAGCGTGCGCTTTGGAGCCTTCGGCGGCAGCGCCGCACGCGTGCTGCTCACCTTGCTGGTTTTGATGTTCTTCACCCTGTCCTAACCCAGGAGATCGCCGCCATGCTCAAGTGCTTTACCCCTCTGAAAAACAACCTGCGTGATCGTGCGAGCCAGCGCTTGATCGGACTGCTGCTGGTGCTCGGCCCAAGCCTGGCTTTTGCCGAGCTCCCCACCATGGAAGCCCCTTCGCGCGGCGAAGGATCCGGTTTGATCGAGACGATCAAAAACTATGCCTACGACGGCGGCATCCTGCTCGGTCTGCTGATCGCCCTACTCGCTTTCTTGGGGGTGGCGTGGCACTCGTTGACCGTGTACGCCGACGTGCAAAACCAACGAAAGACCTGGAAGGACTTGGGTGCAGTGGTCGGCATCGGTGCCCTGCTGGTGGTGATCATCATCTGGTTCCTGACCAAGGCGGCCGCCATTCTGTGAGGTCGGCATGAACGACACTATCGAACGCCTTGCCGACGGCACCTTGGTCTTTCTTCCAGAGCGACTCAATCGTGATCCCGCCGTATTGCGAGGGTTGACCAATGATGAGATGTGGGTAGCACTCGGCGCCGGCGCCGTCATTGGCCTGCTGCTGGGCGTTCCTCTAGCGATTGCCACCGCTTCCATTGCCATAGCGCCGACCGGCATGATCGCCGGCATGGCGCTGGTGTTATTGGCCGGTGGCACGCTATTGCGCCGGGCCAAACGGGCTCGCCCCGAGACCTGGTTGTACCGCAAACTCGAATGGATGCTCGCCAGCCGTTGGCGCTTGGGTCGCGGCAGTCTGATCCTCCACTCCGGTGCCTGGACCGTTCGCCGTTCGCGTCGGCTGCGTCCTGCCCTGTCACGGTGGCAGCCATGAGCCGATTTCGGAACAAGGTCGATGCCCAACAGGCCCATATCTTCAGCCTGCGTCTGGCGGTAGTGATCCTTACTCTGCTCTGTGCCGGACTCTGGTATGGCTGGCGCTCGGCACCGACCGATCTGACCGTACATGTACCGCCAGATCTGCGCTCGGGCAGCACGCGCAAGTGGTGGGATATCCCCTCGGAGAATGTGTATGCCTTTGCCCTGTACATCTTTGGTCAGCTCAACCGCTGGCCCTCGGATGGCGAGCAGGACTATCGCCGCGCCATCTATGGCTTGCAGTCCTACCTGACACCCGCCTGCAAGGCCTTCCTCGACGGTGACTACGAGTACCGCAAGGCCGCCGGCGAGTTGCGCCAGCGGGTGCGTGGCGTCTACGAAATTCTGGGCCGCGGCTACAGCGAAGATCCGGAACTCAGGGTCAAGCAACTCGACCGCGACAGCTGGCTGGTCAAGCTCGACCTCAACGCCGATGAGTATTACGCCGCCGAACCGGTAAAACGGGTGGTGGTGCGCTATCCATTGCGCGTGGTGCGTTTTGACCTGGATCCCGAGCGCAACAAGTGGGGGCTGGCGCTGGACTGCTACCAGGGCACTCCGCAAAAAATCTTCCTGCCTGGAGGTGAACCATGAAGCGGATGTCGACCCTGGGACTCACCGTCGCACTAACGCTGTGGGGAGTCGCGGCACAGGCCGTCGAGCTGATGCATTGGGAACGCCTCCCCCTCGCGGTCCCGCTGGTGATCAATCAGGAGCGAGTGGTCTTTGTCGATGAGGCTGTTCGCGTCGGCGTGCCCTCAACCTTGACGGGCAAGCTGCGCGTGCAATCCACCGGCGGCACGCTGTACCTGCGCGCGTCGGAAGCCATTGCCCCGACCCGACTGCAACTGCAATCGGTCGCGACGGGTGAGATCATCCTGCTGGATATCGCGACCACGCCCGGCGATCAACCGCTGGAGCCTGTGCGCATTCTCAAGCATGCTCCGGTGCAGGCTGCCGAGACTGAATCGAGCACCGCCCCTGTTCAAGAACGTACGCCGATCCCGGTCGCGTTGACCCGCTATGCCGCACAGAGCCTGTACGCGTCGCTGCGCACCGTAGAATCCCTACCCGGCGTAAGCCGCGTACCACTCAAGCTGCGCAGCGAACTGCCGACCTTGCTGCCGACCGAAAACGTGTCCAGCACGCCCATCGCCGCCTGGCGACTCGGTGATTACTGGGTGACGGCGGTGAAGTTGCGCAATCGTGGTCCAGCGACGGTGCAACTCGATCCGCGCCGGCTTCAGGCCAAGCTGTTCGCCGCGGCCTTCCAGCATGCTTTCCTCGGGCCGGTCGGCAGTGCCGAAGACACTACGATCGCCTATCTCGTCACTCGCGGTGCCGGCCTCGAACAAGCGGTGCTGCTCCCGCCCGTTGCGCGAGGTGCTGACGATGAAAGCTAACGCCTTGCTCAAATGGCTGGTACCGGCTGCGCTGCTGGGCGTGGTGCTGATCATCCTGAAAATCTGGGTCCCGGGTGGCAGCACACCTTCTCCAGAGCACCCAGTTGATCAGGGCAATATTCAATTATCCGCCGAGCAAGCCAAGTCGCTCGGCATTGCGGGCGATACCCCACGCGACACGGTCGCCACCCTGGTCGGCCAGGTGAAGGCCATGCGCAGCGACATGCTCGGTTTGAAGAAACACAATGACTCACTGCAGACGGAAAACAACCGCCTACGCGAGCGGGAAAACAGTGTCGACTCGCGTATCCAGACGGCGCTTGGCAGTGTGACCCAGCAGGTCGACGAAGGCCGCCGCCAAGCCAACGAGGCCCGACTCAAAGCGGAACAAGACAGTCGTCAGGCTCGTGGCCTGCTGACGCAATTGCAGGAACAGTTGTCGGGGCTAGCTGGCAAAAGCAAGGACATGCCGATCGGATTGGGGCTTGAGCCCGGCGACGGCGCTCAGTTCGAAGGGCGACACTCTACCAATGATGCGCTGCAGTGGATTGAACCCTCGGATGCTCCGTCCACCGACGCCAGAGGCAAAACCACGACTTCCTCCGCACTGAGCCTGCCTACCGCTTTCAACTCTCTGGAAGGCTTGAAAGACAACGCGATTGATCGCAGCCAGAAACAGTTACGTGCAGTTACCAAGGGTGAGCGCGACCTCACGCGATCCGTTGATCGTACCGAAGGCGCGAAGCCGGTCTACACGATCCCCGAAAACGCCACGCTGATGGGCTCGGTCGCCATGACCGCGCTGATCGGCCGAGTCCCGGTGGACGGCACCGTGAATGACCCCTATCCCTTCAAGGTGCTGGTCGGTCCGGAGAACCTGACCGCCAACGGCATCGACCTGCCGGACGTCGCGGGGGCCGTGATGAGCGGCACGGCGTCCGGTGACTGGACCCTGTCCTGCGTACGCGGACAGGTCGAGTCAATTACCTTTGTGTTTACCGATGGCACCATCCGCACGGTGCCTCAGCCGAAGGCGATAGCCAGCCGCACTGCGTCCACCACCCAGAGCTCGAACACCGACAAGATCCGTGGCGGGCTCGGTTACCTGTCCGATCCGTATGGCATTCCTTGCATCGCTGGCGAGCGCCGCTCGAACGCCCAGCAATACCTCGGCAGCCAAAGCCTGATCACTGCCGCCGGTGCCGGTGTCGCAGCGCTGCTCGGGGATGAGCGGAACAACAGCAGTGTGATCAGTTCGGGCGGCAGTACGCTCGGAGTCACCAGCAGCAGTGGCAATAGCGCACTGAATTCAATTCTCAGTGGTGGGGTCAGCGACATCCGCGAGTGGGTGAACAAACTGTATGGCGAAGCCTTTGCTGCCGTGTACGTACCACCTGCAGCACAGGTCGCACTGCACCTCGACCATGAGATCACCATCGACTACGAGCCCAAGGGCCGGAGCGTTCGCCATGAAAAAGACCATGCTTCTCTGCCTGACCTGGATTAGCTTGCTCTGCTGGGTCCTGACGGGGTGTTCCACCGACAAAGACACGCTGCTGCCCCATGGCGAGCAAACCATGATGGATATTTGGAACGGCGCCGGTTCGCAAGGCACTCAGCAGCAACTGCTGGATGCTCGACAGCAGTTACGCCGCCCGCTGGCTCAGGCAGATGTCTCCGCGGCTCTCCAGGAACCGTACACGCGCACAGCGGCGAACGAGATCCGCAACCTGTTCCCGCGCCTGCCCAATCCCGATCTGGTGCTGTACGTGTATCCGCATTTGAGTGGTACCGAGCAGGCACCGGTTCCGGGTTACTCGACCGTCTTTCCGTTCTACCAACGGGTGCAGTACGCATTACCCGGTGAACGTCAGGAAGACTTGTAGTGCGTACCAGCGATGCGGGCAACCGCACTTCTGCATGGAAAGCCTGGCGCCACCCATTGCGCCCTCGCGCCACCTTGGCCGATGAAGCTGCACTCTATGCGCATAACCCCAGCTTCACCGATCACCTGCCATGGGTCGAATACCTCGACACCGAGCAGTGTTTTCTACTGGATGACAACCGCTCGGTGGGTGCCGTGTTCGAGTTGCTGCCCATTGGCACTGAAGGGCGCGAACCCGATTGGTTGATGGCCGCCCGCGATGCCCTCGAGGATGCCCTGCAGGATAGCTTTGACGAGCTGGACCAAGCGCCGTGGGTGGCGCAGTTTTTCTGTCAGGACGACAACGACTTCACCCCCTACCTGACCCGGCTCACCGATTATATCCAGGACAGCGCGCGAGCCACGGTCTTCACCGAGGTGTATTTAGAGCTCAGCCGCCGTCATCTGAAGGCCATCGCCAAGCCCGGTGGTCTGTTTGAGGATAAGGTGGTGACGCGCCTGCCCTGGCGCGGCAATAACCGTCGGGTGCGACTGGTGGTCTATCGCTGGCTTGAGTCTGACGCTGAGGAGACAGGACTCAACCCGATGCAATCCCTGCATCAGGCTTGCGAACGTATTGCTGCTTCGTTGCAGGTATGCGGGGTGCAAACAACGCGAGTCGATGGCCGAGCTCTGTATGCCTGGTTAGTGCCCTGGTTCAATCCGGCACCCAGGCTCACTGATGAAGCGCCCGAGGAGTTCTACCGCCGCGTGACCTATCCGGAGTCGGGCGACGGCGAGTCGCTGGAACTGCCCTTCGATCATGACTTCGCCGAGCGGCTGTTCTTCAACGAACCGCGCTCGGATGTCCAGCACGGGCTCTGGTTTTTCGATGATCAACCCCATCGGGTCATGGTGGTGGACAAGCTGCGCCGAGCGCCCTTGATTGGTCAACTCACCGGAGAAACCCGCAAAGGTGACGCGGTGAATGCACTGTTCGACCAGTTACCCGAAGGTACAGTCATGAGTCTAACCTTGGTGGTCAAACCGCAGGATGTACTTGAGGAGCAGTTGAACCGCCTGGCGCGCAAAGCCATCGGTGAAAACCTGGCCTCGACCCAGACCCGCCAAGATGTTGAAGAGGCTCGTGCAATCATCGGTCGCCAGCACAAGCTGTACCGCGGCACCCTGGCGTTCTACCTGCGCGGTAACGATGAACAGCAATTGCACCAGCGCTCGGTCAGCCTGGCTAACGCACTACTGGGTGCGGGCCTACAACCGGTACGCGAAGGCTATGAAGTCGCCGCCTGCAACAGTTACCTGCGTTGGTTACCGATGGCTTACAACCCGGCCCGCGACACGCGCAACTGGTACACCCGCCTGATGTTTGCCCAGCACCTGGCGAATCTGATTCCGGTGTGGGGCCGCAGCACCGGCACCGGCCACCCAGGTATCACCCTGTTCAATCGTGCTGGTTCGCCGTTGAGTTTTGATCCGTTATCACGCCTGGACCGAGCCATGAATGGTCATCTGCTGTTGTTCGGCCCCACCGGCGCCGGCAAGTCGGCCACTCTGGTCACCCTACTGATGCAGGTCATGGCCGTGTACCGCCCTCGCCTGTTTATCGTCGAGGCCGGCAACTCATTCGGCTTGCAGGGCGACTACTTCGCGACACAGGGCCTGTCGGTCAACAAGGTCCAATTGAAACCTGGCGCCTCGGTCAGCCTCGCACCGTTCGCCGACGCTTGGCGCCTGGTCGAGCAGCCGGATCAGGTAGCGAGTCTGTCTATCGATGAGCTGGACGATGAGGTGGTAACCAGTCGCGAAGACCAGCGCGATGTTCTCGGCGAACTGGAAATCACCGCCCGCCTGATGATCACCGGCGGCGAGGCCAAGGAAGAGGCGCGCCTGAGTCGAGCCGATCGCAGCTTGATCCGCGAGTGCATTCTCGATGCGGCACAGACCTGTGTCACAGCAGGCCGTCAAGTACTGACCCGCGACGTGCGTGACGCCTTGCTGCGCGTCGCCACCGACCCGCACTTGCCGGAGAAACGTCGCGAGCGCGCCCAGGAAATGGGGGAATCCATCGACCTTTTTTGCCAGGGTTTCGAGGGCGAACTGTTCGATCGCGAGGGCACGCCTTGGCCCGAGAGCGATGTGACCATTGTCGATCTGGCCACTTACGCTCGCGAAGGCTACGAGGCACAAATGTCCATCAGCTACATCAGCCTGATGAACACCGTGAATAACCTTGCCGAGCGCGATCAGTACCTGGGTCGACCGATCATCATGGTCACCGATGAGGGCCATATCATCACCAAGAATCCATTGCTGGCGCCGTTCGTGGTCAAGGGCACGAAGATGTGGCGCAAACTTGGCGCCTGGTTCTGGCTGGCCACACAGAACCTTGCCGACTTTCCCACCGCCGCGCAGACCATGCTCAACATGATTGAATGGTGGATTTGTTTAAACATGCCGCCCGCGGAAATCGAAGAGATCGCTCGCTTCAAGAAGCTCACGCCGGCACAGAAAGCCCTGCTGCTCTCCGCCAGCAAAGAACCGGGCAAATACACTGAAGGAGTGGTGCTGTCGAAGAAACTCGAAACATTGTTTCGAGCCGTGCCACCCAGCCTCTATCTCGCCCTGGCCATGACGGAGCCCGAGGAAAAAGCTGAGCGCTGGACACTGATGCAAGACAACTGCTGCTCGGAGTTGGAAGCGGCTTATCGGGTAGCTGAACGGATTGATAGAGCCCGAGGAATAGAACCCGTATAGGGAAATCTATTCAGCTATCGCGCTCTAAAGCGAGCGACAGGTTACTGTCATGCGCCTTGAAGCCGTTGCTGGATCCTCAACAGGAATCCAGCTTCAAAAGCATCTTGGCAGTCACCGACAGGAAAGGTTTTGCGCGCTTGCGCCAACTCCCACCACAGTGGAATCTCGCCGGGCGTATCAAGCCAGGCCTGGGCGCATTGCACGCCACGTTCGATCATTGGGGCAAATTCGTTGCCCCAAGGTGTCAGAAGACTTGGGCAACCATCCGCCGCAGGAATTGAAATGTAGTTTTCGTCCATACACACCCTAGATTTCTGATTTATTGTTAGACGTTGGGCCCAGCTTCGAAAAGCTTAACGAAGCCAAATGAACGCTCGATAACAGGCATGAGCATCAAATGGCCTAGATCAATGCCAATGTAGACTATATCCCGTGGATTGAGAGTCCCTCAAGGCGCAATTTGCGCGCATGACTCAAGACTACGAACAGCTTCGTCTTCAGCTGGCGGAAAACATCCGCTTGATGCGACGCGTGAAAAACCTTACCCAAGAGCAGCTCGCGCTCATGGCCGAGGTAGATCGCACGTACGTCAGTCAAATCGAACGATGCACGGGCAATCCGTCGCTGTTGGTCCTGTGCAAGCTCGCCAATATTCTCGAAATCACCACAGATCAGCTACTTGCAAAACCCGATACTCTGCGCAGCGCCCTTCACGTCAAATAATAGTCTCACGGCTCACAAATCCGATAGATCCGCCTTCATAATTTCCACTGACAGTCTTCAGGCTGTAACCGAACCTGCCTAGGCCATACACCGAGAGCCTGGATCATGCCTGTTGCCTGCTCGTCAATCCCGCCCACAAAGCTAAGGCCTTTGGCGCTATGTATCCTGCTGGCGTGCGGCCCAAGCATGGCACTGGATACCGGCAGCATCACCGCCTCTGTGCTTTCGCCAAATTGCCTCGCCTACAGGGTCGTCGGCATTTGTTTCTGGCTCCTCTGCACGCCCTTAGGTTGCACAGTCAAAACCTCGACCAAGGTTCGTCATTTCATTCCTGAACTCGTGGTCTCGAGCTATGCCATCACGGGCAATAACCCCTGGACCGAGATGGCCACCCTCTCCGCGCCCATCAGCGGTGCGGAGGGGGGCGGCAACCTGATCACGCCGAACACCCAGCGCGACAATTTGCCTCGCTTCAAAAACGTTGATGGCATCGGCCACCCGGGAGGTTGGGCCGCCACGCAATTGGCTTCGCAATCCGGCTATGCCTGCGCCAGCGGCGCTATTGCGTTCATGCCCTACTACCTGAGTACCCTGGACTCACTGGCCTGGCGCCATGGCATCCCAGAAAGTCTTTACCCCGAGTCGCTCATGCCGGGAATCCGTGAAATTGGCCGTCAGGCTTCGGGAAACATGTGGGCCAACGTTTATCCCCGGCAGGGCTTTCTGGTACAGCCCGACGACTTCAAGGCGGCCGCCGTCATGGCGCAACGGGCCGGCGATGTGATTACCCGTAACGGGCAGCCGCATGTGTACGTACCACTGACGCCTGCCAAACGCGACGGCTACTGGCCACCGGGCCCGATCGTTGAAAACGACGCGTCGACCCACACATGGCAATTGCTCTACCCGCTGGTTCAGCCGACGTGCGCCATCTTCCCCAGCGATCCGGTACAGAGCGCGGATGGCGGCTACGCCTGGTCGCTGTGGCGCCCCTATAGCTGCTGCAAACGTGAGGGGCAGACCTTTCTGTTCAGTATCGACTTCGAAGGCGGTGCGTCATGAGTCGGCTTTGCGCGCGATCATGGTTGGGCGTGATGAGCCTGTTGCTCTGCGGACTGCTCGCCATGGCCACGCCTACCCACGCCGGCGAGGGCGAGGGCGATTACCGCCTGGGTACTCAAGGCGAAGTACTCGACGACCGAGTCATGTACACCATTGGTGGCGGCTCGGCAGTCGGCTCACCGAGTTCGCTTTACCGTCCCAGCGGGCTCGGTATCGGCGGATCTTGGCGAGCGAACATGATGTGCGGAAACATGAGTCTCACCAACACCCTGCAAAACCAGCTGAACGGCGCCACCGAAGGTTTCCAGCAGATCATGAGCAGCATCGTGCAGAACGCGACCCAAGCGGTAATGTCGCTGCCAGCGTTGATCATCCAGCGCGCCAATCCCGGTCTCTATGAGTTGCTAAGTAACGGCGTTATGCAGGGTCGCATCGACTTCGACCGATCCAAGCTGACCTGCCAGGCCATGGCCGAGAAGATGGCGGACAAGGTTGGTCAAGCCGGCTGGGGCGCGCTGGCCAAGAACCAGGAGATGCAGGGCAACCTGGAGCAAACCGGTGGCGATGCGGTGGCTGCGGTGAAAAACACCGAGGCCCGCAACGGCAACAATGGCGTGTCCTGGGTCGGCGGCTCGAAGGCTGGAGGCAATGGGCAGACGCCCATTCGGGTGACCGCCGACGTGGTGCGCGCGGGTTATAACCTGCTGCATAACCGTTCGGTGGATGACAGCGCCTCGATCAGTAGCAGTGATTGTCTGGGTGGGGCTATTTGCCAGACATGGACCTCGCCCCAAGAGGAATCCGAATGGGCCGTTCGGGTGTTGGGCGAGAGCGAAGTTACGACCTGCGACGCCTGTGAAACCCTGCGCGCTACCGCTGGCAGTGGGTTAACGCCGCTGATCCAGGAGGCCTACAGCGAACGTCTCAAGGCCCTGCAAGGGCTGTTGTCGGGCTCACTGCGGCCTACCCCTGACAACCTGGCGAAAGCCTCCAGCCCGATGCTGCCGGTGACCCGTGGCGTGATTGAAGCCCTGCGCGACGATCCCGACCAAGATCTGTTGGCACGCCGCCTGGCCAGTGAGACAGCCTTGTCCAGCGTGCTCGACAAAGCGTTGCTGCTACTGCGCACCCTGCTGGCGGGCAGTCACGAACCGAACATCGCCTCCGCCGAGCCGGCCCAAACCGCCTTGACGAAAAATATCGACGCTCTGGAGCGCGAAATACGCCTGCTGCAGACTGAACTGCAGGTCCGGCAGATGCTCGCCACCAACACCGCCAGCCTGGTGCTCGACCGGCATGCCGGTGGTGCCGACGCATCGCGTACCGTCGAGCAAGGCGACCCCGAGCCCGGTCGACTCAATGATGCTGACGCCAGGCGCAAGTGAGCCATGAAACGCTCACCGCTATTCACTTTGCTTTCGAGTCTGGGGATTGCCGCAGTGATGATCCTGACCGCTGTACTGGTCGCCTGGATCGGCCGCACTGCGCTGGGTAGTTTCGAGGCCTGGCAGCAGGCATTTGAATCCGTACGACCCTATCTGCGGGGGTGGCGTGCCCTGCTCTACGGCGCCCTCTTTGCGCTCTGGTGGGATTTGCTTCAGCGCTACCGACAGCGACCCCAGGATCGACTTCGCGTGAAACGCATCGGGACATTAGGGCTATTGCTCTTTACCTGCGCCGAACTCACCCGACTGTGAGGTCACCACCATGCTCCTGAGCACCAACAGCTACCTGGAATTTTACCTCTCCCTGCTGGCCTGGATCATTAACAACGGACTCTGGAGCGTCCTGTCCGACACCGGGCTGTTTGCCGCGCCCTTTGGTGCAATCATCTTGCAGGAATGGTTGTCTGCTCGTCAGCAAGGTGCGGATGAGGGCAACAAGGGACTGCTCTCGGTGCCGCGGATCGAGAACCGGTTGTGGCTGGCCTACATCGTCGTGTTATTTGGCTGCGCGCCGGTCTTTCCGTTGAGCCTCGCCTCAATGACGTTCGATGATGCGGCGAGCCAACGCTGCGGCGTGAGTGTCGCCAAGCCAGCAGAAACCGCCTGGGGGACGACCTTCAATACCATTGGCGAACGCTCCGCCAATGTGCCGACCTGGTGGTTTCTGGTGCATGCCTTGAGCAAAGGCATAGCCGCGGCGGCCACCGCTTCCATTCCATGTGCACCGGATATCCGGCAGATGCGCATGGAGATCGACAGTTCGCGCATCGACAGTCAGGTCCTGCTGCAGGAAGTCGCCGACTTCACTCGTGACTGTTATGGCTATTCCCGTTCTCGGCTGTTCACCAATCGCCCCCAGTTGGACAAGGCGCAAAGTCACGACGCGTCCTGGATCGGCTCAAGCTATTTTCTCGACACGCCTGGCTACTACGACACTGATCGCTCACGTATACCGCGAGTCAGTTGGCCGTATGACGAAAGCCGCGATATTTCCTTGCCTCGGCTGGAGAATGGCGCGGGCTACCCCAACTGCAAGCAGTGGTGGAGTGACAGTGGTGTCGGCTTGCGCGAGCGTTTGATCGAGCAGGTCGATCCTTCACTGCTGACTCAGCTGAAAGGTTGGTTGACTGGCCGTTCGAGCAACGAGATTGAGGATGCCACCCTGCGCGAGCTGGTCAGCCCGCGCCAGCAATCGATGTCCATGTCGCCCGGACAGGTGTACCAGGACTATGGCTCCAGCGCCCGTGGCGGCTCGATCAATCAGGGACTTAATAACCTGGCCACCAATACCGGGTTGGCGCTCGGCTCCTTCAGCAACTTCCCGGCAATGAACGCGCTACGCGCCGCCCTGCCGATGGTGCAGGCCTTCCTAATCATGGGAGTCATCATCAGCTTGCCGCTGATCCTGCTGGTCAGTACCTACCAGCTAAAAGCCGTCATGACGGTGACGTTCGCGCTGTTCACGCTTCACATGCTGAGCTTCTGGTGGGAGCTGGCTCGCTGGGTCGACTCCAGCATGCTCGATACACTGTACAACCAGGTTTCGACTTCCAATCAGGTTCTGTTGTCGCTGCCTACGTCCGGCTTCATGGATGGAACCGTCACGGCACAGGTGATCGAGTATGTGATGGGGGCGATGTTCATCGTGCTGCCGATGCTGTTTCTAGGGGCCATGAGTTGGGCCGGATATAGCGTAGGTTCAGGCGTAGAAGGAATGCTCAGCAGGGGAACCCATGCAGCACAGACAGCGAGTTCTAACGGAACCTCTCAGTTGATGAGCGGTGCAAGAATTGTTTCGGGTAAATCGAGCTCGAAATAACCAAGAGGCTACTTCAGAGAACCCCATTTATCGTACCGCTCAGGCCAAGACGTTCTATGCGTTGGATCATCGAGATCGTCAATACCTGGAGTGTCTGAATCTTGAATTGGGATAGCTGCTAATACGACGATTGTGCACATGAGCACAAACAACCAGAAGCTAACAAAAAGAAATGCTCCGAGCAGAGCAAACTTGGCAGTCAGAAAACTCCCGCGAACAAGTAATTTACCTGCGGGTATACCTGCCGTTTCCGCACGCTCAACCACGCGGGATTCAAACGTTTTCAACTTACGGCAGCCACGCTTCACCGACAGACCACAGGTGTACGCCCAGCGGTGGGCACGTGATCTCTGAACAGGTTGCTGAGTCGGCATGGTCTCGCCCTCTTCTGAGCGTTTTCATGGTTGAGACAAGAGTAACAGCCTACTACTGAAAACGGCCCGTGCTTGACCGCTTATCAGTTTTTCCGGCCGAAAAATCTTCATTGGAAGCCAGAAGACAGACCCCGTGAAACAGCGTCTCTACAGTGATTGACCCAGATAAATCGTCCAGCTAAATACAAGGTACGGATCGCTGTTATCGACAGCACTTTCCCAGGTAGCCAGAACCTTCAAGGCTACGTCACTTCGATGATGGTTCCCCCCAAGTGCGATTAGCGTTCGGTGGCTCGCACGGTGACCGTTGCTACGGTGATGAACGCCTACTGCTCTACTGAGCGCCTTTCGAGCGCTGCTCGTGAGATAAGCCCTCTTGATTTTCTTCAACCCACTGCGGGGAAATCTTTCCCCGCACAGGACAGGTTTCTTCGCGTTTTCAACGGAGACATACCATGCCCGACTCACTTACACCGGAAACTCTGAACACCCTTCGGTTGCCCATCGTGTTCACCCCCGGCGCGTGGCAACGCGCAGTACTGCTCGAGCAACCCGATCACGCTGAGAAGCTGCAGGTCGATCGGTTGAGCCACGTATTGCGCGCAGCCTTCGAAGCCCACCTGGCCTATCCACACAAGCCTTACGTGCTGTTCGAAGTAATCCACATTGAACCAACTGATTACTTAGACCACGACCCGTTGCTGCAATTGAGTCTGAGCCTACTCCAAGAACCGGATCAGCCTGGCGCCTTGCTGATAGCGCTTGCAGGAGAACACCAGCGCTAAGCGCAATTGGCGGCGCCCACCTCCACATTCGGACGGCATGCAAGACCTGCATCAATCCAGCACATCACCCAACCGGGGAACCCTCCCCGACGGGCACGGCGTTCCTCCGTTTTTCTCTCGAGGAAATTGCCATGCGCGATATCTACCAAGACGTGACAGACAAGATCGTTAAAGCTTTGGACCAAGGCGTTACCCCCTGGATCAAACCCTGGTCCTCAAGTGGCTCAGCTGACGTCAGTCATCATCAACCCTTCCCCATCAATGCCATCACGCGTCGTCCGTATTCGGGGATCAATTTACCGCTGCTCTGGGCCGAGGCCAGGTTGCAGGGGTTCACTCAAGATCGTTGGCTGACCTTCAACCAAGCCAAAAAGGCCGGTGGGCACATCCGTAAGGGTGAGCACAGCGCCCTGGCAGTGCTCTACAAGCCGATGGAGCGCGAGGAACAGACCGAGGCAGGTCAACCCGTACTCGATGAAAACGGTCAACCTAAGGTCGCTCATTTTGGCATTCTCAGGACGCATTTCCTGTTCAACATCGAGCAAACGGAGGGGCTCGAAACGCTAAACGAAACCTTGCTCGAGACGGAGCCGAGCGATCCCTTCTTCCCCAACAGTGCTGCGGAAAGTTTTTTGCTAAGTTCGGGCGCAAATATCATTCATCGATTTTCCGACGAAGCCTTTTACCACCCGATCAGGGATCTCATCCAACTGCCGACAAAAGCGCAGTTTCACGATCAAGGTGGATACTACGCCACCGCACTGCACGAGCTGACGCACTGGACCGGACACCACTCTCGATTGCAGCGCAAGAGCGGGACCTCTCCTTGTCCATTCGGCTCGCCAGGCTATGCATTTGAGGAGCTGATCGCCGAAATGGGTGCCGCTTTTTTATGTGCCTACGCCGGTATACAGGGAGAGTTGCGACACGAGGGCTACATCGACTCCTGGCTCAGCCTGCTCAAGGCTGACAAACGCGCGATCTTTCGCGCCAGTGGTCACGCCCGAAGCGCCTCGGAGTATGTGCTCAACCTCGAGCAGCAACTGAAGCAGATGGTAATGGATGACTCACGATGCATGAACGATAGAGTTTGATCGTTACCTCACCGCTGCAATCGCATCACAGGGCCCAACGCGAGTTGGGCCCTTTTTTCTGACACCCAGAAAACCCATGCCGCGGGGCTCTGATGCAAAGGGTCAGGGATGGGCACACACCCGCAGCCTATCATTCCGCATCCAGGTTCTGCGCCAGAAAATCCACCAGCTCGAGCGGACTTCGGCTTTCGATTACTTTGTAGATCAGATCACGCTTACTGCGCGGCAACTTCTTGACCACGCTCTTCGCCGAGGCACGGACGGCTTCGTCAGTCCCATGGATACGTGCCGCGAGCAGCAGCACGAGCGTGGCATCAGTAAGGTTCATGGCAAGACCCAAAAAAATATGCACCGCAGTGTACCGACTCTTTTCTTTTCCATACTACCCCCAAAAAACGATGTCTAGCCGTATCAATATTCCGATTGCCGCACAAAAGGACACGCACCAAAAGGATGGGTAAGGGTTGGAAGGGAATGGGAACTCAAGGGTAAGAGCCCTATCCGAAAAGGCTAAAAGGCCACTGACCGAGCCACCTCCCGGGGGTCACGATGCTCAGTTTTTTTCTCCGCAAAAGGCAGAAGCCCCCTCCGCCACCGACCGTGAGCGTCGCCGAAGGTTACCTGCCCATCGAGTCGGCCCACAGCTTGTTGGCAGCGGAACACCGCCGTCAGTTGCTCGATCGCATCTGGCAATACACCGCCCTCTCCCACGCCCAATTCACCCAGCTCTACTTAAATCCGATCCATCGCTACGCCGAACAGGTCCAGCAACTCCCGGCCAGCGAGACGCACCATCATGCGTATCTCGGCGGCATGCTCGACCATGGCCTGGAGCTGGTCGCTTGCAGTTTGAAACTGCGTCAGTCGTATCTGCTGCCCACCGGTGCCGCGCCTGAAGACCAAGCCGCCCAAACTGATGCCTGGTCCGCCGGCATCGCTTATGGTGCCCTACTGCATGACATCGGCAAGATCTCCGTAGACCTGCTGGTCGAACGCCAGGATGGCCGTCTTTGGCATCCTTGGCACGGTCCCTTGGATCAGCCCTACCGTTTTCGCTATGTCAAAGGTCGCGACTACCACCTGCACGGCGCCGCCGCAGGCTTGCTCTACACCCATATTCTCGACGGCCCAATCCTCGATTGGCTCAGCGGATTTCCATCACTGTGGGCCGGCCTGCTGTATGTCCTGGCGGGCCAGTACGAACGTGCCGGCGTGCTCGGTGAGTTGGTCATTCAGGCCGACCGTATCTCCACCGCTCAGAATATCGGCGGCAATCCAAGCAAGGCGCTGCAAGCGCCGATTCATTCGCTGCAACATCACTTGATCAGCGGACTCCGTCATCTGGTTCAACACGAGCTGAAACTCAACCAGCCGGGTGCTGCGGGCTGGTTGACTCAAGACGCGCTCTGGCTCGTCAGCAAGACGGCCACGGACAAGCTGCGAGCCTATCTGCTGGCGCAATCAATTGAGGGCATTCCCTCGTCCAATATCGCCGTGTTCGACGAACTGCAATCCCATGGGCTAGTCGAGTCGACCCCGGAAGGTAAAGCCATCTGGACCGCGCTTGTGGCGCAGGGGAACTGGCAGCAGAGCTTCACCTTTCTGCGACTTCAACCGGCGTTGATCTGGGGGAACGATGATCGCCCCGAGGCTTTCAGCGGAACGGTGAGCGTTGCAGCCGATGATCACTCGACTAACGCTCCGGCATCCTCCATGGCAGGCAGTACAAGGTCAACTCAAAGCCCATCGCAATCCGATCCACTTGCGATGGAAGATAACGACTATTTAGGAACGTTGCTGGACATGTTCGAAATGGCAGAACCCGAAACACGTGATGCACCGTCAGCAAGCGCTCTCGAAGCCTCAACGCCCCCTTCGGATAACCCTGGTCAGGGATTCCTGAATTGGGTCAAGGAAGGCATCCAGAGTCACAAGCTGATCATCAACGACAGTAAGGCCAAAATTCACACGGTGTGTGGCAGCGTATTTCTGGTCACGCCTGGCATTTTTCAGCGCTATGTGCAGGAGTTCCCGGACATCTCCATGGGTGCCGATTACGAGGGTGAAGAATGGCGATGGGTGCAGAAACAGTTCGAGAAACTGAAGACCCACAAAAAGCGCGACGATGGTTTGAATATCTGGCTCTGTCAGGTCGAAGGGCCTCGAAAAAGAGCAAAGCTCAAAGGCTATCTTCTAGAAAACTCAGCATTATTTTTCGAAGCTGGGTCCATGCCTGCCGATAACCCCTTTCTTAAACTCGAAAAATAGTAAATTTCTATAGTTTCCTACTGGAGTGATTAGTCTACGCTCCGGCGGCGGAACCAGCTCCGTTGCGGCACAATGGCGTACCCTTGTGGTATTTGCGAAGCTCATCTACCGCCATAATTCTGCTGGTATGGCGATAGAAGGCCTGTTTGACAGTTTGCAAGAGTAGACCTAAGTGGCCTGCCCTTCGATGATTGCCGTAGCGATGTCGAGGCCCTTCAGCAGGTCTCTACGTGGCTTGCATTCCACGTACCCATTGATGACGATCGTTCGAATACGCTTCAGGGCGGAGAGTTGTTCCGGCTCCGTGGGGTATACGGAAGGTTTCCCGCCGTAGTAGGCATTGTCGAAGTCCTGGTTGCGGTCACCGTCCCGGTATTCCGAGTACATCCAGTTTTCGAGGGTAGAGCACCAAGTGCGGATCTTCTGATAGGCCTTGAAGGGCATGGGCGAGATCATCAGACACTGAAGCTCTGCACCAACCTTTCTGTGATCTGCCTGGCTCAGTGGCGTCTCTGGACGCCAGAGCGATGGGTATCCAGCTTCACGGTGATATTCGACTGCACCTATGCTGAAGCCGTAGGTGGTGCCAGGTCGAGCCCGCCGCGCAATGCCACTGGCCAACCTTTCCGGGCTGATGAACTGCGAGCTGTAGGGCTCAGACGTGCCACCCCACGGCTGTTCCTCGGACGGCACCACCGCAATAGGCGACAGCCCTTCAAGTGCTACGGTGGTTTTGCGTAGCAAGTGCTCTGAAGGGGATACCAGATGCGGTACCGCGTGATTTGGGTAGTACAGACCTGCCCAAGCTGGCTTGGTCAGATGCAGAGTGTTATGCGTAATCCAAGCGGTGCGCGCTTCCATCACCGGCTCGTTATTCACATGGCCGTAAGGCTCGTCGAGCGCGACCCACATGCCCGACGTTGGGTCGATCCATAGCGAAACGTGATCCTTCGATGGAAAGCCTTCAAGCTGCTCAAGGGCTTGCAACTGCTTTTGAGAGGTTGCCGGGCGCAGCCCACTCACCTCCATGAATTGGAGCGAAAGCGCTGCGCGCACCAGCAGCTCCCACGCCCGCGCTTGGCTGCTCGTGTTGGAGATCATTTCCAGGTGATCGGGTGCTTCCTGCCGGAATCCCTCAAGATTGCGCGCATACGTTGCCTGATGCTTCGACACGAAGTCGTTCATCGGACGAGGCAGGTAGACTTTCAGCGTTTCACAACCCGCCGAGCGAGGCGTGGTATCCGTATCACGCCAGTAAGCGCAGAGGAATACTGAGTGCCCGGTTTGGTTTGCTTCCAGCGACCCTTCATTTGATGCCAATGCCTGCTGTGCCTGGCGGTAGTCGCGATAGCCTATCTCGCGCGCAACAATATCGAGCGCCTCGGCGTGCTTTTGGCCGGGCAGGCAAATCTTCTTGGCTCTTTTCTTGATCCCTTGGATAGTCTTCGGGAGGGTGTTGCTGAAGCTAGTACGCTTGGTAAGCGAGGACAGGGTGCTCATAATTTTCTCCAACCCCGTGATCAACGCCACCCGCCTACGTCTTACTGGGGCCGTAAAAAATCATGGCCTAGGAGATCGTGATATTACAGGTAGTGCCGTTTCCAGCTTTCACTGACGGGTGAGGTACGCCTACCTTGCGCAACCCAAAGACTATCGATCCAGCACTGAATTTGCAACAGCCCACCTGAATCTCGCAGGTCATCAAGATGGAGACCCGGTTTCCAGTATTATTAGCCAACCCGCCTGTTGTACCCCAGGCCTCCGAGACAGGAACACATGGATGTATTTGTCAGCACTCAAGGTTCAGAATTTCCGTCAGTTCGGCGCCGATCCAAACGGCCTTTTCATCGAGTTCAACAAGGGCGTGACGGCACTGGTGGGTGAGAACGACGCGGGTAAATCATCGGTCATCGATGCCCTGCGATTCGTTCTCCAGACGCGTGACGGAGAATATGTACGCCTTCAGCCTGAAGACTTCCACATCCCAGTTGAAGGCCCCCAGGCGAGCCAGATCACGATCGTTGCCAAATTTGCAGACCTATCCGTCGCGGATCAGGGGGCGCTGTCTGAGTACGTCACGTTCAATGGTAACGCTGCGGTCGTTTACATCCACTGGACAGCACGAAGGCTCTCGGACGACGTACTTGCACGTCGTTGGGTGGATATTGCGGTGCGCAGTGGTCACAGCGGCGGCGGCCCAAGCCTCGACTCCAACGTCCGGCAGTTGCTGGCTGCTGCATACCTGCGCCCTCTTCGCGATGCCACACGGGAAATGTCGCCAGGACGTGGATCACGACTGTCGCAGGTGCTCAAAAACTTCCCAAGCATCAAGGACGGTAGTGGATTTGATACCGATCGCCCTTTGGAAAACCCCGCATCGTTGAGTCTCACTGGGTTGGCAGGTTACTTACGGCATTTCGTGAACCTGCACCCAGGTGTGGCTGCTGCACAAGGCTCAATCAACGACAACTACCTGTCCCACCTTTCGCTTGAGGGGGATGAGTTACACGGGCGCATCAACTTCGTCGACGGCAGTTCCGAATCTGCTCGCCTCAGACAGATACTGGAACGCATGGAGCTGAGTCTGCTTGACCAAGGATCACAAGAAGCTCGCGGCGAGTATGGACTGGGCTCCAACAACCTGATGTTTATGGCCTGTGAGTTGCTGTTGCTGGGCAAGGAGCCAGATGGGCTGCCGCTATTACTCATTGAGGAGCCCGAGGCCCATCTCCATCCCCAACGACAACTACGCCTGATGGAGTTTTTGAGCGAATCAGCAAAGCCCAGAGTCGCCTCCCCCACTGTCGTTCAGGAAACGGTGAACAGTGAGCGTGTTGAAGACTCTCTCCCGTGCAACGAAGGCTCCGGAACCCTGTCAGCGGAGTCCTCTGGCCATCGAGGAACAACTGCTGATGAGGTCAGCCAGGAAAGCGAAACGCGCCCGGTACAAGTCATCCTCACCACCCACAGTCCCAACCTCAGCTCCAAGATCGCCTTGGACAATCTAGTGCTGATGCACGGTCGCAAAGCTTATTCGCTCGGGAAGCAGCACACGAAGCTGGATGAAGGGGACTATCGCTTCCTCGCCCGTTTCCTGGACGTGACCAAGGCGAACTTGTTCTTCGCACGTGGGGTACTCATCGTCGAGGGCGATGCTGAAGCCATCCTGTTGCCGGCGCTGGCGAAGCTGCTCGAAAAAGACTTAACCCGCCATGGGGTTTCGGTTGTAAATGTAGGGGGCATTGGTCTTGGCCGCTATGCTCGAATCCTCCAACGTGCGACCCCTGGGGCTGGTGTTCTGAACATCCCCGTAGCCTGCGTCTCGGACATGGACGTCATGCCTGATTGCGCACCAGAAATTCTGGGGTTGGTAGAAGGTGCAGACGATCCAAAATGGGAAAACACTGCACAGAGAAAGTGGCGCGCAACGCGCGATTTTGGTGTCAATGATGATAGCCGGCTTCTCGGCTTGGAGGAGCGACGCCGCCTGCGTAAAGCGAACGACGAGCAGAATGTAAAAACGTTCGTGGCGGGGCAATGGACGCTGGAATACGACTTGGCCTTCAGCGGCATGGCACGCGAGGTGTTGATCGCTGCACGCCTGGCTGCTAAGGATGAGGCACTTCATGCCGGTCGGGAAACACATGATCAGATCATTGAGCGGGCCATAGCTGAGTATGACGGCTATTACAGTTCGAACATGTCGCCCGAGCAAGTGAGTTCTACTGTCTATGCCCTGTTCCACCGCAAGGTCGCCTCAAAGGCCATCGCAGCTCAGTACCTCGTCGACATCTTGGAACAACGCTATCGGGGGATTGTGGTGCCGCGCGAGGGGATGGAGGAGAGACTCCCCGGCTACCTCGTTGAGGCGATCACCTATGTGACCTCTCGCTTGGCAGTGCCCCACGAGCAGCACCAGCCATCACAACAGCAATCTGAACGGCATACACCATGATCACGTTCCGTGACCTGGTGCCCGAAATCACCGACGAGGACATCGGCTGGATCTCAGGACTTATGAAGCTTGAGGGCCTGGATGAGCAGCGCATGGCGTTTCTTCGATCGCGAGAAACACTCGACGTATCGGCGTGCCCGGGAAGCGGTAAAACCACATTGCTTGTCGCCAAACTCGCCATCCTTGCCCGCAACTGGAAAAGCCGCACTCGCGGGATTTGCGTGTTATCCCACACCAACGTAGCCCGCGAAGAAATCGAGCAACGCCTGGGGAACACTGTTGTTGGCCGCCAGCTGCTGAGCTACCCCCACTACATCGACACGATTCATGGGTTCGTCAGGCGCTTCCTTGCCACACCTTGGCTGCTCTCCGCGCAACACCGTTTTACCGCGATCGATGATGAGCTGACTCACCGGATGCGCTCAAAGTACATGTGGGAGGAACGAGAAGACAGGAGGATTCTGCGCAGTTTCCTAGGGCATAGAACCTTCGATACCAAATTGCTCCGGTTAGCCAGTACAGACTTTTCCAACCCACGCATTGACGTCGCTCGGGGCAGCCTCCCGTGTGGCCCTGATGCTCAGAGCTATCAAATAATGGCGAGAGCGGTAGGAAAGACAGCCCGGCAAGGCTACTTCTGCTATGACGAGATTTTCGTGCTGGGCACCGCCCAGCTTAGTGAGCGGCCAAGCGTCACGGAGGGGTTGAGGCACCGTTTTCCCTGCGTATTCATTGACGAGATGCAAGATACCTCAGCGATGCAGAACGACTACCTGAGCGCGATTTTCCCCCGCGACAATCCAGAGATATGCGTAACGCGAGTTGGCGATCCCAATCAGGCGATTTTTGAATCGGACATCCACACCAATGGCTGTGACTTTCCGGATCGAAGCAGAGCAGTCGACATCTCCAGCAGCTTTCGCTTCGATGAGTCGATCGCGTTGCTGGCAAATCCCTTTGCTTTCCGTGCTGTTGTAGACGGGCTTTCCGGGCGGCGCAACGCGGGTGAGGAAGGGCCACTTCGCCACACCATTTTTGTTTTCCCTGATGGTGACTGTAGCGGTGTACTGGATGCTTATGGGTGCCTGGTTCTCCAAGAGCTCCCCGCTGACCTACATGGCAAGGCCACAGTCTCGGCAATCGGCTATACCCATAGAGACTTCGATCCTGTCGATGCCGATCCACTGCATTATCCAAAGACGGTTGGGCACTATTGGGAAGGCTATGACCGTAACGCGGGGTCGGCGACATACCGACCTCCGACGTTGATTGAGCGTATTCGTCAAGCGAAGCGTAACCTCGTTAAAGGCGATACCGCACACCATAGCGTTGAGGAAATCGCTAAGGGGCTTCTCCACTTGGTGAACCTCACCAACCTCACCACCAAGATCAAGGTAGGGCCCCGGCAGCACGTCCAGGTTCAGCAACTGTTTACCAACCCCGAAGACTTGGGCTGCTACCAACAATTGGTGGTTGAGCTGCTGTTCACATCCAACATCACCAGCACCGACAACTGGTCATCCTACGCACGCCGCTTCTCCGATTTGGCATCCGTGCTTGCTGGAGCGCATGAACAACCCGAGACAGCACAAGGGTACCTTGCTTGGGTACCGGAAAGCGTAGAGGTTGTGCAGGAAGGGGCTGTACAGCATGCAGTGAATACCTTCCGAAGCACTCAAGAAAATGGCGTGGTGGACATCAAACTCGGCTCGATTCATTCGAGCAAGGGACAGACCCACACTGCGACGCTTGTTCTTGAAACGTTCAACTATGAGCACTTCATCACTAGTTTGTTGCCATGGGCTACCGGACAAAACAGCCACGGAGGGCCCCGACCAGGAAAGAGAACCACCCAACGCCTGCTTGCCATGTATGTGGCAATGACGCGCCCGACTCACCTGCTCTGCCTGGCAATAAGTAGACGGGCGCTCGGCGAGGGAGAAGCATTCGAGACCAACTGTGCACAGCTTCGCGAGCAGGGTTGGGAAATCCAGCATTTGTAGCAGTCTGAATGCCCACACCTACCCATTGCCCGCGACAGAAATGACCTGACCGCTTCAAACGCCTGAATCACTCACTGGCTTCTTCCAACGCCATCTCAAACGGTCATCCTGATCCAGCACCCACAAGCCCGACCAGATCGCCAGCCAGAACTGAGCCGTCACCAGCCAGCGGATGCTCATGACCCAACCGATGGACTTGGCACCCACACGCACCCATGGGGCAGCGTATTTGGCCCCGCCATCAGCTACGGGTACATACATGCCCGAGTAGGAGAAGGAGCCAAACCATCGCCAATAAATTTCGATTTCCTGCTTGGCAAATTTCACCACATCCAAATTCCAATGAATGTCCCATCGCTTAGACCACTGGGAGTTCCATGTCGATGTTTGAGTCAGAGTCTGCGTCAAACCATCCGGGATAGGGATGTTGCAGCCATCGGTCAGTTCAACACTGCAGTGGCGAAGGCGGTAGGTATCTAAAGAAAACCGTACTCTGTCATCCGTCACGTCGACAAGCTCGCACACCGGTTGGTTATTCAATTTGAAAATGGCAGGTGTCGTGTCCACGTCGACTACGATGATCCTGTCTTGGTACTTAACCCCCATGCCCCGCCCCTCAAACACACATTCGAAGCGGTTGACGGCGCCTTGCTTTGCTCTCAAAGCGATTTTGGATTCCTGGGGCTGCGCGTCAGTGGATTCTGCAAGATAGACGCTGTATTCCAAGTGCTCGCCAAGCGGCTCCCAAAACGAACCTAACCCATGCTTGCTCGTCCAGCGACGATGAGAATGGAGGTAGGTTTTATAGGACAAGGCCTTTTCGACCTTTCTCCAACACCAGCCAGCCACAAATCCTACGATTCCCCAAGGGACTGATAGGGTCATTCACTTTTCCTTTGTTTAAACGTTGCACGGCAGTGATCGCATATCCGTGTACTACCGTCCTGAACGCCACTACCCACATGCGGCACTGGGGTGGTTATGGGGGCCGACGAGCAAAAATACAATCAGCGTGAATTCTGCCCGCTCACCCCCTTCCACGCCGCGCCAGTCGACGAAGGGTGGGTTGTAAAAGCATGAAGAAAAGAAGACCATCCATGGCCTAGCGCCATCACTGAATTGCACGGAAGCTCTGCATGCAAGCCAAAACACTCAAATCCCTAATCGCGGATCACGGCGTCTCCTTCGACGCCGCCACCATCATGAACGCGCTGGTCAAAACCGGGCATGCTGAGGTGTTCCAGTACCCCAGCACGACGGGTAGCGGTGTGATGAAGTCATTCAAGCGGCTCACGGATCAAGCTGAACACCTCGGAGTCAACAAGGCTTCAATGGGCCATCCATTCAAAACTGAACCAAAATTCTACGCCGAAACCTTCGCCGACTTGCTCAATGTCGTGGTATGCCAACTCCATGAGGAAACAGCCGCGCTCGCAGCGGCACGTGAGGGACTGGAGGCTGTTTAATTACAGCACTCCGTCCGGCCTAACATCAAGTCGTGGAGGCTAGCAGCGCGGCAGGGCAATTAAGTGGATCAGCTCGACTGGCCGATGCAAGCGGAGCGCGCAGGCGTGAGGATGGAAGCCCGGAGGACCGAGACCGGGCAGCATGACCGGACTTGATTCACGACAGCTGCCCCGGAAGGGGCACGCCAAATACAAGTTTTGGACTGCTCCCACAGCTCTACTACGAGTCCTAACGAGATGAAATTGCAACCGTTAGAGGGGCAATTTGCTACTCATCCATCCAAAAGTTCACTTTCAGTAGTGAAATAGCTTTCGATCAAGCCACCCGACCCAACATCTGTATTGCCACGTCGTGATGGAATCCAGCTTCCATCGCTGAGCTTACTCAAGGAAACAACAATGATTGACACCGTACACAGCCAGCGCCTGGTAAAGGCCTATGAACTCATCGATTTCATAGGTACGGCTACCGACCTTGAAAGCCTCGTGCTGTTGTTTGGCAGAGCATACGGATATATCGAATCGCTCCGCGACACCAAGATTTTGCCCAATGGGGCGTTTGCAAACATGGAGGAACAAGCGCGCATGAATTTCGACAAGATCAATACCCAGCTGGGGGTAAACGCACGCCGACCAGAGCCTGTCGCCCCAACCTGGAAAGCGACACGGTAAGCCTGGCTCAAGATCCACATATTCAAAAGGAACATTGGTTGAACGCTTTACAGGCCGTCAGCAAGGCGCTTCAGATGAAGCTTGCAGCCTTTCAGAAAAATCCTCAGGAGGAGGATGAAGAATACCTGCGCGGAGCAGCGCTCCTCGCAATCGATGTAGGAATCATCATGAATGCTCCAGCGCTCATAACCGAAGCACAGGAAGTGATCAGTTGGATTGAGGAATGGACTGTTGAGCAGTTAAATGAGCATGCGGTCGAGATGGAAGAAAGCTACCGGGCTTGGGAAAAAAGCCGAGAGCCTTTGTACGAGGCGCATCGATTGGCAAAGGCCATTGTGGGCCGCGAATACAACGACCCCCGATGGATTGGGCTCGTAGACGCGTACCGCGAGGCTTTCCCCACATTTATCGTACGCAATTCCGTGTTCGCGCGGCTTGCCCCCACACAGATGGCATTCCGACTCCGCGGTTTTTTGAGCAAAGCCATCCAAGAAAAAAAACTTGGCCGAACACCGACCGAGCCCGACATGCTGGAGGGCCTATCTGAAGCGAAAGCCCGACTTCAAATCCAGACACTGAGCTATCTAGAGCGGGCGCTGCCAGGCTTCGATTTCAACGGCCATCCAATTCTTGAGCAACAGTCAGAGGCGCGCTGACGCCACACGTTATTCAAGGGGAAAACATGAGCGTCGAGCAGAACGGATTTCGAGACGTCTTTAACTTAGAGCACCACCTCTCCTCTGAGGGAGGGTTTACAATTGGCCCCTACCGAATCACCGTCAGCAAGGAGCTCATTGAGGCAGACTTTGCCCGGTCACAACGGCTCGTATTTGGTGGTACTTTCAAATCGTCCGGGTTCAAGAACACCGTCACTGAAGAACCAGCCAGTCCTGGTTCTTGGAGCGTAACGGCTGCTGTGGCTGAGCACGAAGGGTTAGATCAAGCTTCCGTTCTCCTGCCCGACAATCCATGGGTGCCGCGTACTTCCCTGCTTCAACGGCCATTACGTTTACCAAATTGGAGGATGTGGATTAGCCTGCCCAACTAATGCCCACATGCTACCAGCGAAGCTCTAGCAAGGTGTAGCTCTAGCCAGCGCCTAGCGCCACACCCTTTGCAACTGATCACCCAAGTACCTCCCGCCCGTCCCCAGACTGACGTACACTGAAATCCGTCGACTACCACCCTGGTCCATGTCAGAAATCGCCAATCGCGATCACTCGCAGATCCGCCGCGACTGGGGGCAATATTGGGGGCATAACTCATATTTTTTGATCTTAAACTACCGAGCTAGAGCCCAGTCAAAATGTTTTTTGGAAGCTCTGAAAACGCCACGAAAAAATCCACAGGTACTCAGCTCTTTGAAAAGCCTCTTCAACCCCGAATCGACAAAGCTAATTGACCGTTCATCGGTTCACTTGAATGCTCCCAAGACTCATCGGTCACTACAGCGATGGGTACATTCCGGAATTTCCGGCGAGACTCATCGCAAGGCGAGCGTATGAGCGGAATCGATGATTTCAGATTCAAGTCCCACTACCTTTTAATTGAGCTAGATGCGGCAACCAGCACGATGATGATGCTTGTTTCTTCTAAGGAGGTTGCGGGAGCCAAGTGGGATGCCGCAGCTTTGCGTCATCATGAGGCCTTTCATGCCTGGAGCTCATTTCTAAATGTCCCCTATGATCATTTACGTGGTTCGACGCAGTCGTCTCACTAACTGAAAGGCGGACAGTTCTTTAGCCCGCTGCAACCGTTAAGAATTAGGGTGGAAATCCATGTTAGGCGCCAGTAAAGATACTCACCCCGCTAAACATGTATCGGCTCATTTACTCGCCCTGATTGCGCAAGCACCTACCGCAGTTGAAGCGTGGATCCATAATATTCGCGCGCAGGAGTTGATATTGAATCTTCAAGTTACAGAGGCCATCTCCAAGCTTGATGGTGATAATCTGAGGATCCTGTACAGGGTGGCGCTTGAGAAGCGTCTCCATAAAATTGCGAGCGCGTGAGGACGAAATCATCTTAGGCCATAGCGCGGGCAAGACGTTCTTGTTGGCGGTAGCGGTCGAGCATTTGCGAGCTTTTGGCGTCTAGGAGAGGCCCTTTGGCCTAATGGGCGATGCTTTACCGCTAAGGCAGAACTTTGCGGGCCGTATCTGCGACCGAGTAGCACTGGTGGTGCTCTAGAGACGATCTTCGAGAACCCTGAGCAAATCAAGCAGGGGCTGGCTAGGCTGAAGGCTCAAGGATCTATCTCAAAGCTGTGCTCACGCGACTGCCGACGCACCGAAATGCTACTTAATCACGCAAGGTGTGTTGGGCAGGCGCATACGGACCGGTGGCCCCTGAGGGGTAAACTTGGCCAGCCAGCGCCGTTACACCGAAGCGGCCAGCGTGAATTCATTGGTCGCGCCGCTCATGCCACGTGGTCACTTCGGTTAAGTCCTTAACTCACCTCATTCAGCGCCTTGATCAGTTCGATCTTACGCATAGTCGAACGCCCGGCTATTCGGTGTTTACGAGCTCGCTCCATAAGCTCATTTTTGCTCATATCCTCTAATCGCTGGTCAGTTCGCGGGGCACCCTGTCGTGTTGCTGCAGCTCGCCGGGCTGATGATTCTCGGGCTTTAGCCTTTTTTGCTTTGGTGGTTTTCTGCCCAGACCCACCCTTCCGTTCGCCGCCACCTGACTGTTTATTAACTGTTCCCCAAGCACGACGTGCTGCTTCATCTTCGGGAACCCCTTTAGCCTCGTAGCTATCTTCGATATGTTTCGCTTTGCGTTTTTGGTTATCGGTGTACTTGTCTTTATCCCCGCGCGGCATGATCGCATCCTCTTAGTGGCTGAGCACATTGCCTACATTTGTGAAGCATCCAACCCAACATTTTATTGTCGTCAAAGGGTTTTGGCCCAGCGGTTCATAACGGCCTGGGCCATCAATTATCGCTTACTGTCGTCCGCCTTTCCTTCCTGCAGCTGTACAGAGGACTTGGTGCCGCTGGAGTTGTCTTTGGTTGCATTATCGGCGCTGTCAAAGCATCCATGAAGCATGAATACACTGCAGAAGACCAAGCACATACTCAACTTTTTCATGATCGTTTACCTACTAGTGAATTTGGCTGTTCATTTCAGGCTGCTGGCTTGAGTACGACCTTCGTCCAGCCATCGTCACGTGCGTCGAAGTGCTTATAGGCATCTGGGCCTTCGGCGAGCTTGAGTCGATGAGAAATGATCTGAGATGGTTTGGCACGACCGTGATGGATAAGCTCGGCCAAGCGACGGTTATAGACTTTGACGTTAGCCTGCCCAGTTCGAATCTGCTGCCCCTTGAACCAGAAAGCGCCGAAGTCGAAGGCCATCTTGCCTTCTTTGGCCAGTTCATTTTTAGCGCCTGGATCCTGCGGTACAAACACTCCAACGACACCGATGCCCCCCGTCGCTTTTGTCGAGGCGACAAGGTTATTCATAGTGAGATGATTGGCCTCATGACCGTGGCGGTCGCAGCATTGGTAACCAACACACTCACAGCCTCGATCGGTGCCTTTGCCGTGAGTCAGATTTAAGATTTGGTCCACTGCCTCTTTCTCAAGCGAGTTGATGGGCGTAGCACCCATCTGAGCGGCGAGCTTTAAACGGTCGGGATGATTGTCGACCACGAACACCTGAGAGGCGCCCTTGATGATTGCTGAGTGGGCGGCCATTAAACCCACCGGGCCGGCGCCGTAGATGGCAATGCTCTCCCCAGGAAGGAGGCCCGCCAGCTCGGTTGCATGCCAGCCCGTCGGGAAGATGTCGGACAGCATGACGTAGTCTTCTTCACGCTCTTGCGCATCTTCTGGAAGCACCAGGCAATTGAAGTCTGCATAAGGCACCCGAAGCAGTTCGGCCTGCCCTCCCTGATAAGGGCCCATGTCAGCGAACCCGTATGCAGCACCCGCGCTGCCTGGGTTAGCGGTCAGGCAGAATCCGGTCAGACCTTTTTCACAGTTTTCGCAAAAGCCGCAGCCGATGTTAAATGGCAGGCATACGCGGTCGCCTACCTTTACCCGATCCACACCGGCGCCAACTTCGATGACCTCGCCCAGATTCTCATGGCCAAACACTCTGCCGGTTTCGAAAGAGGTTCGGCCTTCATACATATGCAGATCAGATCCGCAGATATTAGTGGCAGTCACCCGCACCAGAACGTCGGTGGGTTTTTCAATTTTGGCGTCCGGCACATTTTGCACACTGACGTCACGAGGGCCGTTGTAAACGATGGCTTTCATTGCGTTCTCCCAGAGGCAAGACGAAAGGGGTTTTTCGTCAGCACATGTTTAATCTGTCCGAGAGAGCAAAACGTATGTTCAAGAAATTCGAGGCATGTCTGACGAGCGGTACATTCTAAAAATCGCTCAAAAAATCTGAATTATTCGCCCTCGTATCCCTCTCTTTTTTTATCGATAGAGATTGAGAGGTTGGCTTGAGTTATCTGGATTGGGTTCAGTGGCCCGCCATGGCAGTGACAGTGATCGCCGCGTGGCTTATCGGGTCTCAACGCCCCGCGAGAAGAATGGCCGGGTTCTTCTGTTTTATTTTGAGTAATGTGGTTTGGGTCGTTTGGGGGGCTTATGCTGAGGCCTACGCGCTGATCTTGCTGCAGATCTGTCTTTGCTCGATGAACCTACGTGGGTTTAAAAAGAATTTTAAGAATCAGTAGGCGCGATTTATCCTGAGGCCTGGCGACCGCGCTGATTTTTCCTGAACCCACGAACATTCATGCCAAGCAAAATGCACTCGAGCACAATCAATCCGAAGGCATTTGTGTGCCATCCCCAGATAACCCATAGCGCGTTGCTGAGGATAAACCCCCAAAAGGCAATCATGCGTCGGCGCGGTTGTTGAGAACCGATATACCAAGCTGACATGACAGTCACTACCATGGCGGGCCATTGCACCCAATCAATCAGATCCACAAGATCACCCAACCCCGAGGCCAGAATCTGAACCTATGGACGGCTCGACACCTTTGTCGGTATTGGGAGGCATAACGGAAGCCAGATAATCTCCAAATCCACCCCGGCACTTGTAGTCCCGGCGTGCACTGGTGAGCACAGGATTGGTAGCGGTCCAGACAATACGTGCTCCAATCCTCTCGAGGTCTGCAACCAGTTGAACATCCTCGTGTGCCATCAAATGCTTGAACCCACCAGCGTTCTGATAAGCCTCGGCACTCAGGCCGAGATTGGCCCCATGGATATGGCGATGGTTCTCGATGAACTGGTACAACGCCAGGTATTGAGTGCGAACCGCCTCGCCGTATTCTCTCCAGCTGTCGACCTCAACTGTTCCACACACCGCGTCAGCGTCAAACTCAAGCTGACGCGCTAGCCAATCGGGCGGTACAACGGTATCGGCATCCGTGAAAGCAAGCCACCGTGCACCAGCTTTCAGTAACTGCTCAGCACCTACAGCTCTCGTCTTACCCACGTTTTGAAAAGAGACACCAATCGACTGTATGCCCATCGCCGCGACGATTGCCTCCGTGCTATCTGAGCAGTCATCCAAGACGACAAGTATCTCGACCAACTGATCTTTTAGCGACGGGTGTTCAACCGCGAGGAGTACGGACTCAAGGCATTGGCTGATATAGCGTTCTTCGTTATGAGCAGGTATCACGATCCCTATCATTTTCTCTCCCTTACCTCGCGACGTGTGCCCAGCAATCGACACCGCCCTGATAAGGAAGGTTTAAAGAATCTATCGTAGCGAGAGCAGCTGCATCTAAAGGAACGTTTCGGAGCGCCATTATCCTGCCAGTATTTACGCCGCCGCGTTCTGAACTAGCCTTGTCGTGTTTAGGCTTTTAATCCGGAGAACTGATGGACACGCTAACCAGAGTGGAGGTTGAAGCAGCCCTTTCCGCTCGCCTTCCTAACTGCACAGTTCACTGTGCGTTCAATCCCGACGGCAGCCTTTCGGTGACCGTGACGGCGCACGATGCTGATCAGTTCACCATCGCCAATATCAATCGCGCCCACTATCACGGGGAATCAGGAATCAATAGGCTCATACGGGAAATACTGGAAGAAATGGTCATGTCGAGACAGTCTTCCAGGCGTTCATCTGTGGGGTAATAAACAGGGATTCATATGCCGGACTCTACTGAAGCGACGATGCATTCAATCAAAATTGAATACCTAATGGACACGCTATTCGGAGTGAATCCACTCGCAAGCGAATGCAGAGCACGCATAATGCGCAAAGCGTCTGGATTTCAGCTGCAACTCGCACTGCCGTGGCCTTGCGAGCTACAACATGCCCACACACTTACCTTCGAATGGGAGGGCGGCTCCTACCGTGGGGTGGTGCACCACACTGAAAAACTTCCCAGTGGAGAGCTGCTGTTGGACGTCGCCCCACAAGCTCAGTCGTGATGGCGGAGAAGGTGGAAATTGCGCCTGCCGCTGCTGTTACGCCGAGGGGTCACGCTTCAGATGGGCTTTGGCTTCCAGCACGGCCCGGGCATGCGCCGAATCAGCCAGCCGTTTGAGTTCCTCACATTGGTCCCAATCAATGACACCGCCGCTTAACAGCGCTTTGGCACCGTCCAGCAGAGCACGGTGGTAAGCATCCGGAGAATTGGCGCGGTAATCGTAGTCGTTCAACGCCTTGTACCAAGCTTTGAGCTCGGGTCGTTGGGGTAAGTGGCTCATAATGCTCATCCTGTTTGGAGCAGGGTTTGTCTTTTCGCCTATTTCTATGTGAGAGCGTCGCCGACCTGAATGTTCAAACACAATCACCCCAAAGCCCCCCTATTCAGCATTGGTGGATAGCGCTGCACGCCACTCGTCGAGGGATATGCACAGCGTTAAAACTTTATTTACCGTTGCACGCTCCCACTTGTGAAGAGAAAAGAATTTTCTCCTAGATGAATCGATTCAATTGAATCCGACAGTGTGAACGCTGCGTGGAGATGACAATCATGAACCTGCGCCTACCCATGTTTTTGATCTCGTGTTTTACCTTTTCAAACGCCTTGGCTGCGGCGTGTGATGTCTACACGCACTCTCAGAGCGATCAGGTACCCGTGGTTGAACAGCACACCTGCTACACGTACGAAGGCGTGCCTTCCGACGCTATCGATTGGTCGTGCAGCAACGAAAACAAGGACATGACGAACACAAAAAAAACCAAGATCGCTCAATGCGCCGGCGACTATACCGCCAGTTGCAAGGCAACACTCACACAGGAGGCACTTGCGAATCCTCATGCAACTGCCAAAGTTCCTGGCCACGCGGGCGCGATGCTTCCCAGCAACGCTGGGGTGGTGACCTATCACTACGCCGCACAGGACCTTAAGCAAGCCAAAATCGATTGTGAGAAAGACGGCGGGCAGTGGACGTGGCAGTCAGCTCAATAACCGGATTTCAAATGGCGCATCCCATATGAACGGCTTTGAGAATGGTACTGCGCCAATACCGCTTATGTTTAAGCGCGGTGATACGGTGCCCAATAACCCAGATCTGCCAGTACTTTTTTATTCAGAGGCACTGTCCAAGCCCTTCGACGACCCTGCGGCACTCTTTGAAGCAATGTTCGCCAGCCAAGGTTGGCCACCTCAGTGGCGTGATCGGATCTACAACTATCATCATTACCATACACAGGGGCACGAAGTGCTGGGTGTCGCAAGCGGCCATGCTCAGCTGATGCTGGGTGGCGAGCACGGGCAGGTTCTGAACGTGAGTACAGGCGATGTGTTGCTGTTGCCGGCAGGCACCGGACATTGCAGTCTGAGCGCCAGCAAAGACTTCCTCGTAGTAGGCGCCTATCCGCCAGGCCAGCATGCGGATATCTGCCGCGAGGCGCCCACCCCGGCACAATTGAGAAATATCGAACGGCTACCATTTCCTGATGAGGGGCCAGTAACGGGCGATCAACGTGTTTTTCGCAGGCTGTGGGTCAGAGATCGCTAAGCGCCCTCTCCCGCCATGGCTAGCTGGTGAAAATGCGGCAATGATTTCAGGGCATGGAGGGATGCCGCCAATTGGACGTCCTCGCGCGATCCCATGAAGCGTTCCTTTCGACTGAACACGCTCAGACCTCGCCCTACTCGATAGGCCCAGGCAAAACACACAGTTCCAGGAGGTATCCCATCGATCACATCAGGACCCAGTATGCCCGTGGTCGCGATGGCTACATTTGCCGGACTGTCGTCCAGCGCGCCGAGAACCATCTCCCGAGCAACCTCACAACTCGTGAGATTAAAAGTATTTATGGTGTATGCGCGGACTTTTAATAGCCGCTGTTTCGCTTCTGGCGAATAGACGACATAAGCACTCTCAATACATGACCCACCTCCGTCGACCTCCGAAAGCAAAGTGATAATTTTTCCCGCGGTACAAGATTCGGCCGTCGTAATAACCAGTCGATTGCGTTTGAGGTACTCCACGGTAGAAGCGGCGACAAACATGATAATTGCTCCTGCGCACGAGCGAATGCGCCATCACCCTGTTCCAAAAACCGACCTTTCAAATCAATCAATGTTCAAGCGAAAGTGTTTTGAACGTGCACGGCGTCAGGTTTTCCAACGTCTACAGAGTTGAACCTGACTTTCCCAAATTTCGCTTGAGAGAAGGCAAGAGGATGGAACCTACGACAATGATTACCAAAACAGTCAGAATGGCGATGTCATTTTCCTTGGCGGCAACCTTTACCCTGCTAAGCGCCTGCGCTGGCAATGATTCTCCCTCGAACGTGGGGGCACCCGGTAAACCCACTGCTCCATCTACCCGAACCCTGGAAGCCGGTGCAGCCCTGCTCCAATCTCGTCCGCCTGTTGATGCATTGAACGCCTATCTGGACGGTTTTCACTTTTATAACGGCCATCCTGAGGTGCAGATGGAAGCGCATCACTACTGCGCGATTCTCAACGAAGAGGTGATTCAATGCGTGATCTACGACGGCAATCGTAAGGATGCAAAGTTGATGGGCGTGGAATACATCATCAGCGAGCAGTTATTCAACACACTGCCTACCCCTGAAAAGGCGCTTTGGCACAGCCACGTGCACGAAGTGAAATCAGGACAACTGGTCGCGCCGGGAATCCCCGAAGTGGCCGAGCACGCGTTGATGGAAAAACTGGTACATACCTACGGTAAGACCTGGCATACCTGGCATACCGATCTCCACAAACGCCTGCCGCTGGGTGCGCCGCAACTGATGATGGGGTTTACCACCGATGGCCAGGCCGACCCTCGGATGGTTGCCGAGCGAGATCAGCGAATGGGTATCGACAGCACCGAAAAGAAGAAGACACGCATCGATATAGTTGCGCCACCCATCGCACCGGGTGCGGACGCATGGCAACAGGGCACCGTTATTCAGATCACCGATCCGACTGTAACGGCCCATCAGCACTGAACGCACCACTCAGTCATTTGGATTGAACGATCATTTGCTGGCCCTTCTCTATCGCAAGACCAGCGATAGGAGGATGTCATGATGATTGATTCAGCAACCGGAATGAGTCCTGGCGAACGATACGCAGTGGAGAGCCTGGAGCGAACAAGGAGCTTTTGCGGTTTTTTCCTGGATGGAAAATATTACCTGGGTCCCGAACTCTTGACGGCTGTCGGGTGGCTTGAGGGCCAAACATTTATTTACGACGAGCTCGACGCCTTAGGCGACCCGGTATTCCCCGACCGTGTCGCTGGCACGATTGAAAACCTTACCCTCGTACTGGCCGACGGTGCCCGTTTGAAACTCCATCCGATACCTGTTCATGTGCCCAAGGATATGCATGCACGCGCGCCTGTAATGGGAAAAAACAATGGCCAGTTACACGGCAAAACGGTGGTAATCACCGGCGCCTCAAGCGGCATAGGTCGTGCTGCTGCTCACGCATTCGCAGAACAAAGTACCCGGTTAGTCTTGGCGGCTCGTGATGAAAAGGCGCTGGCAGAAGTGGTCGAGGAATGTGCTGTACGCGGCGCGCAGGCGATCGCCGTTAAAACCGATGTGACACATGGCGACCAAATGCGCGCGCTGGCGGAAAAGGCTGCGGCTTTCGGAAATGGCCGCATCGATATCTGGATCAATAACGCCGGTGTAGGGGCCGTCGGCAGCTTCGAAAACACGCCTTTGGAAGCACACGAACAAGTACTGCAAACAGACCTGCTCGGTTACCTGCGTGGAGCCCACGTGGCGTGGCCCTATTTCAAAGGCCAGAAAAGCGGGATTCTGATCAATACACTCTCGCTGGGAAGCTGGGTCGCCCAGCCTTTTGCTGCCGCGTATTCAGCCAGTAAATATGGCCTGCGTGGCTTGACCGAAGCACTGCGCGGCGAATTGGTTGGCTACCCGAATATTCATGTGTGCGACATCTATCCCGCCGTGATGGATACACCAGGCTTTCGCGATGGCGCAAATTTTACCAGCCATGCATTGACGCCGCCGCCTCCGGTCTATGATCCGCGTCAGGTGGCGCGGGCGATGGTCGCTTGTGCGCTGCAACCGAGGAACAGCACCACTGTGGGTGCCGCCGCAACCATCGCTCGAGTCGCGCATTTTTTGCTGCCAGCCTTTCCCCAGGTATCAGGCTGGCTCACCCGCACCGCCCTACAACGGGCACCCCACTCTGCGACTTCGTCGGGCAACCTGTTTGGACCCGCCAGCGGTGAGCGCCGCATTGAAGGCGGGTGGCGGCAAACACGCCGCTTACCTTATTGGTTGGTTGCAGCAAGCGCAGCGCTGTTACTCGGCGGTGTGGTCATTGCTCGCAAGCATTCAACAAACAACAAGCCGCATAACTGAAATTGGGGGGCAGCCGCCCCGTTTAAATGAGGTAAATCAGCATGTCTTACAACTTCCAAGGTAACGCGAGCGTAATGACTGCCTCTCGTCATTTGGGCACACCATCGGATGAATGTTTGAATGAGTCAGCGGAGATCCATCTGAGCAGCAGTGGAAAACCAACGATTGCGCGTTTGGACTTCGACAAGCCACTGGATTGGCCGGGTAATCCTAACTTTGTCGCAGTCCATTTACCCGATGGCTCCACCGTGAGTGGCGTCATCGTCGATATAGATCGGCCCACGAATGCGCCCGGATGGGTCACGTTTACAGTAGATGATTGAGGTGTGACAAGCGCCGGAGCTCATCCATCGAATTGTCGGACAATTTTTTTGAATTTTTTTTGACGTCAAATATCTGTAATTCATGAGCATAGGGAGGTCTCATGAAAGATAGCAATCTATTTACCATCGAGTATCAGCTTCACGGTGAACCGAAGTCCTTCATCGTGCGCGCATCGCAAATGAACAATGCCGAGGCTTGGCATTGGGCCAGCTGCGATGCAGGTGTCGCCGTCACACCCAAATTTGGCCAACACACACTCAAGCGTGTTTCCAAGCCGATGGCGGAGAAATACGGCATCACGCAGGTACGCTGGAGCGCCGCGACGCAGGTTCAGTGGGCGGAGGGCCTTACGTGATGAACAGCCAGGCACTTGGTTATACGAAAAGACAAGCACGCGATGATGAGGTCGCGCGAAATAACGAGATGTTTTTCGAAGCCGATCGACTGGATGCGCAAGCGTACAAAATTATCGAGTCCTACAGCGGCGACGCGCAGACATGGGCGCGCTTCATCGAAGCGAAGAAAGCTGCAGATGCGCAACGCACCGCCGCTTACCAAGAGTGGATGCGCATCCATCGTACAAAGCGAAGATAGCCGTCAGCCCTGTCAAAAACAGGGCTGACGCCCGGTCAAGTATCACGCCCCTGACTCAGGGTCTTTTGAAGGCCCGCCAGGGGCGACGCCGCCTTGATCGACGTCCGCCTTCCAGGGGCGGTCGACCGTCGGGTCCTCCGATTTGTCGTTGCGCTTTGCCGTATCGGGCCGCACCTTTTGCCCGGTTTGCCCCGACGTATGGGGTGTGGATGGTGGGTTCATGACGCCTCCTCAATCACTGATATGCAGCACGACCTTGCCGTGCACATGCTCATTGGCCAGGTAATCCAGCGCCTGCACCGCAGCCTCCAACTCGAATACCTTGGCGAGGTAGACCCGCACATTGCCGGCCTTGATCAAGCCGGCGATCTCTGTCAGCTCCTCGCCACGTGGCGCCGCGGTAAAACGTGCGCCGGTCTTGCCGGCTGCCTGCGGATGGCTGGCTTCGGGCATCGTCAGGGTCGACACCAGCCGGCCCCCTCCCCCAGCACTTGCCAGGAACGGGCCTGGGTGTCGCCGCCGATCAAATCAATCACCAGGTCAAACTCCTTGCAAATGTCCTCAAAACGCTCGGTCTTGTAGTCGATCGCGCGGTCTGCCCCCAACTCGCGCAAGTACGGCAGGCTGTCCGTGGACGCGGTGGCGTATACCTCGGCACCCTTGACCTTGGCAAACTGCACGGCCAAGTGGCCCACCCCGCCGGTCCCGCCATGGATCAGGACCTTCTGCCCTTGCTCGATCTGTCCGTGCTCCACCAGGGCCTGCCAAGCGGTATGGCCCGCCAACGGTACGCCAGCCGCGACCGGCCAATCCAACGCATGAGGAATACGCGCCAGATGCACCGCCGGTACCCGCGAATACTCGGCATAGCCACCGTCGGCACCAATCATCGCAAACACCCGATCACCCTTCTTGAAATCGCTGACGCCCTGCCCGACTTTTTCTACCAGGCCGGCGACTTCACGGCCGAGGGTCAGCGGGAGTTTGTCCTGCTTGACCTCCGGGTATTGGCCTTCACGAATCTTGTAGTCCACAGGGTTGATGCCCACGAAAAAATTCTTGACCAGCACCTCGCCTGCCAGAGGCTCCGGCACCTCGACGTCACAAAACCGCATGACCTCGGGGCCGCCAAACTGCTCAATCCTGATTGCTTTCATGTTACGCACCTCGTTGTCTGTTCAAAGCACACAGGGGTGTGGAGGACCGTCGATGTCCAGGGGTTCACTTGATGTCGAGCAACACTGACAAACGGCAGCTTCCACCCACGAATCCACTCGAACCTTTGCGTCTACCGGCCCGTCCCAACTGTATTCAGCCAAGACCCGGGAGTGCCTGATGCTTATCTACCCCAAAAGCCATTTCCAGCCTTATACCAATACCTGCGGCGGTTGGGGTTCGGCCAAGTCGGTAATGCAGATCCTGTGGCGCGAACAAGCGCTGGCCAAGGCGCCCGCCGCGCTGTTCAGACAGAACAAGCCCGACGGGTTTGCCTGCGTCAGTTGCGCCTGGGCCAAGCCCGGCCATCCCCATGCGCTGGAGTTCTGTGAGAACGGCGCCAAGGCCACCGCCTGGGAACTAACGTCCCTCAAGACAGACCCGGCGTTCTTTGCCGAGCACAGCCTCAGCGACCTGCGTACCTGGCCCGACTATGCGCTGGAGCAGCATGGCCGCCTGACCCACCCGCTACGCTACGACCCCGACACTGATCATTACCAGGAAACCTCCTGGGAAGAGGCCTACCGTGAAATCGGCGCCCAACTCAAGGCCATGGACCCCGACAGCGTGGTGTTCTATGCCTCCGGGCGGGCGTCGCTGGAAACCTCGTTCATGTACCAGTTGTTCGCGCGCGCCTACGGCACCAACAACCTTCCCGACAGCTCCAACATGTGCCACGAGAGTACCTCGGTAGGGTTGCAGGAAAGCATCGGCGTGCCGGTGGGCACCGTGACCCTGGCAGACTTCGAGCACACCGATTGCCTGTTTTTCTTTGGCCAGAACGTTGGCAGCAATAGCCCGCGGATGCTGCATCAACTGCAGGACGTGCGGCGACGCGATGTGCCCATCATCACCTTCAACCCCCTGCGCGAACGCGGCCTGGAGCGTTTCGTCAACCCGCAGTCCCCCACGGAAATGCTCACGCCCGACTCGACCTTGATCAGCACCCAGTACCATCAAGTGGCAATCGGCGGTGATACGGCAGCGATCACCGGTATCGCCAAGGCGTTGCTGGAAATGGATGACCTCGCCACCGAACAAGGCAGCCCGGCCGTACTCGATCATGACTTCATCGCCCGCCATACCGAAGGCTTCGAAACCTTCACCACCTACGTGCGTGGTTGTACCTGGGCTCACCTCGAGCACCAGAGCGGGCTGACGCGCGGCGCACTGGAAGCCGCCGCGACCGTGTATGCCCACAGCCAAAGCGTGATGTTCGTCTACGGCATGGGGCTGACCCAGCATCGACACGGCGTGGCCAACGTGCAGATGCTGGTCAACCTGATGCTGCTGCGCGGCAATATCGGCAAGGCCGGCGCCGGGATCTGCCCGGTGCGCGGCCACTCCAATGTGCAAGGCCAGCGCACGGTGGGCATTACCGAAGACCCGAAAAAAGTGCCGACGGAGTTGATCGAACAGCACTTCGGCTTCAAGGTGCCGGAGAAAATGGGCGTGTGTACGGTGGATGCGTGCGAAGGGATTCTCAGCGGCCAGGTGCGCGGTTTTGTCGGCCTGGGCGGCAACTTTCTGCGGGCAATTCCGGACACCTCGCGCATGGAGCCCGCCTGGCAAGGGTTGCACCTGAACGTACAGGTCGCCACCAAGCTCAACCGCACGCACTTGCTGCCTGCGCGTCACCAGTGGCTGCTGCCATGCCTGGGTCGCATCGAAATAGACCGGCAAAATGGCGTGGCGCAAACCTACACCACAGAAGACAGCACCGGCTGCATCCACAGCTGGCGTGGCAGCAGCGAGCCGGTCGGCCCTCATGTGCGCGCCGAAGCCAGCATCGTCGCCGGGCTGGCCATGGCAACCCTCTCCCATCCCTGCAACATCGATTGGCAGGCCTGGAGCACCGACTACGCCAAGGTCCGCACGGCCATCGGGCAGATCTACCCGCAGATATTCCACGACATGGAAAGCCGTATGACCGAGCCTGGCGGCTTCCATCGCCCGATTGCCGCCGCGCACCGCAAGTGGTTGACCCCGAGCGGCAAGGCGCAGTTCGTCAAGCCCGTGACCCTGGCCGAAGATGACGACGTGAACCTTGCGCAACCGGCACGGGATGTCCTGCAACTGATGACGCTGCGCAGCAACGATCAGTTCAACACCACCATTTACGGTTATGACGATCGCTTTCGCGGGGTCAGCGGCACGCGCGAGGTGATTTTCATGCACTGCAACGACATCGTGCGCCTGGGCTTCACGCCCGGCGCGCAGGTGATGTTGACCACTGCCATCGAACCGGAGGTCAAGCGCCAGGTCGGGCCATTCGAAATCATCGCCTACGACATTCCCGAAGGCTGCGCCGCCGCGTATTACCCCGAATGCAACCCGCTGGTGCCGCTCTGGCACCACGCTGAACGCAGCAAGGTGCCTGCCGCCAAATCGGTGCCGGTGCGGCTCAGCGCGTCGCCGACTCACCCAGGATGAACACCACCATTACCAGCAACCACAGCAGGTACACCCATCCAAACAGGCGTACCCAGCCGCGGTGCCGGTAAAGCCCTAAATAGAACAGCAACAACAGCAGGAACTGGCCGACGGCGGCGAGCATGATCACGCCGCCCAACCCGGGCTGATAGCGAACGCACAATATTTGCACGGCCAGCAACAGCAGCAGCGCCCCATAGACTTTCAACGCGCCCGCCATGCTCATCTCAACGTCCCACCAGGTAGAGAGTGGGAAACAACAGGATCCAGATCCCGTCCACCAGGTGCCAATACAGGCTGATCATTTCCAGGCGCATCGCGCCCTGATGAGGCGTCAACCGGTCGCGCTTCAACGCGCTGTACAGCCACAGGGCCAGGCCGACGGCGATCAACACATGCAACCCGTGCAGCGCCGTGGCGATGAAGTACAGGTTCATGAACAGCTGCGCCGACGGCGCCTGCCAGGTTGAGTGATCGGTAAAGCCGGGCAGCACGCCTTCGTGGATCTCCAGGCCGTATTCAACACCCTTGCAGCCCAGGAACAACACGCCCAATACGGCCGCACCCAGCAGACACCGGCGCACCCGGCGTGGCTCGCTGGCGGCCAGGGTCATCAACAAGCTGCTGGTCAACAACAGGACTGTATTGCCCGTCGCCAACAGGTAATGCAGGCCCGCCACGGCCTCCGCCACCCCGTCCGGATGACGCAGCCGAAAGAACCACGCCACCATGATCAGGCTGCCGAACATCATCGCTTCGCTGGCCAGGAACAGCCACATGCCCAGACGGGCGGCCTCGCGTTGCTGGGCCCAGGCCACGAACGGTTCGGCGGGCCTCTCGTCAGAGCGGATCACGGCGGGCCCCAGGGGAATAATCGTAGGCCTCGAAATCCACCGTCACCGGCGCTTCGAAGTTGTGCAGCGGCGGCGGCGAAGCCACGCGCCACTCCAGCCCGGCCGCCTCCCAGGGATTGATCGGTGCCCGCTCGCCCCAGCGCAGGGAGCCGAGCAGGTAGAAAAACGGCAACACGTAGGCCAACGCCAAGATCGATGCGCCGGCCGACGACATCACGTTGAGGAACTGAAAATCCGGATCGTAACTGTGATAGCGACGCGGCATGCCCAGGTAACCCAGGAGAAACTGCGGGAAAAACGTGAGGTTGAAGCCGCAGAAAATCAGGATCGCGGTGATCTTGCCCCACAGTTGCGAGTAAAGCCGGCCGGTCATTTTCGGCCACCAGAAATGCAAGGCCCCGAAATACCCGGCCACGGCGGCGCCGACCATGATGTAGTGGAAGTGCGCGACCACAAAATAGGTGTCATGGGCATGCAGGTCGGCGGCCAGTAGCGCAAGGAACAGTCCGGTGACGCCACCGACGATGAACAGCCCGATAAAGGTCAACGCAAACAGAAACGGCGCATGCAGGGTCAAGTCGCTTTTGTACAGCGTGGCACTCCAGTTATAGGCCTTGATCGCCGACGGAATCGCCACCAGAAAACTCAGCAATGAGAACACCAGGCTGGCATACATCGACTGCCCGGCAACAAACATGTGATGACCCCACACCAGAAAACCGATCACCGCAATCGCCACGCTGGACCAGGCGACAAAGCGGTAGCCGAAGATGCGCTTGTGCCCCGCCGCCGTGATCAACTCGCTCACCACGCCCATGGCCGGCAGAATCATGATGTACACTGCCGGGTGGCTGTAGAACCAGAACAGATGCTGGAACAGCAGCGGGTCGCCGCCCAATTTAGGGTCGAACACACCGATGTTGAACAAGTGTTCGGCGGCCACCAGCACCAAAGTGATCGCCAGCACGGGCGTGGCCAGCACCAGAATGATCGAGGTGGCGTACATCGACCAGATGAACAGCGGCAAGCGCATCCACGTCATGCCCGGCGCGCGCAGGGTATGCACGGTGGCGATGATATTGACGCCGGTGAAGATCGACGAAAACCCGGCAATGAATATGCCGCAGATCACCGCCACCACATGGCCATTGCTGAACATCGTCGACAACGGCGTGTAGAAGGTCCAGCCGGTGTCCACCCCGCCGAACAGCAGCGCCAGCAAGGTGAACAGGCCGCCACCCAGCAGCAAGTACCAACTGAACAGGTTCAGGCGCGGAAAGGCCATGTCTTTGGCGCCGATCATGATCGGCACCAGGAAATTACCGAACACGCTCGGAATCGACGGAATCAGGAAAAACCACACCATGATCACCCCATGCAGGGTAAACGCGCGGTTGTAGCCATCGGCGGTGAGCAAATCCCCTTCCGGCGTGACCAGTTCAATGCGGATCAGGCTCGCCGCCAGCCCCCCGGCAAAGAAAAAGAAGGTCACGGTGAGCATGTACAGCACCGCAATACGTTTGTGATCGCGGGTCAGCAACCATGACCGCAGGCCCTGTGCATGCAAATAGCTGGGTTGGCTCATTGATGTTTCTCCGCAAGTTCGCGCAGGTAAGCGACAAGCCGCTGCACGGCCTCTTCATCCAACAGATTGCTGTAGGTCGGCATGATCGGCAGGTAGCCGGCTACCAACTGTTTTTGCGGCAACAGGATGCTGTCGCGCAGGTAGGCTTCATCCGCTTTTACCTGGCTGCCGTCGGCCAGTTGCACCGAACGGTTGAACACCCCGGCCAGCGGCGGCGCGTTGCCTGAGTCGTGGCAACTGGCGCAACCGTATTGGCGATACAGGGTCTCGCCCTGACGGGCAAGGTCGGCGCTGCTGCCGTTGTCTGCCAGCCAGTGCTCGTAATCGGCGGGGTTGAGCACCACCAGGCGCGCCAGCATTGCCGCGTGGTCGGTGCCGCAGTATTCGGCGCAATACACCCCGTAGGTGCCGCTGTGTTCGGCCTGGAACCACAACATGCTGTAGCGCCCCGGCAATACGTCTTGCTTGATACGCAGGCTGGGGAAAAACAGGCTGTGGATCACGTCTTCGGAAATCATGGTCAACTTCACCGGGCGCCGGGCCGGGACATGCAGGGTGTTGATCTCCCGCTGGCCGCCCTGGTGCTGGAATTTCCACATCCATTGGCGCGCGGTGACCTGCACTTCCAGCGCATCCTCCGGCGGCGTGCGGGCGATGAAAAACAGCCGCGCCGACAACAGGAAGACCACCAGCGAACCTATGAACGGCAAGATGATCCAGGCCAGCTCGATAGGCAGATTACTTTGCGGGCGATGGTCGCGGTCGGCGGGACGGCCGCGCCGATAGCGCCAGATAAACACCCACAGCGCGACGAACACCGGCACCACGAACAGCGCCATCATGGCGGTGAAGCCGATCACCAGCCAGTCGACCGATACCGCGTAATCCGAGGCTTGCGCCGGCCACAGGCGCAGAAAATGTTCGTTCATCGCGCCTCCCGACGTTCGCGCCGCACCGCCCGCAAAATCAGCAGGCCGAGCACCAGCACCGTCGACACACCTGCCACTTGCAGCAGCAAAATGATCCGGCTGCTGTAGGTGCCGCTCTGCGGGTCGTAGTGGTAGCACAGCAATAACAGTTGTTCCTTGATGGCCCCCAACTTGCCCTGCCCGGCCTCGGTCAATGCCAGGCGCAGGTCGCTGGGCTGATAGCCCAGGCCGTAGAGCCAGCGCGACAGGCGCCCGTCACCCGTTACCACCGCGACTGCCGAGCTGTGGGCGTATTGCTGCTGTTGCGGGTCGAAGCGATAGCCGAAGCCGATCGAGTCCGCCAAGGCCTGGCTGGCCGACGCATCGCCAGTCAGCAGGTGCACGCCAGGTTCGTCAGCCAGCGCTGGCCAATGCTGGCTGAGCTTGGCCAGCTCTTCCCGGGCGGCGCCCACGTCTTCGCGGGGGTCGAAACTGAAGGCGATCACCTGGAAGTCACGGCCCAGGCGATAAGGCTGGTTGGCCAGTTGGCTGAACAGGGTCGAGAGCGCCGCCCCGCAGACGTTCGGGCAACGGTAGTACAACGGCACCAGCAATGTGGGCTGGCCGTTGAGCAGCTCGCCCAGACGCACGGAGCGGCCCTGTTGGTCGGTGAAGCGACTGTCGAGCGCCAAGGAACGGCCGACGTGTGCCGTGTCGATTCCGGCGGCGGTAAAGGGGTCGAATGGCTGCGCGGCGCCCGCTTGCGGCAGCCAACAGCACACCAGTGCGACGACCAGCAGCAGGCGCTCAATGCTCATCAGGCCATCCTCGCTCCAGCAGCAATTGCCGGGCCTGTGCCAAGGGCAGGTGCACGATGTGATGCTCACGGTCGACCCAGCCATAACTGTCCAGGTGCAGACGCTGGCGGGCCAGTTGCCGCTCACCCTCCTGCCGGGGATCAGCTTGTAGACGCGGCTCAGGCGGCAATAGGCGCTGGCGTTCCAGTGTGCTCATCGGCGGTTGTTGCACCTGTTGACGGTATCCGCTCAACAACCAGGCCACGCCGCCCAGGCTCAGGGCTATGGCCACACCCAACAGCACCATTACCCGGGCGGCTTTTTTACCGTCAAAATCGTTGGCTTGGTATTCAGCGGTCATGACGCCTCCTTTGCCACTGCCGCCGCCACACGGCAAACAAGCCCGCGGCATACACCCCCTGGCACAGCACCGCGGTGAGGAGCATGCCAAGGGTCGCGTCGGGAAAAATCGACGGCAGGCTGATCCACATCGACTCGACAACCCCCAACAACAGGATCGCCCCACAGCCCCACGTCAACACATTCATTCGCCCGCCCCATGGCGACGCGAGCATCACCAGGCACACCAGTTGCCCGGCGATCACCAGCGCCGTCAGTGCGCCCCACGCACCCGTCTCGCGCACGCGGTACCAGGCTGTTTCATGTGCCAGGTTCACCGACCAGATAATCAGGTACTGCATGAACTGCACGTAGATCCAGAACGCCAAGGCGCTTACCAGCAGACCGCGCAACAGCACACACTGGCGTGCGGGCAGCAGCACCACGTTCCAGCACAAGACACACAACCCGGCAAAGGCCAGGCCGTCGAGCAGTTGCCGGGCGATCAACAACAGGCCGAACACGCTGGAGACAAACCCCGCCTGCAACGACATGAGCCAGTCCACGGCGGCCAGGCTCGCCACCAGAGCGTACAGGATCAGCCCCGCCGCACTGCGCTTGCCCACCCAGCCGTGCACCACCCAGGCAAGCCCGCCGTACACCAGAGTGCGTAGCACAAAAAACCACGGCGATAACCACAGGCCACGAAAGCCCGGGGCCGCCTGATCGAACCAGGGGTACACCCAGGGCATCGTGACGAGCACCGGCAACAGCATCGGGATGATCAGCAACACGGCGCTTGCACCCAAGCGACTGCCGGGATCCAGCAAAGGCTGCCAGCGACCGCTGACCAGAGGCGTCAGCAACGCAAGCAGCAGGCAACCCAGCGCGATATTGCTGCCATTGACCGCTGCCGCCAGGGTGCCCGCACCGACCCAGGCAGGCTGCCATACGCCGAGCACGGCAAGGCCGATGGCGGCAGCCAGCAACCACCACCGGCTCATTGGCCGGACTCCTCGAAGGCCTGGCGCACAGTCGGCGGCAGCGTTTGCAGGTCGGCGTGCTGGCTCAACTGCAGCACACGCAAGTGGGCGACAATCGCCCAGCGCTCATCGGGCTGAATGCGCGACGCGTAGCCGTACATCAAGCCTCGCCCGTCGGCAATCACCTGCATCAATTGGTCATCGGAGGCGTTCAGCAACCGCGGTTCGATAAACGACGGCGGCGCCGGAAAACCACGACCCACCACCAGCCCATCGCCGAGCCCGCCCAGGCCATGGCACGGCGTGCAGAATGTTTGATAGCCCGCCTCGCCACGTGCCAGCAAGTCCGCACTCAGGGCCGGCCGTTGGCGCGCCAGCGCTTCACGTTGCAGTTGCCCGCGCGCCACACTGCCGGCGGGAGGCTGGCGACTGCTGAGGCCATTGCCAAACAACGCGCCGGCGCGTTGTTCAAGCACCTTGGCCTGGCGTGACATGTCATCGCAGCCGCTGCACAGCAGCACCAGGCTCAATGCCCATGGCCAGGCATTCATGGCGCCACTTCCTGCACGCTCTGCGCGCGTTCGGCCAGCCAGGCGTGGGTCTGGTGCGCGTCGAACAACGGATCGCGCGCATCGATAAACAAGAAGAACCCATCGTCGCTGGCCGCTTCAAACCCCTCGACGCCGAACAACGGATGATGCAAGCGCGGCAGGCGACTGCACAGCAATAACGTCAACACCGCCGCCGTTGCTGCAAACACTACGGCGAACAAAAACGTCACCACTGCGAATGAAGGCAATGCCACCAAGGGGCGCCCGCCGATGTTCAAGGGATACGCCCACACCGAACCGAGCTGCATCACCAGTGCCAGGACGACGCCCAGCCCGGCCCCCAGGCAGGCCATGCGCCCTACGCGCTTGGCGTCGACTGCCAGTACCGGCTCCAAGGCTTCCAGCGCAAACGGCGCGAAGGCATCCAGCCGCCGATAACCCAGGCCCCACGCGCACGCGGCGGCATCCACCAAGGGCTGTGGCGCCGGAAATCGCGCGAGCAAACCCAGGCACTCAGCCATCGCCGCGCTCCTGATGCAGCGCCTGCTTGACCTCGAACGCGGAGACCATCGGCACATAGCGCAGGAACAGGCTATAGGGCACCAGGAACACCCCGAAGCTGCCGATAAACAACGTCCAGTCCCACAGAGTCGGCGTGTAGGCGCCCCAGCTGGAAACCAGCAAGTCACGCGTCTGCGGCGGGATCAGCAGCATTAAACGCTCGGCCCACATCCCCACCAGTACGGCCAGCGCCACCAGTGCCAATCGCGACGGGCTTTGGCGCACGTTTCGCCACCAGAGCGCCTGAAGCACCCCGACATTGCAGACGATCGCCAACCAGAAACTCCAGGCATGCGCGCCGCTGATGCGCGCAAGCAATACCTCGACTTCATGGGCGTCGCCGCTATAGAACGGCATGAACAGATCGGCCAGATACCCGTAGGTAGTCAGCCAGCCGGTGGCCAGCAACAGACGGCCGAGCATGTCCAGATGGCGTGGGGTAATCAGGCTTTGGATGCACAGCAGCCAGCGCACGGCAATCGCCAGCAGCGCCACCAGGGCGAACCCGGAAAACACCGCCCCGGCCACAAAATAGGCGGGAAACAGGGTGGAATGCCAACCGCTCTGGGTGCCCATGGTCAGCAAAAACGAATAGCCACTCGACACCGCAAACACCAGCGGTATCGCGAGGATCGCCAGCACCCGCGTGGTGCGCCGCCACAGCGCCCAATGCCGTTGCGACCCGCGCCAGCCGAGCGCCAGCAAGCCATAGACCACCTGGCGAAACGGCGTCCTGGCCCGATCACGGGCGGTAGCAAAATCCGGAATGGCGCCCACCATCAGGAACAGCACCGACACCGTGAGGTACGACAGGATCGCAAACATATCCCAGGCCGTCGGGCTTTTGAATTGCGGCCACAGCCCCATTTCATTCGGGTAGGGCATGGTCCAGTAGAACAGCCAGGGACGACCCAGGTGCAGGATCGGGTACAGCGCGGCGCATATCACCGCCATCAGCGTCATCAGCTCGGCCAGCCGGTTGAGGGTATGGCGCCAGGGCCGCTCGATCAGCAACAGCAAGGCCGAGATAAAGGTGCCCGCGTGGCCGATCCCCAGCCACCAGATGTAGTTGAGGATGCCAAAGCCCCAATGCACCGGCTGATTATTGCCCCACATGCCCACGCCGTTGCCCAACAGCACAGCGATCGAGCCCAGGTACATCAGCAACAACACCAGGCCGACACCGAACATCCAGCGCCAGGCAACCCGGCGCGGGAACTGCTGCAATGGCCCGAACACCTGCCGCGACACCTGCTGGTCGCTCAAATCCCTGGGCAGGAAATGCCCGGTGGCGTGCAGCAGCGGTTCAGCCTTCATCGCCGGCGCCCTCCTCCTCGATGCGCGCCAGGTAACTGGTACGCGGCCGGGTGCCGAGGGCTTCCAGCAAGCGGTAATGACGGGGATCGCGGCGTGCGAGGCTGACAGCGCTGACGGGGTTGTGGATGTCGCCAAACTGGATGGCCTGGCTGGGGCAGGTTTGCTGGCAAGCAGTGACCACCGCAGAGGGGTCGAAATCGTCGCCGTGTTGCTTGTCGTCCGTGCGGGCGTTGCTGATGCGTTGGATGCAGTACGTGCATTTCTCCATCACGCCGCGGGAGCGTACCGTCACCTCGGGGTTACGCTGGGCCTGAATCGACGGCGCGGCGTCGGCGCTCCAGTCCAGCCAATTGAAGCGTCGCACTTTGTACGGGCAGTAAGAGGCGCACGTGCGTGTGCCGATGCAGCGGTTGTAGACCATCTGGTTCAAGCCATCGCGGCTATGCACGGTGGCGTTGACCGGGCAGCCGGTTTCGCAGGGCGCCTGCTCGCAGTGCATGCAGGGCAATGGCTGGAAGCGCGAACGCGGGGCCTCCAACGGCCCCTGGTAATAATGGTCGATGCGCAGCCAGTGCATGCTGCGCCCCTGGGCGACCTGTTCGGCGCCGACCACGGCGATGTTGTTCTCGGCCTGGCAGGCCACCACACAGGCATTGCAGCCGGTGCACAGGTCCAGATCAATGACCATGCCCCACTGCGGGCCGCTGTCGGCCACCGGGCTGTGGAGCGACGCGGGAATGGCCTGGGTCGCGAGGTGTGGTTTGGCTCGCGAAACTACACGAACGGGCGGTTCCTCCGCTTCAGGCAACCGGTGATGTGACTGGGTGATTGCCAACGGAAAGTGCTCGCCGGTGTTTCGCAGGGAGGCACTGACGGAGAGTTGTCTGGTGGGCTTCACCGCGTAACCCAGGCCATTACCGACGCGCCCGGCGTGGCTGCGACCGTAGCCGGTGTATAAGGCAATGACCTGGTCGGCCTGCCCCGGTTCAACCCAGGCCGGTCCGCGCACGGTCTGATCGGCCAGCGTCACCTGCACGCCGTCACCGTTGCTCACGCCCAACTGTTCGGCCAGGTGCGGCGACAGCCCGATCACGTTGCTCCAGGTCAGGGTGCTGATGGGCTTGGGCAGCTCCTGCAGCCAGCCGGAGTTGGCGAAGCGCCCGTCCCACACGGTCGGGTCAGGACGGATTACGGCCTCTAATTCACCCACGTCGGCCGACGTGGGAGCAATTGCCGTCACCTCCTCCACCTTGACTGGCTCTGGGGCCGGTTCAATCCAGCCATTGGCCAAGGCCTCGCGCCATTGTTGCTGCGGGATATGCGCCCAGGTTGCGCGCACCAGCGCCAATGCATCGGCCTCGGCTGAGTGCATCAGCAATTCGAGGACCTGATGCAAGGTGCGCGTCGAATACATCGGCTCGATCAGCGGCTGGACGATGCAGGCACTGCCGTCCGCCGCACGGCCATCGCTCCAACCGTCCAGAGCGTGATTGAGCGGCAGGTGCCAATGGCACTGCGCGGCGCTTTCGTCGTAGTAAAGCCCGGCATGCAAGCGAAATGGCGCCTGAGGCAGCACATCCTGCAGGTAGGCATTCAGCACCGGGTTGCAGTCGAGTATCAGCAAATGAGTCACCGTTTCATGACTCAGTTGCTCAAGTGAACCCCACGATTGATCGGGCTCGTAACCCAACAACCTCGGTAGCTGCCAGTCCAACGTTTGGCCTGCGTGCCCCAGGCGCTGGTTAAGCTGCATGACCTGCGCCTGCAACGCCTCGGATGCCTGCTGGCTGATACCGATCAGGCCGCGCCCAGGGTGGGCCTTGAGCGCAGCGGCAGCGTCCTGCACCCACCGCCGTTGCGCCGAGTTCAGGCGCGGCGTTCCGGGCAGGTCCTGGCCCAGCGCCTGGCTCAGCGCAAGCAGCAGGCCGGGCAACTGCGACGGCGCCGTGGGCAAGCGGGCGGTGGCGGAAGCGCCGGTGAGGCTCGGAACACTTTCAGCCACGAATACCAACGCGGCGCCCTCACCTTTCGCTGCCTGGCGGCGACGTTCAGCCCAGCCGCGCTGGAGCACCGTCTGATACGGACCGCTGCCCAGCGGGTCATATTCCAGGCACACCAGCACCTCGGCCTGCTCCAGGTGAACCTGCGCGGCCAATGGCTGACCGAACGCGCGTTCGCTGGCTCGCAGGGCGGCCGTCTCGGCAAAGGCTTCGCCATGGTACAGGCGCGCCTCAGGCCAGCGTTGTTGCAACTGGTCGAGCTGGCGCTTGAGGGTCGGTGAACTGCTGGCCCCGCAGACGATGTGCAAGCCCTTGCCGCGAGCGCTGTCCAACACCTGCTGCTCATGGGCCAACGCCGCGCGCACATCCGGCCAACTGATTTCCCGGCCTTTGAAGCGCGGCGCCTGGGAACGGTCCGGATCATAAAGTTGCAGTATCGCCGCCTGAGTAAAAGCATCGCAGGCGCCGCCCGACACCGGATGGTCCGGGTTGCCTTCAAGCTTGATCGGTCTGCCTGCAACGGTCTTGCCCAACACCGGCTGGGCAACACCGCCAAACGGGATCGCAGTGGCGTACCAGGCCGGCACGCCTGGCGTCAGGTTGACCGGCTGACGGACCGCCGTCACCGCCTGTTCCGGGGTCTTGCCACAGGCGGCCAGCCCCGCCATGGCGATGGACGCCGCCATCAATTGCAGGAAACGCCGTCGATCCATCAGCGGCGCCATACCCGCAAATTCCGCCTCTATCAGTGCTTGAGCGTCAGGGGACTCGGCAAGCGCCTCAAGCCCGCGCCAATAAGCCTGCCCCTCAAGTCCGGCCAGTTGTTCACGCACAACCGAGAAGTCCAGCGGCTTACTCATCGGTGGCACGTCCCGCAGTCGGTAAGGCCCCGGGTATCGATATGCCGCGCTGTCATCAGGCGCTCACCCAACCGGCGACGGTCCTCGGAAGGTTTCCACTGCATATTGGTGACCTGCTCCAGGGGACGCAGATGGGGCGCCGGGTCACGGTGACAGGCCAGACACTGGCCCATGTTCAGCGGCTGCGCCTTGAACATCAGTTGCATGCGGTCGACCTGACCATGGCATTCACTGCAGCCGACGCCGGCGTTCACATGGACGCCGTGATGGAAATACACGTAGTCGGGCAGCTTGGCGACGCGCTGCCAATGCAGGGGCTCAAGTTCACGCAGGCTTTTGCGCAACGGCTCCAGCACATCGGCATTTGTCCACACCTGGGAATGACAACTCATGCAGGTTTCAGTGGGTGGCAGACTGGCCATCGCTGAGGACTGCACCGCGCTGTGGCAATAACGGCAATCGATCTTGAGTTCGCCCGCATGGTGGGCATGGCTGAAGGGCAACGGCTGCTCGACCACCCAGTTACGGCCGGTGCGGTAGTCGGTGCTGTCCAGAGTCAACGCCACAAGCAAACCTCCCGAGAGGCCGGCGATCAGCAGCAACAGTCCTGCGCGCAGCCAGGTATCAGCCGAGCGCCTGAAAATCTGCGTCATTGCCGGATTCTCATGTCCATGTCCTTACCGCTTTGGCTGCGCGGGTGCGCAGGCTTTGGTTATTTTTTTGCGCCTCCTGGCAGAACGCTGGCCAACACTTGCTTGGCGGTTTGCACAATCACCCCGGCTTCATCCGGGTCGCCTTTGAGCAACGTGGTGGCGAACTTTTTGGCCTGTTCCAGTTTGATATGCGGGGGAAGTGGCGGCACGTCGGGGTCGGTCTTGAACTCGAGCAGCACCGGTACATCCGAGGCCAACGCCTGGTCCCAGGCCGCAGCCACATCTTCCTCGCGCTCGACGAAAATCCCCTTCAGCCCCAGCGAAATCGCAAACAGGTGATACGGCACGTCAGGAATGGCCTGTGAAGCCTCAAACTTGGGATCGCCTTCCATCACGCGCTGCTCCCAAGTGACCTGGTTCAGGTCTTCGTTGTTGAACACCGCGCAGATCCATTTAGGGCTTTGCCACTGCCGCCAGTATTTGGCCACGGTGATCAGTTCGGCCATGTTGTTCATCTGCATCGCGCCGTCGCCCACCAGCGCGATCACCGTGTTCTGCGGATGCGCAAACTTGGCGGCGATGGCATACGGCACAGCCGCGCCCATGGACGCCAAGCCACCGGACAGAGAACATTGCATGCCACGGCGAATCTTCAAGTCGCGGGCATACCAGTTGGCACAGGAGCCGGAATCGCTGGTGATGATGGCGCGGTCGGGCAAGCGTGGTGACAGCTCGTAGACCACCCGCTGTGGGTTGATCGGCTTGGCCTTTGCCAGGGCGCGTTTCTCCAGGGTTTTCTCCCAGGTAGCCCGCCAACCCTCGACCTTTTTGCGCCATTTACGCTGGGTCTTGTGGGTGAGCAACGGCAACAGCGCACCCAGCGTCTCGGCGGCATCGCCCACCAGATTCACCTCCATGGGATAACGCAGGCTCAACATGTCCGGTTGCAGGTCAATCTGCACGCCACGGGCCTGGCCTTCCTGGGGCAGGAACTCGGAGTAGGGAAAACCCGAGCCGATCATCAACAAGGTGTCGCATTCGGTCATCAGCTTGTAGCTGGGCTCGGTGCCCAACAGGCCGATGCTGCCGGTAACCCAGGGCAAATCGTCAGGGACTGCAGCCTTGCCGAGTAACGCCTTGGCCACCCCGGCGCCAAGCGCTTCGGCGACGGCGATGACTTCATCGGTGGCCGCCAGCGCCCCTGCGCCGACGAGAATCGCAACTTTCTCACCGGCATTCAGCACGTCTGCGGCGCGCTGTAGATCCGCCTCATACGGCACCACTCGCGGCTTTGAATAATCCACCCCCGAGTGCACTGTGCCGTGGGCCCTGGCGGGCGGTTCGTAGGTCGCCTCCTGCAAATCGTTGGGCAGGATGATCGCCGTCACTCGGCGCTCACCGACCGCGGTGCGTACGGCCCGGTCCACCAAGTGACGCACCTGGGATGGCACCGTAGCCTGCTGCACAAATGCCCCTGCCACATCCTTGAACATCGACACCAGGTCCAGCTCCTGCTGGTAATGCCCCCCAAGCGCCGCCCGCGCCTGCTGCCCGACAATCGCCAGCACCGGCATATGGTCCATTCGCGCGTCATAGAGCCCGGTGATCAGGTGCGAGGCTCCTGGCCCTGAAGTCGCAATACAAACGCCCAGCTCTCCCGTAAATTTGGCGTGGGCCGACGCCATGAACGCGGCCATTTCCTCATGACGGGCCTGAATGAATTCGATCTTGCCCTGCGCCCGGCTCAACGCGCCGAATACACCATTGATACCGTCACCCGGATAACCAAAGATTCGGGTAACGCCCCATTGGCTGAGCCGCTCAACCAGAAAGTCGCCTACTGTCGTCGTCATCGAATGCCTCGCTTCATTCAAAGAATGGGTTTGCCACCTGTTACGCCGTAGCGTTCACCGGAGATATAACTGCCCTCATCCGACGCCAGCAGCACGTAGATGGGCGAGACTTCGACTGGCTGGCCGGGGCGTCCCAGCGGTGTATTGCCACCAAAGTTCTTGACGGACTCCTGGGTCATCGTCGATACGATCAATGGCGTCCAGATTGGCCCGGGCGCCACACTGTTGACGCGAATACCGCGTTTGCCGAGCATCTGCGCCAGGCCCGCAGTGAAGTTGGCGATCGCGCCTTTGCTCGCCGCATAGGGCAACAGCGTGGGGTTGGGCGCATCGGAATTGACCGAGCTGGTGTTGATGATCGAACTGCCTTCGGCCATGTGCGGCAGCGCGGCCTTGCAGATGCGAAACATCGCGGTGACGTTGACGTTAAAGGTCTTTAGCCAATCCTCGTCGGGGATGTCTTCCAGACTGTCGTAGGTCATCTGGAACGCCGCGTTATTGACCAGCACATCGATGCGTCCGAACTTCTCCACGGTGTCAGCGACGATCGCCGTGCACTGATCCGCGTTGCCCAGGTCACCGGGTAGCAACAGGCATTGACGACCCGCCGCCTCGACCCACCGCGCGGTTTCCTTGGCGTCTTCATGCTCATCCAGATAGGAGACCGCCACGTCCGCGCCTTCGCGTGCAAAAGCGATGGCCACCGCACGCCCGATACCGCTGTCGGCCCCAGTGACCAAGGCTATTTTGTTGGCGAGGCGGCCCGAGCCTTTGTAGGTCTGCTCACCACAATCGGGCGTTGGATCCATCTTGCGCTGTTCACCGGGTACGGGCTGCTGTTGGGTCTTGAATGGCGGTTTTGGATAACTGTTCATGGGTCTCCCTCCTGGCTGTGATTACTTTTTGCGAGGGACGGCCGGGAGGGTAAGTTCAGATGAATTTCGAAAAAATCAGATGACCGTTCAGGCACGGCAGTGCCATTGGTCAGAATGAATAAACCTTCTGAAGGTGGCGTGCCTCAACCGCAAGGTAAGGTTTATAGGTTTAGCGATTCGAGGCATTCTTCTGAACCCAGGTTTTCCGCTATATTTCACTTTCGGTTCAAGCCTCGCCCTCGCTTAATTTTTTTCCTCCACGCTCTTTGCGTGCGCAGTTAACCAAGGTTGGTATTTATGAAGTCTGCCCCCCCGCGGTCTCCTAACGTTCCGCAACGCAAGGATCTGATCCCCAGCAACTTGGACTTTCCGCTGGTGGGCATCGGCGCGTCCGCGGGCGGGCTGCAAGCAGTGAAGGCGTTTTTTGAGCATATGCCCAAAGACTGCGGCATGGCATTTGTAGTGATCCTGCACCTGTCCCCCGATCATCAAAGCGTGGCGGATAAGATCATCCAGGAGTCGACCCGCTTACCGGTGTCACAGGTCAATGACACGACGCCCATCGAAAAAAATCAGGTGTACGTCATCTCGCCTGCTCACCATTTGAAGATGAATGATGGCTATTTAGCGGTATCCCCATCAACCCGCGAGGGCGGCTCGCACATAGCCATCGACCTGTTTTTTCGCGATTTGGCAGATGCGCATAAAGAACGGGCGTTTTGCGTGATCCTTTCAGGGACCGGAGCGGACGGGGCGGTTGGCCTTTCTCGAATCAAGGAGCAAGGTGGGATCACTCTGGTACAAACACCAGAAGATGCTGAGTTCGATGGCATGCCGCGGGCTGCCATCGAAACGCAAATGGTCGATCTCGTGCTTCCTGTTGTGGAAATGCCGCAGAAGCTGCTGGAGCTATGGCGCAATGCTCAGTCAATCATCCTGCCCACTGCCGACGATCCCGAAATTAAAACCACCCCACCTGCAACCGAACGCGATGCAGCCGTGGCTGAGCAGTTGTTGCTGGATATCCTGATCCAGCTACGCGCCAGCACCGGGCACGACTTCAAGCATTACAAGCGCGCCACAGTGTTGCGCCGTATTGAGCGTCGCCTGCAGGTAACCGCCCAGCCGGACCTCGCGGCCTATTACAATTTCCTCCAGGGGCACCCAGACGAAACCAAGGCCCTGCTCGGCGATATGCTGATCGGCGTGACCAACTTCTTCCGCGACCGCGAGGCCTTCGAAGCGCTTGAACGTGACGTGATACCCAACCTGGTGAAATCGCTGGAAGACAGCGTGCCGCACCGTGAAGAGGTGCGCATCTGGTCGGCCGGCTGTTCCACCGGCGAAGAAGCCTACAGCCTCGCGATGCTGGTGGCCGAGCAACTGGCGCTGGATGCCAGCGGCGCCAAAATGCAGGTATTTGCCACTGATATTGACGAGCGCGCAATCACCCACGGCCGCAACGGCGTGTACCCCGAGGCGATCATCACCGACGTACCGCCGCCGCGCTTGCGCCAGTATTTTGCTAAGGAAAAAAACCAGCACTATCGGGTACGTAAAGAAATCCGCGAGAAGGTTTTGTTCGCTAAACACAGCCTGCTGGCCGACCCGCCGTTCTCCCAGATCGACCTGATCGTGTGCCGCAACCTGTTGATCTATCTTGACCGCGAAGTGCAGCGCGACATCCTGCAGATGTTCCACTTTGCGCTGCGCCCCGGTGGCTATCTGTTCCTTGGATCCTCGGAGTCGGCCGACGGCTGCCTGGACCTGTTTGTGCCGGTCGACAAACGAAACCGCATTTTTCGGGTGCGTGCCGGATCCTCAGGCATTCGCCGCGCCCCGACCATGCCGCGAGGCGGCTACTTGCGCCCAAGCGCCCCGTCGGTTGCGCTCGAAAATAAGGCCCCTAACAAAGTTTCATTCGCGGATATTCATCTGCGGGCTCTGGAGAAAGCCGCACCGCCAAGCGTTATAGTCGACATCCACGCGCAGATCCTGCACATGAGCGAAGGTGCCGGGCGGTTCCTGCGTTATGTGGCTGGCGAGATAACGCATAACCTATTGGCATTGGTTCATCCCGACCTGCGCCTCGACATCCGCACCACACTCTTTCAGGTCCAGCAATCGAACATGCCTGTGACCTCCCGCAAGATCCGCGTTCAGCGCGAGCAGGCCCCCTTCATGGTGGACATTACCGCCCGCCCCTACCGCGATGACGCGACCGAAAGCGACTATGTGCTGGTGATCTTCCAGGAAAGCCCTTTCGACCCCCAACAGACCGATTCCACTGCCGTCAGCCATGCTGAAAACGCCATCATGGGCAACCTGGAGCAGGAGCTGCAACGCACCAAGCTGCACTTGCAGGACACCATCGAACAGTCGGAAGTCTCAAGCGAAGAACTCAAGGCCTCCAACGAAGAAATGCAGGCGGTCAACGAAGAATTGCGTTCGGCCACCGAAGAGCTGGAAACCAGCAAGGAAGAGCTGCAGTCGATCAATGAAGAGCTGTTGACCGTCAACTATGAACTTAAAACCAAGGTAGAAGAGACGGACAAGGTCAATGACTACCTGACCAACCTGATCGCCTCCACCGACATCGCCACCGTATTCGTCGACCGCAATATGCGCATCCGATGGTTCACGCCCCGCGCCACCGATATATTCAGCATGCTCCCGGTGGACACTGGACGCTCGTTGATGGACATCACCCACCGCCTGGATTACCCGGAAATCACCGAAGACGCTGCGACGGTGTTTGAATCGCTGAGCATGATCGAGCGGGAAATCAGCGGTAAGGACAACCGCTGGTACATCGCGCGGTTGTTGCCCTACCGCTCCAGCGAGGATCACATCGATGGTACGGTGCTGACCTTCATCGATATCACCAAGCGGCGCCAGGCCGAGGAAGAACTGCGCTTGGGAGAAGAGCGCATGCGCCTGGTCGCCGAGAGTACCCATGACTTTGCAATCATCATCCTTGATGACCACGGCGCCATCACCGATTGGAACACGGGAGCAGAACTGATCTTCGGCTACACCAAGGACGAAGTCCTGGGCGCCTATTACGACTTGATATTTTCACCGGAGGACCGCTCCTCCGGTGTCCCGGAGAGCGAGCTGCGCGCGGCCCGCGAACATGGTCGCGGTGAAGATGAGCGCTGGCATGTGCGCAAGGATGGCAGTCGGTTCTACTGCAGCGGTGAGGTCACGCTCCTCAAGAGCGACAGCTTGCAGGGCTACGTCAAGATCGCTCGCGACCTCACCGGCCACAAACGCACCCAGGATGAGCAGAGCCAGCGCCTGATGGAGACCCAGACGAAGAGCCATCTCAAGGACGAGTTTTTCGCGGTGATGTCTCACGAACTCAAACATCCACTGAATCTGATCCAACTGAACGCGGAGTTACTGCGTCGCTTGCCCGCTACCAAGGCGGCGGGCTCGGCGATCAAAGCCGTGAATACGATCTGCGAGGCCGTGTCCAGCCAGGCGCGGATCATTGACGACCTGCTGGATGTCGCCCGGGTTCGCACGGGCAAGCTCAAGTTGAAAAAACAACCGGTTGACTTGATTCGCACGCTACAGGATATCCATAGCGTAGTGCTCGCCGACGGGCATCGTCGTCAGGTGACGCTGCAAACGCCTTCGGATTATGGACCCCTGATCGTCGAGGTCGACCCGACGCGCATCGAGCAAGTGATCTGGAACCTGGTCAACAACGCTCTGAAATTCACCCCGGAGGGTGGTCAGGTGCAATTGGTACTCAGCCGCTCGGAAGGACGCGCCCAGTTGGACGTGATCGACAGTGGCATCGGTTTGGTCGACGAAAGTCTGGAGAAGATCTTTGACCTGTTCGGGCAAGCAGAAAACCAACATCTGACGCATCAGCGCGAGGGCCTCGGGATAGGCTTGTCCTTAGTACGCCAACTGGTTGAGGCTCACGAAGGCTCGGTCAGTGTCCATTCCAAGGGGCTGGGTTTTGGCTGCACCTTCTCGATATGGCTGCCGCTGTGCGAACAACAGGATCATCTGCCACTTTCTGACGCTGAACAGGACGCGGATGAACGCCTGCATGGCGTCAAGGTGTTGCTGGTGGATGACTCTGCCGAGGTGCTTGAAGTGCTGAATTTGCTGCTGGAGATGGAAGGCGCCCAGGTTAGCGCCTTCAATGACCCACAGACTGCGCTGGAAACGGCCCGCGATGCAAAGTACGACTTGATCATTTCGGACATTGGCATGCCGAAAATGAATGGCCATGAGCTGATGCGCAAGCTGCGCACGATAGGTCATCTGCGTCAGGTTCCCGCGATCGCACTCACAGGCTATGGGGCCGGCAGTGATCAGAAAAGGGCGGCTGAGTCGGGCTTCACCAGTCATTTGAGCAAACCGGTCGTCCACGATTCGTTGATTGTTCTGATCGAAAAATTGTGTTGCTTACGTCGTTAGTTGAGACTTTCTCAGTAGAGATAAGACGGGCCCTTGGGGGTTAAACGCGTAGCTCCATCTAAAAAGACGATAATTTAAGGCAAACTGAATCGTTGAATTAATCGATATTTCAGAGAAAACCATTTTGATACACGGGCTTTGCAAGCGGGTCACACAGTTATACAGAGACCTGCTGATGAAGGATTCAAGCCATGCAACACAACGACATCGACGAAAAAACGATGGCCTGCCGCCAGTTGGCCATGGAGCAGAATCAGAAGCTTTTCAACGAGGCCAACGCCCTAAGCCGCAGCGCATTCGACCTGCTGGAGCAGCCTGATTTCGATAGCGAAATGTTTGATGAATATCTGCGCCTTCGCGGCAAAGCCGAAGCGCTTTTCCGTGAAGCGATTGACCATCTTGGCGTGCTCAACAAGCATTTTCCATTGCCCACCGTAAGCGTGGTCGCCGACGGTGGAAAAGCTGCCAGGCGCGAAAAGGAGATTGCAGAATGAAAAATTCTCAGCGCGCCTGGGACCTGGCGATGATTCTGATTGCTAATGGTAAAATTCCTTTCGATCCCGCCAATTTGAGCGGATCGGTAAAAATACTTGCGCGGCATTTGGAGGCGCTGGAGACAGCACTTCGTGAAGAGGCGATTTTGGCCGAAACCTCGCTTGCCGAAAATCTGGGTCAGCGTTGCCTGCAAAAACAGGTTGGCCGCAGCCGTGCCTTGGTAGGTGCCGATTGACCATCGTCAAGGGACAGTATCGGGCCGCTGAAAAGAGCTCAACACGCGCTGGCGGAATGCTGCGCGTCGGCGGGTAAATGAGCTGACGGGGCGTTACTCTTTAATCAAATCCATTATTGGCGGTTCGAGGGGTCGGTGCGAGCTTCAGGTCATTTGCTAGCCTCCGCTTTCCTGGCCAGCCCCGCCCCACGATCAGTCTGTTTCATACCTATATATTTGGCATAAAGCGTCTAAACCTCCGTGATGTATTTTCGGTAGTCGACCCGTACAAGAGCCCTCAATTAAAAGCATTTTCGACACTAAGCGAAGCGGCAACCATTGCTATTAATTTAATATCACTCCCGCCCCACCTAAAGTAAAAACTTATACGAAGCGGCGCGAACACCGCGCATCTGTACAAGTTTCTCTCAATCAAAGACCGTTCATCGTCCTTTTTAAAAAATCTCGAAACATTTAGACGGTCGCCCTTATCGGAAACTATGTCCGTTGCAATAAACGGGCTTAAGCGAAACCTCAATTACAGTTGGAGTAGCATTATGACGACCAGTAATAAAAACCCAGGTAATTTCGCCAACGATCACGAAAAAGCCTCCGAGGCGGGAAAGAAAGGCGGCCAGGCATCTGGCGGCAACTTTGCCAATGACCGCGAAAAGGCTTCGGAAGCTGGCCGTAAAGGTGGCCAGAATAGCCATGGCGGCGGCCGCAAGTAGTAAGCGTGGTCACAAGGGGGCAGCAATGCTGCCCCTTCTGTTAATAGCAAAGGAGAACTAAGCATGCGTGCATCACCAGACTATCAGCGAAGCGTTTTGCCTCACCAGCCGAGCACGCAAGTGCGAACTGACGCGGGGGAAAGCCAACGCGCGAACACATTGCCGTGTTACGAACATCAGCGCGTCGTGGAACTCGCTGAAGCGACTGTCGATGCGTCGCAAACACTACCGCTGTGCGAAAGGCATTTATAACCTGAGCGACCATCAGTATTTAGGTGCCTGTAGATCGAGATGAAATATATATCAACGACATAACGATGAGATTACTGAAATGACTACTAACGACAAGCAAAATCAAATGAGCGTCAACGAAGCCGGTAAAAAAGGCGGCGATGCAACTTCGGCTTCCCATGACAAAGAGTTCTATCAAGAGATCGGAAGCAAGGGTGGCCAAAACAGCGGCGGCAATTTCAAAAATGATCCCGAGCGCGCCGCCGAGGCCGGTAGCAAAGGCGGCCAGAACAGCGGGGGCAATTTCAAGAATGATCCCGAGCGCGCCGCCGAAGCAGGTAGCAAAGGCGGCCAGAACAGTGGCGGCAACTTTGCCAACGACCGTGAGAAAGCCGCGGAAGCTGGTCGTAAAGGCGGCCAGAACAGCCATGGTGGCGGACGCAACGGTTAATGTGCTTGATTCAGGGGAGCCGTGCTCCCCTGCCTTGATGGACGGAGGACACCATGCCTTTACACGTCATTAACTTTACCGGGCCGGTCACCGCCTCTACCTGCAGCCAACTTATCGAAAAAGCCTCGTTGGCCGTTCAGCAAGAGGCTTCGGGCCTGGTAGTGAACATCGCCACTATGGGCGGCGAATGCAGCTACGGTTTTACCATGTACAACTTCCTGCTGGCGCTGCCGATCGCGGTGCACACCCACAATCTGGGCACCGTGGAGTCGATGGGCAATATCATCTTTCTGGCCGGTGAGCGCAGGACGGCGTGCAAGCACAGTAAATTTCTGTTTCATCCGTTTCATTGGCATGTGCAAGGCGCCGTCGACCATTCGCGCATGTCCGAATACGCCATGAGCCTTGACTACGACTTGCAGTTGTATGCGCGCATCGTCGAAGAGCGTACCCGGGATGCAAGGGAAAAACTCGAAACAGAAAAGTACCTGATCGCGGCGCCGCGCATTCTCGACCCGCAACAAGCCATGACAGCCGGCTTGATCCATGGGATCGAACTACCGGTCATCAAGGCTGAGTTTGTAAGCAGCTTCATTCACTCCTAGCGTTTTTAAACTGGAACAGGAGCACCACGATGGACGAAGAAACGATTCGACTCACCGCCTACCGTATTTGGGAACAACAAGGTAAGCCTGACGGTCAGGATTTTTTGCATTGGCTGCAAGCCAGAGACGAACTGACGCCCGGGCAAATAGATAGCTCTTCGGGCACGATCGAAAGCAGTGTTACGCAGCCTGTACCGGTCCAATCAAAGCGCCAGGCGGCGCCCTCCTCCACAACGCGAAAAGCACGCAGCAAAAAGCTCGAAGCCTGAGCGGGCCAGATCAGGCGTGCGGACGCGTCTGTCGTAACACCTGCCGACAGTCATGCGCACGCCTTCCCTTTGAAACTCGAATATTGGCACTTTAATATCAATTAATCGCTTGTTTGAAACTCCTCCTTTTTTTTGTTGAAATCATTCACCTCATCATGGATCGTGAGTGAGCTTTTAATTCAGGGAGGAATCGAAGATGTCTGGTCTACAAGCGAACGGCCAGTGCGCCCAATGTAAACAGCCCTTCGAGCCGACGACGGACGAACCCTCCTATCTGGTGTCCACCGCCGCCGAGATGCTCTGCCCGCAATGCAGGCAACAGTATCTGGCGGACTTGATGATGGATGCACTTCAACGCAGCGCCCTCAAGTTATGCATGCTGCAGGAACGTCGAAAAAACAATAAGGCTTGACTCAAACCAACACCCTATTCAAATGTGTGCGTATTTGTTAAAAGTTACGCTCATTCAGGGGGTGGTGGTACATAGGGCTGCGCAATAAACGGAATACTTCCAGAAGGACGCCACCTGACGTTCTCCAGGCCGTAGCGTTCTGCAAGGGGTCTGCTGACCCGTTTGATCTTTTCATGGCGTGACCGAGGAATTATACCGATCCCAGCATCGCAAGATGCCCAATGCCACGCCTCTGCATTATTCATGACATCCGCTCTTATAATGAAAGATCTCGGCTTATGATGGTATTCGTACTCGATAATATATAAAGAATTTTTCATATGCCCTCCTTCTGATTTTTGTTATTGGAGCAGCGCGAAGGTTCAGATTTTCCCTCTTGATGTGTATTTTTAGTTGCGCCAACTTGCGGCACTATCGGGATATGACCATTCGTCGGCGCCTTCTGAAAAAAACCAAACCGTTATCGCTTTATCGCTTCTTACTATTGAGCCTGTTCCCTCCAGGCTCTGGTAAAACTCCTGTCTTGCCCGTACTCCGTGCGGGCTTTTTTTGAGCAGTTCATAGAGCCGTGACGCTGTTCGGCGAGCCGGTGACTAGTGCGCCGCACTTATATACACAACGTCGGCTTGTTTCGCCGCGCCCCAATGCGCTGCTATGAGTAACTTGAACTTCAAGGGCGCGAAACCTTTCATCTCTAATCGTGAAATGCGGTGGAACTCAAGCTGCGCAGGTTTTTCTATCGCAGACACATCCATCGGAGGATTGACCATGACTGACCAGCCACTAATATCCACCCACACCCCTCCTGACGCGCACCGAAGCGGCACAATGACCAAGGCTGAGCGCACACTTTCGCTGGCCGCTGGCGCTGCCCTATTACTGCATGGCTGTCGCAAGGGTGGGTTGAGTGGTGCACTCCAGGTTGCGGCGGGCGCCTACGGTGTGATTCGCGGTGCAGCCGGGCACTGCGCACTGAAGCGGGTGTTGACACCAACCCCCTACGAAACACAATTCAGCCGCGAACATCAGTGGCCGATCAGCGAGGCAATCACGCGCAGTATCACGATCTTGCGCCCATCGGATGAGGTGTCTGCCTTCATCGCCAGGCCCGAGAACATCGGCCCGTTGCTGCGCTGGGTCGACAGTGTCGAGCAACTGACTCCGGACACCGCGCTCTGGAAGCTCCGCGCACCGGCCGGCCGGCGCCTGCAGTGCGCGCTTGTGCAGATCGATACACAGGATCGCCATGTACTGCATTGGAAAACACCAGGCGACGCGCGATGGGCTCACGACATTACCGTCTCGCTGAGCCCCGCCCCGGCCGGCCGTGGAACCCAGGTCAAGGCGGTGGTGGTGTGCAAGCCGGCAATGTCCAAGTTGGGCTATGGCTTGGCGCGTGCGATCAGCCTGTTCAGCGACAAAGCCTTGCTCAACGCCCTGCAGGCAGTGAAGCAGCAGCTGGAGACCGGCGAGGTCAGCAACAACCGCTCCAGGCCGGAACAGGACGATGATTTTTTTTACGTACACGCCGGCGCTGACCAGGTCGCAACCGATCATCCGTCAGCCAAAACCGGCGTTGTTATCGAAGGAGGACCCCACTGATGCGCGCACTCACTTGGCAAGCACCTAATCTACTGCGAGTCGACCATGTCGCCGACCCTGCGATCCTCAACCCACGGGACGCGATCATTCGCGTCACCCTCTCCTCTGTCTGCGGTTCGGACCTGCACCTGCTCGGCGGCTACGTACCGGCCATGAAGCCCGGCGATATCATTGGCCACGAATTCATGGGCGAAGTGGTCGAGGTCGGCAAAGGCGTCACCGAACTGCGCAAGGGTGACAAAGTGATCACCATCTCAATCATCGGCTGCGGCAACTGCGAGCCGTGCCAGCGCAGCGATTTCTCCTGCTGCGACAACTCCAACCCAAACCCGTCGGCGACGGACCTGATGTATGGCCAGCCATGCTGCGGCATCATCGGCTACAGCCACGCTTTTGGCGGTTACCCGGGCAGTCACGCGACCTACGTGCGGGTGCCGTTCGCCGACGTCAACCTGTTCAAGGTGCCCGAAGGCGTGAGCGATGAGCAGGCGCTGTTTGTCTCGGATGCGGCGCCCACCGGTTACTTCGCGGCGGACAATGCCGATATCCAGCCCGGCGACACCGTGGCAGTGTGGGGCTGCGGCGGCGTTGGCCAGATGGCGATCTGCAGTGCTTACCTGTTGGGCGCCGAGCGGGTGATCGCGATTGATCGTTACCCCGACCGGCTGCGCCTTGCCGAAGAACGCGGCAAGGCGATCCCTATCAACTACGAGAAAACCAACGTGCACGAAGCCTTGCTGGAGTTGACTGGCGGACGCGGCCCGGATCGCTGCATTGATTGTGTGGGCATGGAGGCGCATGGCACCGAGATCGACTATGCCTATGACAAGGCCAAGCAGTTGCTCAGGCTGCACACCGAACGCGGCAGCGTGCTAAGGCAGGCCATACGTGCCTGCCGTAAAGGCGGCACGGTATCGGTGGTCGGTGTGTACGGTGGGTTGCTCGACAAGTTCCCGATGGGCGCGATCGTCAACAAGGCGTTGACGCTAAGATCCGGACAGCAACCGGGGCAGCGTTACGCACCGACCCTGTTCGAGCATATTCGCAAAGGCGAGCTTGACCCTGCCTACTTGCTGACCCATCCCATGAGCCTGGAAGACGGGGCGCAAGGCTACAAGCTGTTCAAGGAAAAAACCGATAATTGCCTGCGGGTGGTGTTTAAGCCCTGAGGGTCGTGCGTGTGGTTTCAATGCCTGGCACGCCGAACAGCGGAGGATGTGTGAGCCGTAGATGCCGATACCCATGCTCCGATGAGCGGTTTAGCCAGGCTCCGCGACCGGCGTCGCCAGGCGATTGCACGCGTACAGCGCACTACCCAGCAGCATCAACGCGCCGCCTCGCAACCAAGTGTCGAGGCCTTGCTGGCTGAGCAGGATCAGGCAGGAAACAATCGCCAGCACTGGCACCCAGGTCGGCACACGAAAATGGTGTTCTGCGACGAGGTCGCGGCGCAATACCAGCACCGCCAGGTTGGTGCTGAGGAACACGAAAAGCAGCAACAGCACGACCGTCTCGGCCAACGCTGCGAGCGTGCCGGTCAACGTCAAGGAGATGGCCACCAGGGTGCTGGCGATGATCGCGACCCAAGGCGTACGCCGCTTGGGCAGCACACGCGAAAGCGGCCCCGGCAACAGGCTCATGCGGGCCATGCCATAGGCCAGGCGGCTGGCCATGACCATGGTCAACAGCGCACCGTTGGCGACCGCCACCAGTGCAATGAAGGCGAAGAGCTGGGGCGGGATACTCAAGCCCGAGGCGCGTACCACCTCGAGCAACGGCGCCGAGGTGGCCGTCAGTTTGTCCATCGGCAGCACCATTGAAGCAGCGACACCGACCGCCGTATACACGATGCCGGCCGTCACCAACGCGGCAAACAGCGCACGCGGATACACCTTGCGCACCCCGCGTATTTCTTCGGCCAGGTTAGCCGACGTTTCAAAACCGACAAACGAATAGAACGCCAGCAATGCAGCGCCCAGCACCGCAGGCATAGGGTTGACGCCGGCCTTGAACTCCAGCGCGCGGCCGAGGTTGGCTTCGCCCGACTGGATGCACCAGGCCGCAGCCACCACCACCAATAGCAGCCCGGACAGTTCGATGCAGGTCATGACCATGTTGGCGCCCAACGACTCCTTGATACCGCGAGCATTGAGCAGCGCTATCACCATCAGGAATATCAGCGCGGCCAGGTGCGGTGATACGTCGACGAACGCCGCCAGGTAGTCGCCGGCAAATGCCAGGGACAGCCCGGCCGCGCTGGTGACGGCGGCCGCCAGCATGCAAAAGCCGACCAGGAACGAAATCAGCGGTGACTTGAATGCCTTCTCGGCGAACACCGAAGCAGCGCCGGCATAGGGGTACTTGGTCACCAGCTCCGCGTACGAACCTGCCGTGAGCATGGCGAAGAACAACGCCACCAGCAGCGGCACCCAGATCGCCCCACCCACCTCGCCAGCGATGGTGCCGGCCAGCGCGTACACGCCGGCACCGAGCACATCGCCGAGAATGAACAGAAACAACATCGGGCCCGTCACGGCGCGGCGCAAGGACGGTTTTGTGGGTGCGGCTTGGCTGAAGCTGAACTCGGACATGGGCGGCTCGGGCGGCGGGGTTGTTATCAGCAATCAGCGGGCGCGGGCCGGCTGACGCGGGGCTCTCTACAATGGAAAATCCACGCGCCGCCAAAGTTCCGTTTTCCGCTGCAACCCCGGCGCAGGCGCCCCGTCAATCGTCCTCGTGCAGGTGCGCGTCAGCGCAGGGCAAACGCCCCGATTCGCCGCCCGCAATCCGTTCCGCCTGATCAATGCCGCGCTTGAGCGCGTCGTGCACGGTCCATTCGGCGCCCGGCAACTGGCTGGTGCGTTCAATCACGCATTGCCCCGTCGCGGTATAGACGCTGACCAGCACTTCGATATCGGCGTCTTCGCGCTCCCGGGCCCTGACTTCGATATGGCACCCGTTTTCCACTTCCTGAGTAAAGCACTCTTCTTCCAATGCCTTTTGGGCCCATGCCTTATAAGTATTACCACGAATAAACATAACTGTTCTCCCGGACCGTTAGTGGGTTGACCTTCAAGTAAGACCTGAATGCCTTAAGAGGGATTCCGTCTTTTTTACAAGGGAAATTGCATCATGCACCTATAAAGCTCTAGTGCCGTTTCGCTTGTTAAGCCGTTCGTCAGGCGAAGTAACAAATTGTTAAACCAACCCCGTGACGTCTATTCAAAATATTCGGCAGCGCGGTGAAAAACGCACCGCAGAGCAGCAGCGAAAGCCAACAGATCCGGGCAGCTGATGGGTTTTATCCATTGATGGCGCCGTATTGCCTGGCGTCAGGAACTAACAAGCGCAGCGCCAGCGTTTCGCTTAAGTAATTTACGAACACTGTCGCCGGACTTTCGGCGCCGTAACAACGGACGTTTTCCATACAGGAGCAAGGCATGAAACGAGCGATTGGCTATTGCCTGGCATATCTCGCCAGCGTCTTCTTGTTAAGCGGTTGCAACTTAGTGGTGTTCAACCCCAAGGGGCAGATTTCAACCGATGAGCGCGACCTGATTATCCTCGCCACGGGCCTGATGCTGTTGGTGGTGGTGCCGGTGATCGTGCTGACGTTTGTGTTTGCCTACCGCTACCGCGCCACCAATAAAAAGGCTCGTTACTCACCGCGCTGGGCCAGTTCCCACAAAATCGAAGCAGTAGTGTGGGGCGTGCCGCTGCTGATCATCATCGCCTTGGGCTGGGTGACGTGGAAAACCACCCACGCCCTCGACCCCTATCGCCCGCTCGACTCGGACACGCCACCGATCAACGTCCAAGTGGTGGCCATCGACTGGAAGTGGCTGTTCATCTACCCCGACCTGGGTATCGCCAGCGTCAACGAACTGGCCTTGCCGGTGCACACGCCTGTGAGTTTCACCATCACCTCCGACGCGGCCATGACGTCCTTCTTCATCCCGGCGCTGGGAGGGCAGATCTATGCGATGGCAGGCATGCAGACCAAGCTGCACCTGATCGCCAACGAAACCGGCGAGTTCAAGGGAATCGCCGCCAACTACAACGGCCCCGGTTTTTCCGACATGCATTTCACCACGCTGTCATTGAGCCCCACCGACTTCCAGACCTGGGCGAACAAGGTCAAGGGCGCCTCCACAGTCCTTGACCAAACGAGCTATGCGCACTTGGCCAAGCCCACCATCAAGCACCCCGTGACCTATTACTCGGCAGTGCAGGAGCGGCTGTTCCTGGACATCGTCGATAAATACGAAGGCATGAACAAGGCCAATAAAACCAGGCGAGCGCCATTGAGCGGTACTGAAAAGCGCGTCGATAAACACCCCAGTTTACTGGCCGAGGAGCAATAACAATGTTCGGAAAACTGTCATGGGATGCGATTCCAACCACTGAACCGATTGTGATGTACACGCTGGCCTTCATCGGGCTGATCGGCGCGGCGATGGTGGGCACCATTACCTGGAAACGCAAATGGGGCTATTTGTGGCGCGAGTGGTTCACGTCGGTGGACCACAAAAAGATCGGATGTATGTACATCATCGTCGCGCTGGTGATGCTGCTACGCGGTTTTTCCGACGCAATCATGATGCGCACCCAGCAAGCCATGGCCGCCAGTGGCGGGCCGGGTTATCTGCCGCCGGAACACTACGACCAGATCTTCACTGCCCATGGCGTGATCATGATTTTCTTCGTGGCCATGCCCTTCGTGGTCGGCCTGATGAACGTAGTGGTGCCGTTGCAGATAGGCGCACGCGACGTGGCCTACCCGTTTCTCAACGCGCTGAGCTTCTGGCTGTTCGTGGCCGGTGCCGCGCTGGTCAACGTCTCACTGGGGATCGGTGAGTTTGCGCGAACCGGTTGGGTCGCCTATCCGCCGTTATCCGGGCTGGCATACAGCCCCGGGGTCGGGGTGGACTACTACATATGGTCACTGCAGATATCCGGCGTCGGCACGTTACTGACGGGGCTGAATTTCTTCGTCACGATTTTGAAGATGCGCACCGAAGGCATGACGTTGTTCAAAATGCCGGTGTTCACCTGGAATGCGCTGTGCACCTCGGTGCTGATCCTGGCGTCTTTTCCAATTCTTACCGCCACCCTGCTGATGCTGTCCCTGGACCGTTACCTGGGCATGCATTTCTTTACCAACGAAGCCGGCGGCAACCCGATGATGTACGTGAACTTGATCTGGGCCTGGGGGCATCCGGAGGTGTACATCCTGATCCTGCCGGCGTTCGGAGTGTTTTCCGAGATTGCCGCGACCTTCAGCAGTAAGCGGCTCTTCGGTTACGTGTCGCTGGTATGGGCGACGATTGCGATTACCGTGTTGTCGTTCATCGTGTGGCTGCACCACTTCTTCACCATGGGCGCAGGGGGTAACGTCAACGCGTTCTTCGGCATCATGACCATGATTATCGCGGTGCCGACCGGGGTGAAAATCTTCACCTGGCTGTTCACCATGTACCGTGGCCGGGTGCGCTTCGAGACCCCCATGCTGTGGACCCTGGGCTTTATCGTGACCTTCAGCATCGGCGGGATGACCGGGGTATTGCTGGCAGTGCCGGGCGCTGACTTCATGCTGCACAACAGCCTGTTCCTGATCGCGCATTTTCACAACGTGATCATCGGCGGCGCGGTGTTCGGCTACATGGCCGGCCTGACCTACTGGTTCCCCAAGGCCTTTGGCTTCCGCTTGAACGACAAGCTGGGCCGCATCGCCTTCTGGTGCTGGCTGATCGGCTTTTATTTCGCGTTCATGCCGTCGTATGTACTGGGCTTTATGGGCATGACCCGGCGCCTCAACCATTTCGACAACCCGGAATGGCGGCCGTGGCTGCTGCTGGAAGTGCTGGGCGTGCTCATCATCCTCTGCGGCGTAATTTCCCAGGCTCTGCAGCTGTTCGTCAGCATCCGTAACCGCCACCAATACCGCGACCTTACTGGCGACCCGTGGGACGGGCGCACCCTGGAATGGGCCACCGCCTCTCCGCCACCGCTGTACAACTTCGCCGAGCAACCCAAGGTCAATGACCTGGACGCTTATTGGGGCATGAAGGAGCGCGGCGTGAGCACCCTCAGCCACACCGACTACCGAAGCATTCACATGCCGCGCAACACCGCCTCGGGCCTGGTGATCAGCCTGTTCGCGCTGATCTGCAGCTTCGCCCTGGTCTGGCACATCTGGTGGCTGGCGGCGTTCGGCCTGGTGGCTTCGGTGGTCGCGTTCGTGGTGCGCAGCTACGACGAAGACACTGATTACTTCGTGTCCGCGCAAGAGGTGGCGCGCATCGAAACGGCACGTCTCAAAGACCTGGCAGAGGCTTGATCCATGTCCAATATCGTGATTGAAAAAGACATCGCTCATACTCAGGAACACGGACATGAAGACGCGGGTTCGCTGAGCGTCTTCGGGTTCTGGATTTACCTGATGACCGACTGCATCCTGTTCGCGAGCTTGTTCGCCGGCTATGCGGTGTTGCGCGACAGCGTGGCCGGCGGTCCTTCGAGCGTGGATATTTTCGAACTGCCCTATGTGCTCGCTGAAACCATGCTGCTGCTGTTGAGCAGCATCACCTACGGCTACGCGATGCTGGCGATGAACCGTGGCCAGCAAAGCCAGGTGCTGCGTTGGCTGGGACTCACGTTCGTGCTCGGCGCCGGCTTCATTGCCATGGAAATCAACGAGTTCCGCCATTTGATCGCAGAAGGCTACGGACCGGACCGCAGCGCGTTTCTGACCGCTTTTTTCACTCTTGTCGGCACCCACGGCGCGCACGTGTTGACGGGGTTGATCTGGATGGCTGTGCTGATGGTGCAGATTCGCCAGAAAGGCCTGACCAACACCACCGCCACCCGGCTCAGTTGCCTGAGCCTGTTCTGGCACTTCCTGGACGTGGTGTGGATCTGCGTGTTTACCGTGATCTATCTGTTGGGAGTGGTGTGACATGTACAAGCAAAGTTCGATTCACAGCAGCGCCGGTACCAGCCATGGCAGCAGCCGTTCCTACCTGGTCGGGTTCATGCTGTCGGTGCTGCTGACCCTGATCCCTTTCGCCCTGGTGATGTTCCCTTCGCTGCCGCGCACCATCACCGCCTGGCTGGTGGTGGCGCTGGGGGTTATCCAGATCGTGGTCCACCTCAAGTTCTTCCTGCATCTGGATACGGCCGAGGAACAACGCTGGAACCTGATTGCACTGATTTTTTCGGCGGTCATCATTCTTTTGCTGGTAGGGCTCTCGCTATGGATCATGGACAGTATTCACAACAACATGCTGGCGCACTGAGGTACTGGCTGGGGCTGCTCAATGCAGGAATTCAACTGACCAAGCCAGGGATCATTTTTGGCAATCTCACGTCGGTGCTGGGGGGTTATTTCCTCGCTGGCGGCGGGCGCCTGGCAGACCCTGCGCACCTAGTTGCCACCCTGCTCGGCACTGCATTGGTGATCGGTTGCGGTTGTGTCATTAACAACTGCGCCGATCGAGACATTGATCGGCGCATGGTGCGAACCTGCCATCGCGCACTGGCGCTGCGAACCATCGCGGTGCCCACCGCCGCCAGCTATGCCATCGCACTGGGCGTCAGTGGTTTCGGCCTGCTCTGGGCGGGCAGCAACCTGCTGGCGTGCTGCCTGGCGCTGGTCGGGCTGGTGATCTATGCGGGGGTCTACACCTTCTGGCTCAAGCGCCGTTCCCACTGGGGCACCTTGGTCGGCAGCCTCTCCGGGGCAATGCCGCCGGTGATCGGCTATTGCGCGGTCACCGCAAGGTTCGACGCCACGGCGATGATGTTAGTGCTGGTGTTCTGCTGCTGGCAGATGCCCCATTCACACGCCATCACCGTGATGCGCCGCGAAGACTTCCGCGCAGCGCGCCTGCCGCTGCTGACCCTGTCCCAAGCCCACCGGCAAATACAGGCGTACACCCTGGCTTTCTTCGCCAGCACCCTGCTGCTGGGAGTGGTAGCCCAGATGGGCATGCTGTATTTCGCCGTGATCAGCGCCTTGGGTGGTTACTGGCTGGCGCTGGCCAACAGCAGCGTGCGCCGGGTCGATCCAGCGCGCTGGGCGCGCTCGATCTTCGGCTTCTCGATTCTGTTGGTGATGATCCTCAACCTGATGCTGGCGCTGTCCACGCTGTGTCGAGCAAGCTGCGAATCTTCCTGGGCAGATCAGCGGGCTGGTAGGGTTTGGCAATCAACTCGAATTCATGCACCTGTATATCCGCGCGCTCCAGCGAGTCTTTCGCATAGCCCGTCGTAAGCAGCACCCTGGTATGCGGATACAAGTGCACTATCTCGCGCGCGAGTTCCGCGCCATTCATCTGGCCGGGCATGATCAAGTCACTGAACACCAGGTCATAGGTCGCGCCGGCGAGCCGATCCAGCGCCTCGGCGGCAGTGTGCGCAATGTCGGTGCTATAACCGTAGTCAGACAGAACCTCCTGCGCGAGCTCGGCCACTTCGGGCCGGTCCTCCACAATCAAGATGTGCTCGTCGCCTTGAAGCGAAGTAGTCGCGGGCGTTTGCTCGACCCAGAGCTGGCTGTCGTTCGCCGGAAAATACAGGCATACCGTCGTGCCAACGCCTGGGTAGGAATGGATGCGTGCAGTACCGCCCGATTGCTTGACGAAGCCATACACCATCGACAATCCCAGACCTGAACCCTTGCCCTCTTCCTTGGTGGTGAAGAACGGTTGCATGATTTTCTCCTGGACGCTCTCATCGATGCCGTTGCCGTTATCGCTGATCGAGAGGCCCACGTAGCGGCCTTCGGCCAAGCCGTCGCGTTGCGCATTGGCATCGCCCGGAACCTGAACGTTGCACGTCTTGATTGTCACGGTCGGCTCGCCATGTCCTCCTAGCGCATCCTGGGCGTTGGATAACAAATGCTGCACCGCCAGCTCCGCCTGCGCAGGGTCAATACGACAGTTCCACAGGTCCTCAGCCAGATTCACATGCAGCTGGACATCCTGCAGTGTCTGCGCCAAAAAATCGGTGCGGCTCAGCAAGGTGTTCAGGTTGATTACGCGACTGTCGAGACGTTGCTTGCGCGAGAACGCGAGTAGCTGTTGGGTCAAGGTTTGAGCTTTTTCGGCGGCGGCCCTGGCGCGGCTGGCGCTGTTGAGAATGCGCTGCGGGTCGGTACCGGGGCGCTTGGCGCTCTGCTGGATCAGTTCGAGATAACCGACCATCACCTGCAGCAGGTTATTGAAGTCATGGGCGATGCCGCCGGTCAGTTGCCCTAGGGCCTCCAGGTCCTGAACGCGGCGCACGCGCAGTTCTGCGTCGTGGCGCCGGCTCACGTCAAGCTGAGAGGCAAAAAAGTACACCAATTGGCCGCTCTCATTGAACAACGGCGAAATGAACAGTTCATTCCAGAACGTCGAACCGTCCTTGCGGTAGTTGAGTACTTCCACACATACCTCATGGCGGCATGTCATCGCATGCTGCACTTGCCGCAACGCACGCTTATCGGTTTCAGGTCCTTGCAGAAACCTGCAATTGCGCCAGATCACTTCACCCTGTTCATACCCCGTCAGCCTCAGGAACGCCTGATTGGCGAAGATGATCGGGTTGTCGGCTTGTGCCGGGTCGCAAACGATCATCGCGCTTTGGCTGGTTTCCATCGCCGCGAAAAACAGGTCTTTGCGGCTGGAAGAGAGCCGCGCCGGATCGATACGGTCGACCACGGGCTTTTTCTTGCTTGCCAAGGTTCACCTCCAGTTACGTGGTGCGTGTTCCATGGACCGTGAAAACGTCGCGCAGTGCCACCCTGCGCTGAACAGGCGCCCGCCGCAGGCGGTCGGGCGCCGCGCATTACGTCAGCGCTTGGCTGCTTTGTCGGGGTCGGCTGAGCGACGCAGGAACGCTTGCGTCAGTTCTGGTAAGTGCTGTAGCAGCCACTCGGCCATGGCGATTTCCTGCGGCAGGATCTTTTCGCAGGCCGCTAGAGTTTCCGAATCACCGGCCTCTTTCGCAGCGGCGATAAGCGCCGTATAGCTGGCAATTTCCATGTTTTCGAAGACGTAACCGGCCATCGCGCCCTTGATGACTTCGTCACTCATCAATGAGCCACCGACTGCCTGGCCGAACGCCATCAGCTTGCCCCCCATGTCTTTCAGGGTCGATGAGCTGCCGCCCAGACGTGCCAGGCACTGGTCAATAAGTTGCTGCTGGCCGAGAGTTTCCTCAATGTGCTGGTCGATCCGTGCCTTGAGCTGGGGGTAATGTTCCAGGCGCTCGGATTGCGCCTTGAGCATTTTTTCGGCCTGCTGCTCCATCGCATGGGCATCACGTAGCCAATCAAGCAGGTTTTCCTGTGGAGTCGCCATGTCGTTAGTCCTCTTGATAAAAAATGGCAGGCGCCGCACGCCCGAAAGCGTGCGGCTGCCAAGCTTCAAATTTCGGGTTTTGGTTGCATTCCCGAGCCCAGGTCAGCGCCGGTAACGGGGTCGCTCGTCGCGTCCGAGGCGGTGCGGATTTTCATCGCGCTCAATGTCGCTTCGTCATCGGCATTCAGTTGCACAGTGGCCAAGCCATCACCACCGTCGACCGCCGGTTGCGGGCTTTCCACGAACTCCCACTCTTCGCCCTGGTTCCACGGGCCACGCATACTTTCCGCGCCTTGGGACATGTTGTAATAAACCTGCGTGAATTCCTGCATGCCCGGCAGCTTGCCTTGAGGGAAGTTCGGCTGGATCGAATGCAGCGCCTTTTCAAAAGACAATTGATGCGCGATTTCCCGCGTCATCAAAAAGCCCAGCGCCTCTTTTACGCCCGGATCATCCGTGACATTCATCAGCCGCTCGTAGACGATTTTGGCGCGGGCTTCGGCCGCGATATTGGAGCGCATGTCCGCGGTGGGCTCACCGATAGTGTCGATATAGGCCGCTGTCCAGGGCACTCCCGCGGAGTTGGTTAATGGAGCACCGGCACCGTACAGCAGGCTGGTGATGTGAGAGTCATTGCCGGCGCCGTTAAGGGAGCGATACAACTCGCCCTCCTCTTCCACACCTTCGGCTATTCGCCCCTTGGCGCCCTTGTTGAGCATCACGATGATGGACCCGACGATCTCCAGATGGCTGAGCTCTTCGGTGGCGATGTCCATCAGCAGATCCTTGCGGCCCGGATCGTCTTCAGCCAAGGCCTGGGTGAAGTAGCGGGACGCTGCCGCCAGCTCCCCTTGAGCGCCGCCAAACTGTTCCAGCAACAGGTTGGCCAGGCCCGGATTAGGCTCGGCCACACGTACGGTGTATTGAAGTCGCTTGTTATGTAGAAACATGAACAAATCTCCTCAGGCTTAAGAAGGGGCAGCGCCCGGTTGGAGCGCTGCCTACCTTTTTGTGAGGCGCCTCCCTGTTGATAAATTTCAAAATAAACCTTTGCTGCGCGACCAGCGGTCGAGTGCTGCGCATCAAGCGAAACCGTGGCCTAGAGCATTTGTAGGCTCACTTCCCGTCGTCGTTCTGCGGGCAAGGAACGGTGTCTATCCCAGGGGTGCCGTTGGGCGGAAGCGTGACACCCTGATTTTTTCCACCGTCTGGCTCCTCAGGCGCCCGTTCAGGTGATGTGTCATCGGGGTGGTCCCAGTCAGTTGTTGCGTTCGGATCTTCGTTGCGCCCGGCCGTTCCCAGGACGCAACCATCCTCATTCGGCTCAGGCGACTTTTCCGGCGGCAGGTCTTGACCATTGGATGAGTCATGGTTCATAGCAAGCTTCTCCTGTGTACACGTATGAAACCATTTGGTATCGCCCAGCAGTTTGCGGTGCCATGTAAAAGACGAACGGCCAGGTATTCCCGACGTGCCGACTTAAAAGTGCAAGCTTCAGCGAAAAGTATGGGTGAGGCCAACTAAGCGAAGCGGAGCGATCGGTGGCTGCCATCAAATTAATATCTAGCGCCCTCTCAGAATCGGCACTCTATGAGATACGTATTATTAACTACCGCCTGTCGCCTTCCGGTAAAATTCTTAAAACATTTTTTCGCCGAGCGACATCCCAGTAAATGCCCATTGCAGAAAATGGGAAACTAACGAAGCGCTACCTTAGTAAATGGAGAACTCTCATGACTACAGGCAACAAAAATCCAGGCAACTTTGCTAACGACCGCGAAAAAGCTTCCGAAGCCGGGAAAAAAGGCGGCCAATCATCGGGCGGAAACTTTGCCAATGACCGCGAGAAAGCGTCTGAAGCAGGACGCAAGGGCGGTCAACACAGCCATGGCGGCGGCCGAAAGTCGGGATCTTAGTGCTCATACAGAGGGCGGCCTCGCCGCCCTTTGAGGCTCGTTTCGGCGTGCTCATAACCGCGGCGTAACCGGATATACCGGCGCCGTCGATAGCTCCTTATCGATCGCTTGACCGAAACAAACCGGGTGACTGTCGGCGAGAAGCAGCACTTCTGTACTATTCGGAGCACCGTTGCCCCCTGCTCGGCAGCCTATTTTGACGTAAACTCAAGGCCAATAATATAACCACGCCTACGGCCCCATCTTTATATTAAAACTTCCTTGGCGCTGATGAAAATCAGGCAACTTAAACCAGGAGATCGGCAGTAAGGAGATACCATGTCAAACACTACCCATCTCGGTCAATGCGCTTGCGCTACTTGTCAGTGCGACGCCTTGGCAGACCATCAACGGGACGGAAAGCGCTACTGCAGTCAAGCGTGTGCCAACCTGCACCCACACGGGCAACCTTGCCCGGCCGCTGACTGCCATTGCGAATCGAGCGTCACCCTCCATGAGCGTGCCATAAGCGACAGCCAGCTCGATGAAGCTATCGAAGAAACGTTCCCCGCCAGTGATCCTATTTCCCCTTAGTTTTTTTAGCGCAGATTTCAATCTGCCGGACAGCACTTTCACGGGTTCTCCCGGCTTTCTTCCAACAACAGGTCAACCACTGCTTGCCCGCCTTGCAGTCCGGGCGAAGACTGTGCACTAAAGACGCGCAGTTGACGCTCGGCGCTGCTGCCGTCGCGCAGCATTTGCCGTGCGTGGTCGAACACGACGTCTTCTCCCAACACACGGGCGGTTTCGCCGAATTGCTGCTCAGCCAGAATCAGCCACTGTTCAAGTGATATTGCCTCGGTGTCCGGAGCCAGCGTGAAGCGCCCATGATGTCCGCAACGACGAGCGCGAATGCGATTTTCCTTAAGCAGCCAAAGACGTTCAAGGCTGTATTGGCTGCCGGGTGCCGGCATCTGGCAGGCGTGTTTGATCATGATCCGGAACAGTCCCGCCAGGACCAACGCGTCGCTCAAACGCGGGCACGCGTCGGTCATGCGCAACTCGAGCGTCCGGTAGCTCAACGAGGGCCGGCAACCCCACCAGACATTTGCATCCTTTGCCAGCGCCCCGCTACGTTTCAATAAGCCCAGGTATTGCTCGAAGCTCTGCTCATCCGATAGAAACTCAGGGATACCCATGCGCGGCCACTCATCGCAGACTACTTGCCGATAACTGCAATACCCACTGGGCTGACCCTGCCACAACGGCGATGAAACGCTCAGAGCCAGCAGCATCGGCAACCAGGGCAACACCTCGTTCAGCACTGCGATTCGATCAACACCCGTCGGGATCTCTGCGTGAACATGCAGACCACTGAGCACGCTGCGCTGCGCGACGATCTGGAACTCCTCGAACAAGCGCTGAAAATGGACCTGAGGCGTAGCACGTTGCGCCCGCCAATCGGCCAATGGGTGTACGCCGCTGCATATAAACCCCAGTCCATATCCGGCCAACGCCTGGCTCAACTCGCGGCGCACCCGGCCCAGGTAAGTGGCCGCTTCTGCGGCGTCGTCAAACACTGGAGACGCCACTTCGACCTGGCCCTGGAACATCTCATAAGAGAAGCCATCGCCGATGACCTCGCGGCACGCCGCAAGCACATGAGCTGGCGGCTCGGCGAGCATTCGCCGACTGCGCAGATCTGTAATGAAATATTCTTCTTCAATGCCAAAGCGCTGAGTGCGATCCATACGCAGTCAACTCAGTCGAGTAACGGAAAGCGCCACCGCTGCGATGCGTTCGACGCGCTCGTACCCTGGTTTTTCCAGCTCTTCGCCAAACACGTCCGGGTCAAGCTCATGGTAGGTCCAGCCAAAAGCATCGCTACTCAACAAGGCGCGAGCGGATTCAAGGAACAAATCGCGGCCATCGACCATTGCCACCCCGGTGTAGAGCAATAAAGTGCCATCGCGTTCCAAACGGGGCAGCGCTTCGCGCAAAATGCGCAGCGACAACGCTTCGCCCAATTCACCACCACCGTGGCGGTAGGACCGCTGCTGACTGTCCTTCATGTAGGGCGGATTGGCGAGGATAAGGTCAAAGCGACCATCAACGCCGTCGAGCACATCACTGTGGTATACGCTGACGTTCGGTGCGTTGGCGAGTTCGGCGTTGACCGCACTCATGCGCAACGCCTTTGGGTTGATGTCCACCGCGAGCACCTCTGCGTCAGGCCGGGCGCGCGCCACCAGCAAGGCACCGGCGCCCGAACCGCAGCCGATGTCCACGGCGCGGCGGATCGGCGCGAAGCGTTGGCGCAAGCTCTCTTCGATTACGCTGGCGAAGCGGTAAGTGTCGGGGCCGAAAAAAACCGCATCAGCGGCTTCTGTCGGAAACGCCGAATGCGCCAACAGCAACGGGCCCAGATTCGACCACCGCACCCGGCTCCGCCAGCGGCCATGCGTCTTGACGATAATTTCAGCCTGTTGCAGTTCCTGTCGTTCGGCAGCCTCGAAAACCTCAGCATCGAAGGGCCGCGACCAACCGAATATCCCGCGCGTATCGCTAGCCGGTGCATTATCCCAACGCGCCATGACCCGTTGATGGGTCAGCGGTGTGGGCGTTATAAAGCGATAGCCCTGCGCCTGCAGGCGGCGGCCCAGATTGAGCAGTACCCGATCAGCATGCGATTGGGCCGATGACCCGGAGGGCGTTGGGCACAGTGAGTCGACCATTGGCAGGGCTCCTTGTCAGTCAGCGCAGAGCTGCGCGTAATGCGATAAAACGGCGGGTGGCAAACAAGCCGGCGGGCCGATGATGGCGGTCAGGGCCCAGCCACGGTAATAACAGGGAAAGCAGTTGCTCGCCGTCGGGCTCCTGCAGTGCCTTACGGAGTGCCTGAGTTTCAGGGTCATCCAACATTTGCGTGTTTGCGTCCAGCGATACGGGCCGCGCCGGGCGCGCGTGCGCAGTACTTTTTTCATCACGCCAGTCACCGGCGATCCAGTCCCGCAGCAATTGTTTTTCATAACCGCTGAACACGCCGAACATGGCGGCACCCGCGCCTTCGATCAATTGCCAGAAACGACTGTCTTCAGGGGCGCGGTTGCGCTTGATCCAGCCTTTGTCCTGAAGGGCCTGCAAGAAGCCGCGAACCTGCCCGGGGTGCGCCAGCCATTGGTTGACACTCTTACCTTCAAAGCGGCAGTAATCCGAATGCATGTGCTGGCCGAACAGTCGCTTGCGCTCAAGCATTGCTACCAACTCGTCTTCCAAGTCAAACGCCTGGATCACCGCCGTAGAGCCCAGTCCAAGGTCGTTCAGTTGATAACCCCGCCGTACCCGTTGCCAATATTCCTGCGCGTCCATCCCGCGCGGCATCAATGCCAGGACCGCTTGCACGGCCCGGCGAGCATGGCCACTGCTGGCGTTGTCGATGGTCACATGCAAACTGAAGTAATAGGGGTCGATGCTCAGTTCCTTGAGCTCGTAGGCGCAGATGAGCAAGTGCAACGGCAGTTGCTCATAACCCAGGTTATACCCGAGGATCTCCGGCAAGTGCGACTCGGCGCTTTGACCCAATGCCAGCTGGATGGCGCCTTGGTGAAAGTGCTGGTCTTGCCATGCGAAATCGCCGTCGCAGCCTTGCTCGGCCAGCAGACGCTGGTATATCGCGACATGATTTTGCATTGGTTCACCATCGCCGAGCTCTTCCAAATAAGTGGTCAAAAGCCCGTCGTAGCGGTAGTCCCGCCAGTGCGCAAGTACACCGTATAGCCAGGCACCGTCCACTTGTTTGGTGGGTGCCACGCATTGCAAAAAGTACAAGGCATGAGCTTTGTTTAGAAAATACCGGCGGCCGCCTCCTTGCATCCGACCATGCAAGTAACGCGCGTATTCCTGAGCAACGCTAGAGCAGTTGAGCACCACCCAATCCATAAGTTGGTCGGGCGACGTAGGCAGCGGATTGTCTTCAACGGGACCGAGGCAGTCCAACTGCGCTTGCAAAAACTCGGCCGCCCATTGGGAAGATTCCGTGTTCCAATCTGTGAGGAGACGCTGGTACTGGCTGCGCAATGGGCCTTCCCGTAGCCTCTGGTCAGAACTACTAAGCAGGGATTGAAAGACAGTCATGAGAGACTCCTTTGATGGCGTGCAAGGCATATCCGCCAACGGCCACCGGCAGGCAAATACACCCCGAGAGCAACGGGACAAAACAGAAAAACTAAGTAACCGGGCAACGCACGCATGACTGGCTCCATCCGCTTGTTTTTTTCAAGCGCCAGCGACTGCCGGCACCTATTACGGGGGGCGCTTTTTTGCGCGTCCTATTCAGAAAGAGCCGCACACGACGCAATAATTCCATCGGCATGCGCTAAGTTCTGACAAAGTGATGGGTTAACCCTTGGCGGCTAATTTTGGAAGGCTTCAAGCGGTGGCTGAAGCGTGCGCCACCAGTTGCTGAATCGGTTTGCCCTCATCTACTCAGGGGTACGCGATCATCGTCATTGAGCCAAGGCTGACGCTGTCAAACGCTGGCAGGCTATGCCGGCATCGTTGCGCAGTTGACCATCACAGAACGATCAAATACAGGGTCCGGCCAGCGAAAGCTTATTATCGCTCCACATCATTAAGCATTCCTGTAGGTGGCCGACGTCGGTGCTCAAAATTGTCCCATTGCTCAGGTTTTCGTTGCTCTGCGCAATACATACACACATAAACATCTGGGCTTAAGCCAAGATAATAACCTTTACGTATATAAGGGTGGCTACAACCGCTCGATGGGCGCTCGCCATTAGCTGGTAACTCTTTAGCCATATAAAACCCATAGAAAAAAAGCCCGCACTGAGTACGGGCAAAAAGGAGTTATACCTAGAGGCTGTCTGAGTGAACAGGCTCAGTATTAAGAAGCCAAAAACTATTCAGCGGTTTATTTTTTTCAACGAAAGGCGACGAAAGGCGCGATTAACAAGCGAAGCGTAAAATCATATGGTAAGTCGATGCTTTAAGATAAACGCATGGAAGTTGGGTAGATAAACCAAATCTATCGAAGCGCACACCGGGTTCATTTCCTGCCTTTAGCAAGTCATCAGGTACTCGCAAAGCGTCGCCGAACAAGCCCGAACTGCGCCGTCTAAAATCAGCTCATAACCATGAGTGTTTTCGGTAGGTATTGCTACGCACCCCGCTCTAGCCGACGAGCCATTGCTTAATACGGCGCTCGCATCTGAGGCAAAATCGACGAGTAACGCATATTGAGGGCTGTAACCACAGCGCTCTGCTGCGGCGGCTAAGGCCATCACGATGTCGCGTGTGTAATAACCCTTTTCGTCGCCGGTATTGATGATTGGATCGACGCTAAGCTTCGTTCCATACTCATCCATCACTGGCCCGACCTCTACAGCGATGGTGGTTTCACCTGGTAGGGACGCGGATGCGAACATCGCCCCTGCATTGGATTCTTCTTCCGACGTCGTAAATACAAAATATACATCACATGCCAGCTCATCTCGGCGATGGCTCAATTGATGCGCGGCATCAATTATGGCCGCCAAGGGTGCGCGGTCATCCAGAAAATGCGCCGCGATGGCGTCACCCACTCGAAACGGTTCACGCCAATGACGACTCAACACGACCCGCGTACCTGGACGTACGCCTTGAATGCGCAGGACCGGGGGTGAAGATCGCGTAATCACATGAACGTCATTCCAATGCACATCTCCCGATAACACATCAGCGCCTTGAGGCGCATTCTGCGTCGCATGCATTGAGCCGAAAGACAAAACGCCTGGGATAATTTCGTTATCACCCAGAATATCAACCGGACACATACCGAAATTCACCGGGTTCGCGCCTCCCAGGGCGATAACTCTCAATGTGCCATCTTCATTGACGCTCTTAACCACCATCGCGATTTCATCCATGTGCGCCATGACCCTTACAGCTCCGCGCGATTCGGTAGCCTTCCGCTTCCCCTTAATAAGTCCTATGACGTTACCTGCGGCATCAACCCATGTTTCGTCGCAGAGAGGAGTAATGGTTTGCAAGCATATTTCGCGAACCTCATCTTCCTGCCCACCTGGCCCGCGAGCCATCAGGAGTTGAGCTAACAACTCGGAAAGCGTGTTTTGCGGGTTGGAGGCTCTGGAAATAGCTCCACGTTGTGCATCAGACATTTTCGGTCTCTCGCGCAGGCACTTATAAGTGGCAAGCGGCGCCATTGCGGCGCCGCCTGGTTTCAAATCACGGCCGTCACTTGGATTCCAATGTTGCAGCCTGATTGCCACCCTGCTCAGCAATCTTTGTCAGCTTTTCATCGGCGCCTTTTTCCTCAGCGAGCGTCGCAGCCAACAACTTTGCAGCGTCGTCATATTTGAGGTGTTTGGCCATCGCTATCAGGGTGCCATAGGCGGCTATTTCATAGTGTTCCACCTTCTGCGCCGCGCCAATCAACGCTGCATCAAGAACGGCGCCCTTCTCGATCTCTTCCAAGAGCTCTTTCGACTCTTCAACCAACCCCTCCATCGCCACGCATTTCATGCGCTTCAATTTTATCCCGGTCAGTTCCACCAATTGATCAATGCGCTCGATCTGGCCCTGGGTTTCTTCCAGGTGTGAGGTAAAGGCCTCCGCCAACAGCGGGTTGGTCGCCGCTTTCGCCAAGCGCGGCAAGGCTTTGGTGATTTGCTTTTCCGCGCTGTAAACATCAGAGAGTTCGTGGATAAACAAATCTTCGACAGTTTTTCTAGCCATTTCGAGACTTCCTTCTGGTCAGTCGGGCGTCGCCTAATCGCGGCGTCCGTATGGGATTCACCGGCAAGCAATATTTGCCGTGCATGAAAACCGACCTGCTCAATTTAAGAGGTGTTCCGAAAATTTTCGGGGTGACTGATAAAAGGTTCAGAGCTAGCCCAGGGCTGTATCAAGAAACATCATGACGCCGAAACCCAGCATCAGGCCTAAGGTCGCTGGTGTCTCATGACCATTGCGATGTGTCTCGGGAATGACCTCATGGGACACTACAAAAATCATGGCGCCAGCTGCCAAGCCGAGAGCGATGGGATACCCCAAGGCAAAGCTACTGGAAATCCCTAAACCAACAATTGCCCCCAAGGGTTCCATCAGCCCCGAACCAACCGCAATCAGCGCGGCTCGAAGCGCGCTGATGCCTGTCACTCGTAATGCCAGGGCGACTGCTAACCCTTCCGGAATGTCCTGTATGGCAATTGCGGTTGTCAGAGGCAGCCCCACCTTCATATCGCCGTTGGCGAAGCTCACCCCAATAGCCATGCCTTCTGGCAGGTTATGCAGCGTGATTGCCAAGACGAACAACCAAACCCGATTGATACGCTGCGCACCCGGTCCCCTGCGTCCGCTTTTCTCGTGTTCGTGAGGGACGAAACGATCAAGGCCGACCATCAGCGCTACGCCCAATCCCAATCCCGCAACAACAACGCATGCTGCGAGCAATTGGTTTGCGCAAAGGGCCTGTGCTGCTTCAATACCAGGGAGAATGAGCGAGAAGGAACTGGCGGCCAGCATCATGCCGGCGGCAAAGCCAAGCATGATGTCTTGCGTACGGGCGGCGATATCTCGCAATGCTATGGCTGCGGCTGCGCCGATAGCTGTCGCAGCGAAACCGGAAAGTCCGCCCAGAAAAGCAAGGTGGAGATTCGCCTTATTGGCACCGATTAATGCGCCATAACCGGAGATGATTAGGAAAACAGCCACACACAACAAGAGTATCCAGAACGACAATCCTCCCCACCCCGAGCGGGAAATGTGTACAAACCAAGCGCGCAAAGGCGCTCCAAACGATGGAGAGGGCTCTGACATTTTTCCTCCACAGCTTTCTGCGTTATGAGCATGAAACGCAGCAATGGGAAACCACCTTTCGCGTTAAATGCAGAGGCTCTGATCCGCAAAGATTGCAGTCAGCCTTTACTGTGCTCGGGCGAAGATGGCCCCTCCTTAATACCCCGTGGTCCGGCGACTCCCCAGACGACCAAACCCAATACCGGGAAAATGATCAGACCGAGCGCCCACGCGGCTTTTATCCCTACGGTTTTGTCGCTCCGAAACACGCTGACAATGGCCCATAGATCGACAAGCAGAATGAACACGGCGACAGCAATCGCAAAATAGCTGGTGGCTTCAGACATGGTTTAGCCCTCCTTAGGGTGTTAACGCTTAGGCCCCGCTCGAATACGGACGTTCCAAGAAAATCACAGGCCTCCAGCAAGCACGGATCTGAGTTTTAATTTTCTTTGGCAATGATGGAGATTTTTCCGTTGCGCTCAATTATCGCGAACTTGATCTCTTCCAGCCTCTCGATACCTTGGCTGGAGCGCGCAGCCTCCATTACATCAGCTTCGATTAATCGGGCGTGCCGCAGGCGTCTGTGCAGGAGCTTGCCATTCTCGACGATGATCGTTGGCTCACCATCGATCAGCCTTGATACCCAGCCAGAACGCTGTTTAAGCAGCGATAGACCGACATCAATGGCGATCAGCGTCACGATGACGAGTATGCCGTTGGTAATGGAAAAATCATCGCCCAGCAGCGCTTGCTGGGTGGCTTCGCCGATCATCATCAGCAAGACGAAATCGAAGGTCGTCAGCTCTGCCAATGAGCGACGCCCAGCAATCTTGAAGAGCACCATAAGGGCTAAATACATTGCTCCTGCACGCAAGACAGAGTCCATAGGCCACCTAAGGAAAAATGAATTGAACAAGCCTTACGCTGCGAGTGCCAGCTGAGGTGATTTGGCTGCGGAAGAGACCGACCGCGTCGCCGCGCAAAGTGATGTACAGCGTCGCCTGTCCATCAGCATCAGTTTGCATCCAGAGTTTCATGCCTTGAGAAGAGCTTCGTGAGCGCAACGGTTGAGGTTGTAATGTTTCAATGCTGAAGCCCTCTAGCAACTGCCCAGCCAGCTCCAGCTCAACGGGTGAGTTTGGCCTTTCTGTTAGCGTGATTTTCATTGAGTTGGTAGAGCCGTTTCGATGAAGCATTTCATATTCGACCCTCACCTTCCCATCGTCGCTACGCACATCTCTCGAACTGAGCAGTCCTCTGGAAAACACGCCCCCGAGCGCCATCACCAAAATTAGAACCAACACGTACCAGCCGACCCGCTCGAAACGCCAAACTTTCAATTGATAGGCCATGTCCTCACGAAGGGGACGGTTTCGGCTTTTCAAGTCTGGATGATCGGCGTCTTCGCTCATCAGGCTTCACCTGTATCGCCGAGCCGTGCGCGGCGATGAAAGTGAGGAAGCTGGCGTAATGCGTATTCCGTGGCTTCCTCTTGAACCCGACAACGTCCGCCGGAGAATCGGTGCTCGTGACTGAAGAGATAGCACTTTTCATCGGACTGAAACGCCCAGGCAAAACAAATTGTGCCCGCAGGAATTCCATCCACATCGTCGGGGCCGAGTATCCCCGTAGTCGCGATGGCGGCATTTGCAGTGCTGTCTCGTAAAGCCCCCTTCGCCATTTCCTTAGCGACCTCGACGCTCGTCAAGTTGAACGTCTCGATAGTCTGGGGGCTGACATGGAGCAATCGTTGCTTGGCCTGTGGCGAATAGACCACATAACCACATTCGATGAATTCGCCGCTGCCTTCCACTCCAGACAACAGCGTGACGATTTTACCTGCGGTGCAGGACTCTGCAGTGGTCACGACCAAGGCGTGCTCACGCAAGTATTGGACTATTTCATTTGCGATGGGCATGAGCTGAACTCAACAGGGCGTTGTTCGATCGACCACTACAGAAGCGGAACATTCCAAAGATTTCCAAGAATAAAATTTAGAGCGCAATGGGACGCCCACCTCTTATGCGGTAACTTCGGTAGCCGACGAACGGTTAAAATGTAAGAAAGAATTTCAAGCTTTTGGGCGGTCTATTTGTACACACAACAGGGGTCCACAATCATGAAATTCGCACGGTTCCCCCC
>NZ_QUZT01000005.1 GCF_004682045.1 Pseudomonas nabeulensis
TGTGTTCGACCACGCTGTTCGCTGTGATGGTCATCGTTCAATGGCTCCGGCAGTGGTTTTGGCCAGCTGCTCAATCTGCACGTCAACCAGGAGGGCACGAGGATGGAACTTCGGCATCTACGATGCTTCATGGCTGTGGCTGAAGAACTGCACTTCGCCCGTGCCGCCGAGCGGCTGCACATAGAGCAATCGCCGCTGTCGCGCACCATCAAGGAACTGGAAGAAGATCTGGGCGAGCAGTTGTTCGTGCGCACCAGCCGCAGCACGCGACTGACACGGGCGGGCAAGCTGTTTCTGGAGCATGTGCCGCGCATCTTTACGGCCTTTCAGCAAGCGCGCGATAGCGTAAATGCGGCGGCCAATGGCTTTCACGCACAGTTGCGTATAGCGCTGTCCGACGGCATCACACAGTCGCGCCTGCCAACCTTGTTGGCGCTGTGCAGACAGGAAGAACCCGAGGTTGAAATCCGTCTGTTCGAAGTGCCGCTGTCGCAGCAGATCAAGGGGCTGCACGACGACCTGTACGACGTGGGCTTCGCGCAGTCCGACGAGGTAGGCGAAGGCATTGTGGCGGACGCGGTGTGGAGTGATCCGTTGATGGCGGTGGTGCCTGCGCGTCATCCGCTGCTGCGGCACAAGCGTATCCCTCTGGAAGAAGTGCTGCACCATCCGCTGGTGATGTGCGACCCGACTGTGTGTGAACCCGCCAGATCGAGCGGGTACTGCGTCGCTCGGATACAGAACCGCTGATTGCCGAGCGTGTGGCCTCATGCGACCTGATGATGGCGTTCGTATCGGCAGGGTTTGCACTGGCATTACCGGAGAGCGGCACATCATGGCCAGCCCGCATCCGCGTTGACAGTGTTCGATCCGTCCAACTTCGTGCAGAACACGCTGACCGCCGTGCGCACGCTGGAGCAGATCAACAACCAGATCAACCAACTCCAGAACGAAGCACAGATGCTGATGAACCAGGCGCGCAATCTGGCGAACCTGGACTTCAACATCGTCAATCGCTTGCGTTCGACGCTGGCGACCACCGAACGCCTGATCGCCGAGGCACGCGGCCTGGCCTACGACGTGCAGAGCATGGATGCCACTTTCGTCCGGCTGTACCCGGAGCAGTACGCCGCGACCGTCAGCGGCGACCAGATGCTGCGCGACGCGCAGGAACGCTGGAAGAACACGCTGAACGGCCTGCACACCGCGAGGCGGATGCAGGCCCAGGTGTCGCAGAACCTGACCCAAGACGAAAGCGCGCTGGCCGATCTGGTCAGCCAGAGCCAGTCCGCCACCGGCGCGCTGCAAGCCATGCAGGCGACCAACCAGCTTCTGGCTTTGCAGGCCAAGCAGTCCATCCAAGCGCAGCAACTCCAGATCACGCAGGAACGCGCCGCCGCGCTGGAACTGGCACGCCAGGCGGCGGCTGTCGAACGTGGCCGTGAAGTGACGCGCCGCTTCCTGGGTGATGGCACGCCCTACACGCCGCAGCGCGTGGATTTCTACGGCAACTGACGGGAGACGGCCATGCGATGCGTTTCCTTGCTGCTGCCCGTGCTGCTGGTCGCTTGCAACCAGCAGCCGACTGAAGACCTAGCCGCTGCCCTGGCCGCCAATCCCGTGCGGCTCAAGGCTGTGCGTGCGCAGTGTGCCGCCAACAGGACGGCCGCAGACGAGGACGCCTGCCTGGCCGCGGCCGATGCTTTCCGGCGGCGCTTCTTCGCCGGTGAAACCGGGCCGGACGAGTACGCCTCGCTGGCCGAACTGCCACCGGTTCCGGCGAGCTTCGATACACCCGCCAGTGACCAGGACGCCATGTCCTTCGAGGGGGACGCGCCATGAATGACGTGACAGTGATCGACCGATTTCTCGCTACCTTTTCGCGCTACATCGACTCGGGCTTTGGGCTGCTGCAGGGCGAAGTGGTATTCCTCACCGCCACGTTGATCGTCATCGACATGACGATTGCCGGGCTGTACTGGGCGATGAGCCACGCCACCGGCCAGGGCGATGACGTGATCGCCAAGCTGCTGCGCAAGGTGCTCTACGTCGGTGCCTTCGCCTACATCATCAATAACTTCAATTGGCTGGCCAGCATCGTCTTCCGCTCCTTCGCGGGCCTGGGCCTGACGGCCAGTGGCTCGACGATGAGTATGGGCGAATTTCTGCAACCGGGCCGCCTGGCCAAGACTGGCATCGACGCGGCGGCACCGATCCTTGAGCAGATCAGCGAAATGGCGGGCTTCCCCGAAGTGTTCGTGAACATGACGCCCATCGTGGTCATGTTCCTGGCCTGGGCGGTGGTGATCCTGTGCTTCTTCGTGCTGGCGATCCAGCTTTTCATCACGCTGATCGAGTTCAAGCTGACCACGCTCGCGGGCTTCGTACTGGTGCCGTTCGCGCTGTGGAACAAGACCAGCTTCCTCGCCGAGAAGGTGCTGGGCAACGTGGTGTCGTCGGGCATCAAGGTGCTGGTGCTGGCCGTTATCGTCGGTATTGGCTCTGGCCTGTTTGCCGAGTTCCAAGTGCATCCGGCCGAGCCGTCCATTGACCATGCGGTGGTCATCATGCTGGCCTCGCTCACGCTGCTGGCGTTGGGGATCTTCGGCCCGGGCATCGCCACCGGGCTGGTCTCCGGCGCACCGCAGTTGGGTGCCGGCGCAATGGCCGGTGCTGCTGTAGGTGCAGCAGGCGCGGCGGTGGCCGTGGGAGCCGCTGCCACCGGAGTGGGCGGTGCGGTGATGGCTGGAGCGCGTATGGCACCGGCTGCCGCCAAGCTCGCAGGGGCTGGCGCGCGCGCTGCGACCTCGGCGGCTGGCAGCGCGAAGTCGGCTTTCCAGCCCGGTTCTGCCGCTGCGGGCGGCGGAGCCAAAGGCGCGATGGCAGGGCTGGGCAGTGTTGCCAAGGGCGGCGCACAGGCGGCAGGACAGCGCGCTGGCGCTGGCATCCAGGCAGCGGCGGCCAAGGCGGCCGCGCCATTCAAAGCAGGCTGGCAAGGCTCTGGCGCAGATGACGGCTCAGGCGGAGGCACTGCCGGGCCAGCCGCCACAGACGGTGCCACTGGCAACACGGCCAACGCGCAGAAGCAGGAACAACCCGGCTGGGCCAAGCGCCTGCAACGTCGCCAACAACTCACCCAGGCCACCACCACTGCCGCGCACACGCTGCGCGGTGGCGACGGCGGCGGTTCGGGCCAAGGCCCGAGCCTGCGGGATTCCGATAGCTGACTTTCAAGGAGAACTCCATGCGATTCAAACGACCGCAGGTGCGCTATGGCGATACGCCGCAGCCTGCCACTCCCTATCAATCCGCAGCCCAGGTTTGGGACGAGCGCATCGGCTCGGCCCGTGTGCAGGCCAAGAACTGGCGGCTGATGGCTTTCGGCTGCCTCGTGCTCGCGCTGTTGATGGCCGCTGGCCCGGCCTCGGCGGCGGCCCAGCCTGCAGACCCGACTGCCGCGCAGAACCGGCAAGACCAGAAAGAGGCGTTCCTGACAGGCGGCTCTGCGGAAACCCGTAACTCCGGCAACCTGCAAATGCCCACCTCGCCGTATCAGGTGATGGCCGGAACGGTCATTGCCGGGGCACTGGTCACGGGGATCAAGTCCGACCTGCCGGGCGACGTGATCGCCACGGTGACGGAGCCGATCTACGACACGGCTACTGGAAAGTTCCTGCTGATCCCGCAGGGTTCGCGCATCCTGGGCAAGTACAACAGCCAGGTCAGCTACGGGCAGAGCCGCGTGCAGGTGGTGTGGAACCGCATCATCCTGCCCGATACGTCATCGCTGACGCTCGACAACTTGGTCGGCACCGACCCAGCAGGGTATGCGGGTCTGGAAGACGACGTGGACTGGCATTGGGATCGGATCTTTGCCGGTGCCGTGCTGACCACGCTGCTGGGCGTCGGTGCCGAACTGGCCGCACCCGATCGCGTCATCATCGCCGGGCGCGACAGCTTGCAGGACACCGTGAATCAGGTCGGCTAGGAAGTGACCCGGCGCAACCTCAACATCCAACCCACGCTGACCAGCCGCCCAGGCTTGCCGGTGCGCATCATCGTCAACCGCGATCTGGTGCTGCGGCCCTATCAGCCGCTGTTCTTCAATAAGGGGACTTCGAGATGAGCACGAACAGGAAACTGCGGCTGGGGCCGTTGCCTAAGACCGAAAGCGTCAAGCTGACCTTCGCTTGCCCGGCCAGCTTGAAAGCCGATCTCGACCGCTACGCCGCGCTGCACGCGCAGGCGTATGGCGAGGCGGTCGATGCCGTGACGCTGATCCCGCACATGTTGGAGGCATTCCTGGCGGGGGATCGGGGATTCAAGAAAGGAAACTCCAGCAAGGCCTTACCGCCGAAGCCGAACTGAAAATGCGCCGGAACCAGACTGACCATCGCTCGAACGCGCAGCCCAACGCTGCGCGTTCTTCGTTCTGTCTAGGCTGCGAGGGAATCGGCTAAGATGATTAAACAAGCCTGCCAGCTCTTGGCAATCTCCATCGCCGCGACGCGACCCGGCTTGCTTTATCAAAGCTCTCATGTGGCTTCCAGCCTACAATGCCTCATCCTCTGCAAACGGCATTAGTCAGAATTAACCTGTTGCCCCCTCTCTGGCGCAAAGCCTTGCGTGAATTGCACGAGAATCTTGACGTCTGACATCTCCATTCCCGACGCCCTCGCGCAGCCGATGCTCTCTCGCTCCAACGCGCGAATGGGCTGCTGTTCGGGCGTGAGTGGCGTGTCGATGGTTGGCATGCCGTGATTGCTCAGCGTCGTACCGCGCTGTCAACCAGAGGCTGGTCTCGACAAACTTGGAATGTGCTGAGGCTTTACTATCAGGTCACCTGCGCCACCTGGAGCTTGGCGGCGCCTCAAGGCTTCCATGCCCTCACGATCTCTCTTGCTGGACTCTCGAATTAGACCAGACCAGAAAACGCAGGTGAGTCCATGTAACCGAGGTGGAGTTAATGGTACTCAGGCTGCTGCGTTGTGCATCATCAAAGCGCGGCCCCCGAGCCACGCTCTTACATGATGATTCTCGGGTCAGTGTACGATGGCAGTGTCCCTACTCAATCTTCCGGTAATGCGAAGGCCACGATTGCATCGCTAAGCGGATAGGACTGCAGGTTGGTGTGTCCTCCTGCGGCGACTACCACGAACTGGCGACCGCTCTTGGGGCTGATGTACGTGATCGGATTAGCATGCGCACCGGTTGGCAGGCGCGCACGCCAAACTTCCTTTCCAGTGGCGGTCTCGAAGGCGCGGAAGGCATGTTCACGTGCGAAGCCCGTGAAGGTCAGACCGCTACGCGTGACCACACTGCCACCGAATCCGGGCATCCCCATCGGAATTGGCACCCCTAGCGACAGACCGAATGGGCCGCTGTCCTGCAGGGTACCGATGGGCCGCGACCACAACAACTTGCCCGAATGCACGTCCACGGCACTGAGCTTGCCGTACGGCGGCGCGTTACAGGGCGTATTGAGGGGCGACATCAATCCGCTGAGCTTGGCACCATAGGGCGTACCGGTTTGCGGAAGCGGCAGGTCAAAACCGTGGAAATCGCCACTGCCAGCCGCAGCCAATGCGCGGTCGGTATCCTCACGCGGGATCAGTTGGATCACTGTGCCGTAATACATGGAATTAACGATGACGATCCCTCGTTCTGGGTCCACGGCGACGCCGCCGTAGTTCATGCCGCCGCCGATGCTGGGGTAAATCAGAGACTCGTCCAGCCCGGGGGGGGTGGCATGCCCGTCGTAGCGCAGCTGACGGAAGCGGATCCGGCACCAGAGCTGGTCTAACGGAGTAGCGCCCCACATGTCACGCTCAGTTAGCGGATCGCCGGCGAACGAAGGCATGCCGACCGAGTATGGTTGCACGGGCGCCATCCGCTCTTCCGGCACGGCACCGCGCGTCGGCGCCGGCTTCTCGACGACGTCCGCCACTGGCTGGCCATTGCGACGATCCAAGAGGAACAACTCGCCACGCTTGGTCGCCTGCAGGAGAGCTTGCACCCGGCCCTTGGCGGTGTCGACATCCACCAGGGTAGGCTGTGAGGCGATGTCGTAGTCCCACAGGTCGTGGTACGCGGTGCGGAACGACCAGCGCACCTCGCCGGTAAGCGCATCCAACGCCACCACCGCACTCCCATACTGCTCATCGGCCGGCGTGCGCTGTCCGCCAAAGTGATCCGGCGATGGGTTGCCAGTGGGGATGTAGACCAGGCCTAGCGCCTCGTCCGCACTTGGCGCGGCCCAGCTGTTGGGTGTGCCACGAGTATAGTAGTGGCCGACTGGCGCGCCATGGCGGTTGTCGGGATTGCCCGCGTCCCATGCCCAATTCAGCTTTCCGCTGACCACATCGAAAGCTCGGATCACACCCGACGGTACGTCCACGTTCTGGTTGTCGGCCACCCAGCCACCTAGCACGATGTTGCCGCGCACCAGAGCCGGCGGTGAACTGGCGTAGTAGAAGCCGGGCAGCACCTCTCCCATGCCTTCCTTCAGGTCGACGACACCATTCTGCCCAAATCCTGGGCACAGCTGTCCGGTGTCGGCGTTGAGCGCGATCAGTCGCGCGTCAAAGGTAACGGTGAGGATGCGTTTCGGACACTGCGCTGGCGGCGCCTCGACGTGGGCATGGACAACGCCGCGGCAGGTTGTCACGCTGGAGGCGCCCGTGGCGTCGACTTGCGGATCGAAGCGCCATAGCTCTTCACCGGTTTCCGGATCGAGTGCGATGACGATGTTGGTTTGGGTGCACAGGAACAGCCGATCGCCAACCATCAGCGGCGTGGTTTCCAGCGGGCTTTTGGTCCCAGGCTGCACCACACCGGTGCGGTAGGTCCATGCTGGCTTCAACCACGAAACATTTTCCGGGGTGATCTGGGTCAGCGGTGAGAAGCGGGTGCCGGCCTGGTCCCGTCCGTAAGCCGGCCATTCGCCCAACGCGCCGGATGGAGTGAACTCTATGATGGACGAAGCCGTTGCGGGCAAGGCATCGGGCGCAGGCTTAAGCGCGGCGCACAGCAGAACCAGCAAGCACAGCGCGGCCGCAAGGGCCGGGGGGCGGCTCGCGCTGCGGCGCAGCGCTGTAGGCAGCAAGAACAAAAGACCGATCATCGCCGGCAAGATCAGTCGCGGTGCCAGTGGCCAGGCATTGAGGCCGACTTCGACCAACGCCCACAGCAGCGTAGCCAACAAGCCAGCGGCGTACAGCAGAGCCGCAGCGACATACCGTCTCTTCCACAACAGCGCTGCAGCCACCAGCAGGCCCACCCCGGACAGCAGGTAGTACCAAGAGCCACCCAGGCCGACCAAGCGGGCGCCTCCGGCCACAAAGACCAGCCCGAGGACTGCAAGCAACACACTCAAAGCAGTTGTAGCCCAGCCACGAGTTGTTATGAGATTTTGCATGATAGTTTAATCACCCTGGCTCATCGTCGAATGACCTCGCCTAGGCCGACGTCCAGTCCTTTGCCAACTCGATCACGATCTTGCCGAACGGTCCTTGGTTCAGATGGTCCAGCGCCTGCGGCAGTTCGTCGAAGGCGAAGCACCGGTCGATCACCGGCTTGAGCCCAAGACGGTCGACGGCGGTCACGAGGTCTTCCAGCGCGCGGCGGTGGCCGACGCTGACCCCGCTGATCGTCGCCATCTTCAGCGACAGCGCTGCCGCTGGTGAGGACACGGTGAAGCCCTCGAGCACGCCGATCAGATAGATCGCGCCTCGGAGGGCCAACGCCTCGACCGAGCGCCCGAGGTGATCGCCGCCGACGGTTTCCAGGATATGGTCTACGCCTGCGTCAGCGGTCAGCCGGTGCACCTCTTGCACCCAGTCTTGGGTCTTGCGGTTAACGCCGTGCGCAGCGCCCAATGCCATGGCCCTGGCCAGCTTGTCGTCGCTGCCGGAGACCACAAACACCTCGGCACCAGCGGCCTTGGCCAGTTGCAGGCCGAACAGCGCCACCCCACCTGTGCCATGGACCAGCACTCGCTGCCCCGGTTTGACCCGGCCTAGCTCGAACAGGGCGAACCAAGCGGTCAGTCCGGCGCAGCTCAGCGTGCTAGCCTGCGCATCGTCAAGCGTTGCCGATGCCTGGACGAACCACTCTTGATCGAAGCACACATACTCGGACAGCACCCCGGGGTAGACGCCGCCGAGCGAGTTGTACGGCGGCTGTGCCGCGCTTCCGGACGGCCAGCCTTCACGCCAGTGCGGACTGAAATGGGTGATGACCCGGTCTCCCACTGCAAAGCGCTCTGCGCCCGTTCCAGAAGCGACCACCGTGCCTACCAAGTCCGAGGCCGGCACAAAAGGGAAGGACAGGTCAATTCCCATGCCGGTCTCGATCATCATCTTGTCGCGGTAGTTCAGCGATACGGCCCGGGTGCGCACCAGTACCTGCCCTGGGCCCGGCACGGGCCGCTCCACGCTATGCAGCCCCAGCCGATCGCGGCCGATGGCATCCATAGACCATTGCATCATGGCGCTAGACATGGCAGAGCTCCTGTGAGAGATCAGTTTTTCCCGCCAGCAGCTTGCGGCAGCGCGTAGGCGATGATGTAGTCCCCGTGATCCGGAGAGAGTCGAGCACCGCCGGCGGTCACCACCACGTATTGCTTGCCAGTGGTCGGTGAGCGGTAGCTCATCGGTGTGCTCTGGGTGCCAACCGGCAGACGCCCTTTCCACAATTCCTTTCCGCTGCGACTGTCATATGCGCGCAAGTAATAGTCCTGGGTTCCGGAGTAAAACGTCAGCCCCGAAGCGGTGCTGATCGGTCCGCCCAGCGTAGGCATGCCGACCGGCATCGGCAGTGGCGAGCGGATGCCGATAGGAAGTACCGAATCCTTGATGGTCCCGGCCGGGCGCTGCCAGGCCAATTGACGCGTATTCAGGTCGATGGCCGACATCGTCCCCCACGGTGGTGCGTTGCAGGGGATGCCCAGCGGCGACATCAACGTAGCGTGTCTTGTAGCATAGGGGCCGCCCTTCTGAGGGTAGAGCCCCAGTGAGTGTGCAGCCGCTGTCGCGGCCGGGTCTACGTCTGCTTGCGGTACCAACGAGACCACTTGCGGCATGCGGATGTCGTTGACGAACATTAGACCGCGCTGCTTGTCGATGCTGACTCCACCCCAGTTCATCCCACCGTAGTAGCCGGGGTAGATGATCGTGGGCTGGGTAGTGATTGGCGTGAACGGCCCCTCATAGCGGGCTTGACGGAACTTGATGCGGCAATACAGTTGATCATAGAACGTGGCACCCCACATTGAGGCTTCTGTCAACGGCTCAGTACCAATCTGCGGCATGCCAACCGAGTACGGCTGGGTTGGCGAGACTACGTTGCCGGGCTGAGCACCCTGCGGCACTGGCCGCTCCTCAACTGTAGTAATCGGCTGGCCGGTGCGACGGTCAAGCACAAACAACTGCCCAGTCTTGGTTGGCTGAATTAGTGCTGGCACGACTTTCCCGTTGGCATCTGGAACATCCACAAGAGCGGGTTGAGTGGCGTTGTCGTAGTCCCACGTGTCGTTATGCACAGTTTGAAACTTCCAGCGCTCTTGCCCGGTAGCTATGTCCAGAGCGAGAATGGTGGTGGAATAGTCGCGTGTTTCCTTGCTCCGGTTGGCGCCCCAGAAATCGTCTGAGCCTCCGCCCATGGGCAGGTAGATCAGGCCTAACGCGTCATCGAAGGCAGGGGTGGACCACATGTTGGCGGTACTGTGCAAGAAATCCTGTCCCGGCGGCGGAGGTGCAGGAGTGTGCGGGCTTCCCGGGTCGAACGCCCATACCAACTCGCCGGAAGTCACATCAAAGGCGCGGATAACTCCACCGGGCATGGTCTCGGCGCGGCCGTCCATAACAAAACCACCAACAACGACCAAGTTGCGCACTACGGTCGGGGCGGAGGTTTGGTAGTAGAAGTTCAGATTGTCCTTGCCCATGCGCTCGGTCAGGTCGACCTCGCCATCTCGGCCGAACTCAGGGCAACGCTGACCACTTCGCGCATCCAGAGCGTACATTTTTGCCTGTACAGTGGTCACGAGAATGCGGTTGGCACACAGCGCCGGAGCGGCACCGGCAGTGCCCCCTCCTTCCGCCGCAGTTGCCTGGTGATAACCCACGCCTCGACAGCGGCTGTAGGCCGTCTCGCGGATGCCGGGATCAAACCGCCAGCGTTCTTCGCCTGTGTCGGCATTTAGCGCCAGCACCTGATTACGTGGTGTGCAGGCATAGAGCGTATCGCCAACCTGCAGCGGTGTGTCCTGCGCTTCCACGCCAGGTTCGCTCATGTCACCAGTGCGTTTGATCCACGCCACCTGCAACTGACCGACGTTGGCCGGGGTGATCTGAGTCTCTGGCACGTAGCGTGTGCCGTCAGGCGTGCGTCCGAAATGGCTCCAGCCACTCGTGTCCTCGGCCGCCTGATGGGTAGGAGCCTCAGGCGCGGATCCAGACGCTACTTTGGGGCTGATCACGCCATGCGGCATAAACATCGCGCCAGCACCGGCCACTAGCACGGCGACCAGCGCGACGGCCAGCCCGCGTGCTAGCGCCTTTCCTTGGCCACCGCGCAGGCTGGGCAGTACCAGCACGACCAATACTGCCAGCACCAGCATTGGCGCCAGCCGGGGCACAAGCGGCCAGAAGCTCGTCCCAACCTCGGCCAGGGACCAGACCACCGTGGCGACGAAGCCCAGTCCGAACAGCCAAGCTCCCGCGAGACGAGCGCGAGCCATGAGAATTCCCGACAGCGCCAGCACAGCACCGATCAGGGCGTAGTACCACGAGCCACCCAGGCCGATCAGCCATAGTCCGCCGGCCAGCAGTGGTAGGCCGGCCAACAGCAGTACGAGCCCTAAGGCAAAGACGAACCATGGCCTATTCCTGAATTGCGTAGCAGTCATATTTGTCTTCCAATTAGGGCCACGCGGATGTCGCGTGCATACGCTATAGTGTATCTACATTTGTAGAGGATCATCATTCAATTGAACAACAAACGCAAGGATCAGATCGGAGCAGGGGCTGTTCGAGTTCTTTCGAGGCATGGGGCTCGTGGGTTGACGCATCGAGCTGTTGACGAACTTTTGGGATTACCAACTGGGTCGACGTCCTTTTACTGCAGAACCCGGGCGGCCCTGCTGCAACTTGCGCTGGATAGCGCAATGGAACAAGACAGAGCGATATTCCAGCAATTCATGCTTCCGGCGGGAGGTGTGGATCTAGATGGTTTGCTGGCACACCTGGCATCGCCCGAGGCGCGAGAACTGGCACTGGCACGCTTCGAATTGTTTCTAATGGCGGCGCGCGACGGAACGTTCAGGGCCCAGCTGCTTCGACACCGCGAGCGCTTTATAGCGTTAGCGATGGAGTCAATGGCGCAACAGGGGCGGGAGCCCACCAAAGAGGCTGCAACGGAATTAATCACCACATCGGAGGGGCACTTGTTCCACAGCATTGTTTACGGTCCTGATGCGTAGGCGCTCTTCCCCCTGCGAAGACGACTCCAGCAATCGGCTAGCTAGACTGTCATTCAGCCCAAATTGATCGGCATCTGAACGCGCTTTTCGGACGTAAGTGCAACAGCACATGCCCTGTCTGCAGAAATGTTGCTATTGCCGCTTTGCGCAACAGCGCAAGATGGTGCCGTGACGTCATCAGCCGGCTGTGAGCTGAGAGCAGTTAGTTGACGTGCCACTTACAAGCAGATTCCAGGACTCGGGCGCGCAGTCCAGCGCGACGCGCTCTTCGCTCTGGATAGCATGCGTAGGAATCGACTATGAAGACCCAACAAATCTGCAAGCTCCGGGCGCTCATCGCCTCCACAGCGCGATCCAGCTGGCTTTTTTTCGGCTCTCATGTGGCACTTGGCCCACGACGACGCACCTCATGCAAATGGTTCAAGACAGCGCTAACCTCATGCTCCTTATGCGTTTCCAAGCGTCACATGGTTGGTACGGATGACTTGACGCCTGCCTTTTTTAATCCAGTCCTTGCGCCACGCGCTCATTTGGGACTTTCGACCCATCTGTGCCTGTAGCTGATCGCGCAAGTTCGATTTGTGGGCGATGCAATGCGTCATAGGGCGCACTGCATCGCGATTATCTTCAGGAATGCTATTCATGTTTTCATATCGGTATCCCGCCAGGATCATCGTGATCAGTGCGGCCGCAGCCACCTTCAGTCTTCCGGCAATCGCCCAAACGTCTTCCCCCACAGACGGTACTATTACCGAGCTCGAAGCCGTCACGGTGACTGCACCACCACTCAACAAAGCACTGGAAGTCAACGCCGGAGCCTTCGGCGCCAAGGATACGATGGAGATTCCGATCTCCATCCAGAGCTACTCGGCCAAAACCATCGCCGAGTCTTCCGCCCGAACCGTGCAGGACGTGCTCTAAAACGATCCATCGGTCACGGGCGCTTCCTACGGGAGCAGCTTCGACAACTTCCGCATTCGCGGCTTTGTGATGGACAACTTCAATACGGTTCGCCGGGACGGCCTGACGTTGGCGCCGCACCATGACATGCCGCTGGAGCTGTTCGAGCGGGTGGATGTGCTCAAGGGGCCATCCGGGTTCCTCTACGGTTTCAACTCGCCGGGCGGTAGCGTCAACTACCTGACGAAGCGGCCGACCCTCGCCCTTCACGAACGTGAGTCTGCAAGGCTCCAGTCTGCAGGGCCGCTATGTCGCTATCGACACCAGCGATTCAGCGTTCGACGGGGCGTTCGGCTACCGGCTCAATGCTGGCTACGAGAAGAACGGTGATTTCGACCATGCCTATGACCTAGAACGCAAATTCCTCGGCCTGAGTACAGACTTCCGCATCAGCGATCGTGCCTTGCTGCAACTGAGTGCCGACTACTCGTCGAAGACCAATCTGGCCGACCCGTTGCTACGCGCCGATCAGAGCGGACGAGCCAATCCACTCGATCCGTCCAGCTATGTGCTTCCGCCCAGGGTAAATCGGCGCGATGCATTGTCCCCCTCATGGTTCCGGCACAAGACCGAAGGCCAGAACATCGACGCCAAGTTCGAGTACAACCTGAACGAAAGTTGGACATCGGTGACGCAAGCGAACTATTCCCGCGTCGAGCGGCACGGCGGCTTCAACGATCTGTTCGACATTCAACCCAATGGCGACATCGGCTATGCGGATTACTATGTGTCTCGTGGCGAGGTATTCAGCACCTGGTCGCTGCAAAGCTACCTGGCCGGCAAGTTTCTCACGGGCGACGTGCTTCACGATGTGTTCTTCGGTGCCAGCCACAAGCAGTTCAAGGATCGCAGTCCGTACTGGGACTTCGTGGAGAGCGGCGGCGCCTTGACCCCAGGCGACGTTTCCGTGGGCAACATCCTCAACCCAGTACAGCCCCCAAAATGGCACTTCGGCCCGGAGAACGACCTTGAGTTCCACACAACGATCAAGGAAAGCTCAGTCTTCGCCAGTGACCTGATCACATTGAACGACTACTTCGAGGTGCTGCTGGGCGGGCGCTACATCCAGTACCGTGCGCGTAACCTGTCCGCCGATGCGCTACCTCAAGACAAGAACGCGTTCGTGCCGACGGGTGCGTTGATCTTCCGCCCGACGGCCAACATCATGACCTACCTGAGCTACACGCGCGGCTTCGAGAAGGGCGAATACGCGCCGTTCTATGTCCACAACGCCAACCCACCATCCGATGCGATCGAGTCCGAGCAGTTGGAAATCGGCCTTAAGGCGGATATCAACCGCTGGCTGAACCTGGGGGTCGCAGCATTCAACATCGAGCGCGATGCCAACTACGTGAACCTGGATAACTACTTCGTCAGCGGAGGCCAGTATCGCCATCGAGGCGTCGAATTCACGGGTACCGCAGAAATCAGCGACCAGCTGACGCTGTACGGAAACCTGGCCTACCTAGACACCGAACTGCGCGGTGTCGTCGATCCAACCGTCCTCGGCAAGCGCAGTGAAGGTGTACCGCGCTGGAAGGGGGCGCTGGGCGGGCGCTACGCCTTTGCCCAGGTGCCGGGTCTGTCGGTTGACACGATGCTCAGCTATACCGGTAGCCGACCGGTCGATGCCCAGAACAGCGGCTTCATCCCCAGCTACCCACTCTGGGACGCCGGCATCAGCTATGAGACCAAGTTAGGCGGCACCCCCACGACCTTCCGGCTGCACGGCAAGAACCTCACCAACAAGTACTACTACGCCAGCGCTCTGTATCAGGGTGGTCTGATGGTGGGACGCGGGCGCGAGGTCTTCCTGTCGACGCAGTTCCGTTTCTGACATGTTCAGGAACCTCCGGGCAGGCTGCCTGCGCCTGCATCGTTGGTTCGGTCTGGCCGGCGCCGCATTCTTCGTGCTGATCGGCCTGACCGGCTGCGTGCTGGCCTTCTACGAAGAGCTCGATGCATGGATGACCCCCGAGCTCCTGGCATCCGCACGGCCAGACCAGGAACCGCTGGATCTGGCCACGCTGGCCGAACGTGCGCAGGCACTTGCTCCCGAGGTTCAGGTGGTGGAGGCCACCTGGCGTCACGCCGGACGGCAAGCCGAGATTCGTACCCGTCCGTGGGCCGGGGCGCAAACCGGCGTCGATCCAGGGTTCGACAGTCTCCTGCTCGATCCCTGGACCGGGGCCGAACTCGGCCGACGTACCTGGGGCGATATTCGACAGGGTACGATCAACCTCGTCCCCTTCGTTTACCGCCTGCACTATGAACTCGCCCTGGGTCATCCGGGCATGCTGTTGCTGGGCTTGATCGCACTGGGCTGGACACTGGACTGCTTCGTGGGCCTCTTATTGACCCTGCCTATGCCGGCACAGCGCACAGCTGCCCGCAGGCAGGTCAAAAGCTTCTGGTCGCGTTGGGCGCCCGCATGGCGGATCAAGCATCCGGCCTCCAGCATACGACGGCTGTTCGATCTGCATCGGGCGTTCAGTCTCTGGTGCTGGCTGGTGCTGCTGGTATTCGCCTGGTCCAGCGTGTCCTTAAATCTGCCGTCGGTCTACGAGCCGGTGATGCGGACACTGACTGGCTATCAAACGCCCGCCGTGGCGGACATGCCCAAAGCTGCAGCGGACGTCGACCTGGTCGCTACTCTGTCGTGGCCGCTGGCCCTGAGCCGGGCCCGCCTGCTGATGGCGGAGCAGGCTGCGCACCAAGGCCTGACCATTGATCGCGAGGTCATGCTGCGCTTCATGCCGGACGACAGGATGTGGCTGTATCGCACCCGAACCAATCGCGATGTTCTGGAGCGCCGCGGCGCGACCGACCTGTACCTTGATGCAGGCACCGGCGATCTGGTGACGCTCCAGTTGCCGACCGGGGATCAGGCCGGCCAGACGATCACGCACTGGCTCTATGCGTTGCATGTGGCGAATGTCTGGGGGTGGCCCTGGAGGCTCATCGTTGCGGCTCTAGGCATCATTGTGACGATGCTGTCGGTCACGGGCATTCTCATCTGGATGCGTAAACGCGCCGCCAAATCCGAGCAGACATAATCTTACCGGCGCCGCGAACAGTAGGCACAACTGGTACAGGAGCAGAAACAGGCCCTTCATTCGTACTGATTTGAAGGGAGCTTATCCTGTCGAGGCCTGTGGCGTGGCATTGCAGAAAGCCTTCCACCTACCTTTAATGTTATGTTATAACATTACTTTTTGGGGCAGGCGTGCCTGTCTTGTATCTTCCATCCATTGATAGAGGTAGGCACTCCCAATGGTATTTTCGCGCGCGGAAAGAACACCCTCAAACAACGACAGAACAAATGCGCTTTCCCCCCGCGCTTATCAACTTCGGTTGGCACTCTTGGTATTGGCGAGTGCATTGTGCCTGTATGCCTACTTCTGGCCCCATGCGCCAGCCTCAAAACAAACAGATTCCATTCAGCCGCCTATTAAGACCATCTCCTCCTTAGCCTCCATCGACCCATTACCCTCTTCGGCGGACGCCCCACAGGATGCAGCGGCTACAACTCATATCATTCAACCTGGGGATACACTTAGCGGTATATTTTCCCAACGAAACATTGATGCGGCGACTATGAACGCAGTTCTAGCTGCTGATGAGGAGCTGCTCGCACTTGATGTTTTAAGGCCAGGTAATACGCTGCATTTCGAGCAAGCCCCCAATTCAATCGAGCTGCTTGCGCTCTCGCTGGTCGTACATCCAGGCAGAACTATTCATTACCGACGAGCAACTGATGGGTTCTTCGAGTTTGAAGAGGAAATCAAGCCCAGTTACTGGCACGAAGATGTATTCAGTGCCCAGATCCGCGGCAGTTTCTACACCTCGGCCAGCCAAACGGGACTGAGCGACGGGGAAATCCTGCAAGCTCAACGCATCCTCGAAGATCGTGTGAACTTCCATCGGGACATTCAGGTGGACGACCGTTTTGAGATTGTCCTGAGTAGAGAAATGGTCGATGCCGGATCAACCGGACAAACTCGAATTGAAGCCATTCGACTCCAGGGGGCCAAGCTTGCTCAGAGCGCGTTTCTCCACGTCGATGGCAACTACTACAACGACAACGGTGAGAGCCTGAGCAGGGCGTTCCTCCGTCACCCCATGCAAGGCAACTACCGCGTCAGTTCACCTTTCAACCTTCGTCGCCTGCACCCGGTCACCAAGCGTATCGCACCGCATCATGGCGTGGACTTCGCCATGCCAACCGGCACCCCCATACTTTCCACAGGCGACGGGGTCGTTTCAAGAATCGGCAACCACCCGTACGCCGGACAGTACATCGAAGTTGAACATCCAGGGCAGTTCAAAACGCGCTACTTGCACCTGAGCCAGGTCCAAGTCAAGCAAGGGCAGCAGGTCAGCCGTGGAGATCGCATCGCCTTGTCAGGTAACACCGGGCGCAGCACGGGGCCACATCTGCATTTCGAGTTGCACGTCAATAATAGGCCTGTTGATCCATTAAAGGCCGATATACCCACTGCCACTCGCATACCTGCGAAGGAGATGGCCTTGTTCCGCAACAGGGTCGCTACCTTGGTCGCAGTGATGGACAATAGACTGCACTTGGCATCCCGCATGAAGCCAAACGCTCAAAACACGGACGGTTGAGTGATGGCGGCTCTGCGCCTACAGGATCAGCCAAGCGCACCTAGATCGCGCTCGGCCCGCTCGAACCAGCCGATCACAGATCGCCAATGCGCGTCACCATAGAGGCGGCGAAACCTTCGCGCTTCTTCTGACTGCTCGCCAAGCGCTGAGCAATAAAGGCCGGTGTCAGCGCTATGCCGCATTCAACCGTAATGCAGTGACGCCATTGCTCGTAGGTTTGTGGAAAGACCATTGATACCCCTCTTCGAATCTCACGGGAGCGAAGACTGCGGGCTTGCTTTATCGCACACGGCCAGACCTTCTTGCTTAACGCGTTGAACTGTCGCCTCTGAACTGTTATGTTATAACATAACAGATTGAGTGACCAACCCTTCCAATCGGGCCGCATGAGACTGGCCGGGAGATTTCAATGCAACTGACCGCAAACCAACAGCTGGTTTTGAGCGCTCTGCAACGCGCCAATGGCCCGCTCAGCGCTTATGCACTTCTTGAGCAGCTGCGTGCAGTTGGCTTGAACGCACCGGCGCAGGTCTATCGCGCATTGGAGCGGCTGGCACAACATGGCTTTGTGCACCGCCTGGAAACCCTGAACGCCTACGTCACCTGTAAGCACCCCCAGAGCTGCAAGCATAGCTTCAAGGCATTCGCCATCTGTGAAAACTGTGGACATATCGACGAGTTTGTCGACAACGATCTCGGTCAACGCCTGGGGCGCTGGGCAGAGAACAACGCTTTTTCTATGGGAGACCACGCGATTGAGCTCCGCGGCACGTGTGCGAACTGCATGAAGCTTGCTCAGGCAACTCCCATCTGAATCCAAAAGGCATTTACACGATGATCCATTTTTATACCGGTATACATAAATGAGTACCCAAGCTCAGGCCCTGCCCACGCTCCATAAGCTCCCTGTCACCGTTTTGTCCGGCTTTCTCGGCGCGGGCAAGACCACTTTGCTCAACCACATCCTCAATAACCGTGAGGGACGGCGCGTTGCGGTGATCGTCAACGACATGTCCGAGGTCAATATTGACGCTGATCTGGTGCGCGAGGGCGGTGCCGAGTTGTCGCGCACGGACGAAAAACTGGTGGAGATGAGCAACGGCTGCATCTGTTGCACCTTGCGCGAAGATCTCCTGGTTGAGGTCGAACGCCTCGCCAGAGAAGGAAAATTCGACCAGCTTGTCATCGAATCCACCGGCATCTCCGAGCCATTGCCTGTGGCCGAAACCTTCACTTTCGAAGGGGAAGATGGCCGCTGTCTGAACGAAGTGGCTCAGCTCGACACCATGGTTACTGTGGTCGATGCCTACAACTTCCTGCGCGATTACAGCTCACGCGACAGTTTGCAGTCGCGCGGCGAGTCCCTGGGTGAAGAGGACGGGCGCACGGTGGTGGATCTGCTGATTGAGCAGATCGAGTTTTGCGATGTGATCGTGCTCAATAAAGTCGATCTCATCAGCGCCGAAGAGCGCGAGCGGTTGATGGCCATCTTGAGCAGCCTCAATCCCCGGGCCCGCATCGAAATCTCGGAGTTTGGCAAGGTGCCGCTGGAGCGCGTGCTGAACACGGGCTTGTTCGATTTCGACGAAGCGTCCAGAGCTCCCGGCTGGCTACAGGAGCTTCGTGGTACGCACACTCCCGAGACTGAAGAGTACGGCATCAGCAACTTTGTCTACCGAGCACGTCGCCCCTTCCACCCACAGCGCTTTTTCGATCTGGTCGAAAGCGAATGGCAGGGCGTGGTTCGCTCCAAAGGCTTCTTCTGGCTGGCGACAAACCCGACATTGGCTGGTTCCTGGTCACAGGCTGGTGCTGTCGCGCGGCATGGTGTTGCTGGCTACTGGTGGGCAGCAATGCCACAGGAGCGCTGGCCGCAGGATCCGGAATCTGTCGCGCTGATTCGTGCGAAATGGGACGACCAAGTAGGTGACGCCCGCCAGGAGCTCGTATTGATTGGCATGGACATGGACGAAACGGCACTACGTGCCCGCTTCGATGCGTGTTTGCTGACCGACGAGGAAATGGCTCAAGGCCCCAAAGTCTGGACAACTTGGCATAACCCTTTCCCTGACTGGCCCTAATTCGACCGTGCTCCCCATGCTCCAGACCGGGTGGGGTGCACCCCGACTGGATTTTGAGTATGAATGCAGCACTACCTGATGTTTCGATCACTGATGTTTCTTCAAACCTGAGTCCACTCGCCTGGGTGGGTATGCAGGGTATCGACCTACCCATCACTGTAGCTGAGCCGGGTTACCGCCGTGATTTGCACGCGCGCGCCGACGTGCAGGTCGACCTGCCTGCACCGCACGTCAAGGGCATCCATATGTCCCGGCTGTACCGATTGCTGGATACCCTGGGCCAGGGTGAAGCACTGTCGCCCGCCGGCCTACACCAGTTGCTACAGACCATGATCGACAGCCATCAAGACTGCGACAGCCGCAGTGCACGGCTGCGTCTGAACGTGGATCTGCTGGTGCGCCGGCCAGCTTTGGTCACACAAGACCTTTCAGGCTGGAAGTCCTACCCGATCCGCCTCGACGCCTCGCTCATCGACGGTAGGTTCGACTGCCGCGTGCAGGTCACAGTAGGTTACTCGTCGACATGCCCCTGTTCGGCAGCTCTGTCTCGACAGCTGATCGAACAAGGGTTTCAGGAGGCCTTCGAAGGGCAGGAGACTATACAGACGGCCAGCGCGGCAGCCTGGCTGCGTCGCCATGCCTCTCTGGCAACGCCACACAGCCAACGTAGTGAAGCGGTGGTCGCCGTGAACGCCACCGGCGAGGCCACCACGCTTGGTTTGCTGCCACTGATCGAGCGTATTGAGCAGGCAGTCGGCACACCAGTGCAAACGGCCGTCAAGCGTGCCGATGAACAAGCGTTCGCATCGCTCAACGGCCAAAACCTGATGTTCGTCGAAGACGCGGCGCGTCGTATCGAGGCTGCCTTGTACGGCTATATACGGCCCAGCATTCACGTCCGTCATCTGGAGAGCTTGCACCCTCATGATGCCGTGGCTTGGGCCTCTCCGTTGCCTGAAGGAGTACTTACATGAGTTCCGGATCCACCCGCAGTCTGATTCCTGTCACGCTACTGACTGGCTTTCTCGGCAGTGGCAAGACGACCGTGTTGAACCACCTCGTGCAACAAGCCGAGATGGCAGATGCCTTGGTCATCATCAACGAATTCGGCGAGATGGCGCTGGATCACTTGCTGGTTGCTCACAGCACTGAAAACTTAGTCATGGAAATGAGCAGCGGTTGCCTGTGCTGCACCATCCGTGGCGATCTGGTGAAAACACTCCGCGACATCACCTGGCGCTTCTCGCGCAATGGCGAGAGGCAGTTCCATCGTGTGCTGATCGAAACAACGGGGCTGGCAGATCCGGCACCGATCATTCACACCTTGATGACCGATCCGCAGATTGCCTCAAGGTACCGACTTGACGGCATCGTCGCGACAGTTGATTTGGCAACCGGATCGAACACGCTGGATCAGCATGCCGAGGCAATCAAACAAGTTGCGATGGCCGATACATTGCTGCTGACCAAGGCCGATCTTGTCTCAGAAGCGCAGCGAACCCAATTACTCCAACGTCTGGCCGCAATCAACCCGGCGGCCCCGCAGTGGGAGGTTTCTCGCGGCGAAATCGCTCCCGAGAAGGTGCTCAACCTAGGACTGTTCTCGCCCGAGAGCAAGACACCGGACGTAGCACGCTGGCTACGCGAAGAAGCCTACGTCGAGGACGTACCGCATACGCACGGGCATGAACATGGGCACGGGCACGGGCACGGGCATAGCGAGCATGAGCATGACAGCCATGAACACGGGCATGGGCATACGCATGAACACCATGATGTGAATCGACATGACGATCACATCCGGGCGTTCTGCTTTGCTGTGGACGATCCGATCCCGGAGGACTTGCTTGTGGGGTGGCTGGAGGTGCTGATGAGTCTGCTCGGCAGCAACATCTTGCGCGTCAAGGGCATCTTGAATGTTGAAGGGCAGGACAAGCCGATTGTTGTGCATGGGGTTCAGCATATCTTCCACCCTCCCGTTCCGTTACCCGCTTGGCCGACCGACGATCATCGTTCTCGGTTGGTCTTTATCACGCAGGATGTGAGTAAAAGCGCGATCGAAGCCACTTTCCGGGCCTTCCAGCAGGTCATCCCGCAAGCCACGGAGTCCGCTCAATGACACCCCACATCCGCCTGTACAACACCTTGACGCGCCAAAAGGAGCCGTTGCGCACCGAACAACCCGACCGGGTGACGATGTATGTGTGCGGCCCTACGGTCTATAACTTCGCCCATATCGGCAATGCGCGCCCCGCCGTGGCCTTTGACTTGCTTTCCCGACTGCTGCGGCACGACTACCCACAGGTGATCTACGCACGCAACTTCACCGACGTGGATGACAAGATCAATGCCGCTGCAGCCGCTGCGGGCGTTCCCATCAGTACCATCACCCATCGCTATATCGACGCCTACCATGAGGATATGCAAGCACTGGGTGTGTTACCGCCTGAACTCGAACCTCGTGTCACCGACCACATCCCTGCGATCATCGAGCTGATTCAAACGTTGGTCAAACGGGGCCACGCCTACATCGAGCAAGGGCATGTGTTGTTCCATGTATCGTCCTATCCAGACTATGGGCGACTGTCAGGCCGACGCACCGAAGACATGCTGGCAGGCGCTCGTGTGGAAGTTGCTCCGTACAAACGCGACCCGCTGGACTTTGTGCTCTGGAAACCGTCGACGCCGGACCAGCCAGGCTGGGACAGCCCATGGGGCCGAGGCCGACCCGGATGGCATGTTGAGTGCTCGGCCATGATCGGACAGCACCTGGGGCACACCATCGACATTCACGGCGGTGGGCAGGATCTGATCTTCCCCCATCACGAAAATGAAATCGCACAGGGTACTTGCGCACACGGCACGCTCTATTGCCGCACCTGGGTGCACAACAGCTTCGTTACCGTGGATGGGCAGAAAATGTCCAAGTCACTGGGCAATGTGCTGTTGGTGCGCGACCTGCTGGAACAGGCGCCGGGAGAAGCAATCCGGCTGGCACTGCTGTCCACTCACTACCGGCGACCGCTGGACTGGAACGCCCAACGTCTCCAGGCCGCGAAACAGACCTTGACGCGCTATTACGAGAGCCTGGCAAAGGTCGAACAGGTACCTATCCAGCCCCAAACCGAGGTAGATCCCGAGGTATTGGTGGCGTTGCACAATGATCTGAATGTCCCAAACGCCTTGGTGCGGCTGCACGTTCTGTTGAAGCAACTCGATGACGCGGTCACCCCGGTTCAACAATCACATGCCAAGTCTTTGTTGCTGGCTTCTGCGGGATTGATGGGACTCCTCCAACAGGAGCCCCATGCCGCCCTGGCAACGCTACGTCCGACAACGCCGTTAGCCGCCACGCAGTCTGCCGATGACGAGAGGCTTAAGGCTCTTCTAGTGCAACGTGAACAGGCGCGCCAGCATCGCAACTTCGCCCGAGCGGATGCGCTGCGCGAGGAGTTGGAAGGCCTGGGCTTCATGGTTGAAGACACCTCTACCGGACCACTGCTACGCCCAGTTGCCAAGGAGCCTGCATGAAGCGCTGGCCCTCACAACTGCTGGTGCTACTGGTGCGTGGCTACCAATTATTCATCAGCCCGATGCTCGGTCAACGTTGCCGCTTCCACCCCACGTGCTCGCAATACGCCATTGAGGCGCTGAGGACCCATGGCGCGCTCAAAGGCTCATGGCTCACCCTGATGCGCCTTGGGCGCTGCCACCCTCTCCATCCTGGTGGATACGACCCGGTGCCGCCCACCAGGTCCGGCAAGGAGGACGGTCAATGCTGATCCGCAAGCTGTTCAAGTTCGAGAACGCCCATATCGTGCGTGGTTGCAGCACTCAACGCTGCGCTTATTCGATCCATGGGCACTCTTACAAGGTCGAGCTTCTGCTGGAGGCCCATGCGCTGGACAACGGCCAGATGATCTATGACTTCGGCTTGCTCAAAGGCGACATCCGCGACCTGATCGACGCCTTCGACCATGCCGTCGCCTTGTGGTCGGGAGACGACCCTGACTATCTAGCAACCATGCGCAAACACTCTGAGCGCTGGGTACTGATCCCTGTATCGCCCAGTGCCGAGCAGTTCGCTCGGTTGTTTTTCCGACTCGTCGATACCGCACTTTCGCTGACCGTCATGGCCAATGGCGAAGACGACGTGCGGCTGCATTCGGTCATCGTCCATGAAACCGAGACAGGTTATGCGCAGTGCTTCCGCGAGGATGTCGACAATCCGCGCATGGGTCAAATAGACCTAGACAGCATCACCTTCTCGCCGGCCGTCATTCAAGAGTGGCGCGATCCAAACCTTTTCGAGCGCCTCAAGCGTGGTGAGTCCCAAGAAAATCCCCGCCCTGGGGAGAGGTACATGCACCAGGCACATGCAACCCATGTGGATTCCGATCAAGGAGGTACCCATGCGTAGCCTTGACGTTGTGATTGTCGGTGCTGGTCCGGCCGGCATCGGCATGGCACTGACCTTGGCCAAACTACCGACACTCCGCTATGGCGTGCTGGAAGGTGGACGCATTGGTGAGTCCTTCCACCACTGGCCACAACAAACTCGCTTTATCACTCCGTCCTTCCATAGCAACCCATTCGGACTGACCGACCTCAATGCCGTCAACGAAGGGAGTTCGCCGGCAATCGTCACCGGGTCTGAACACCCGAGTGGTGAACAGTACGCCGGCTATCTGACGTTCATCGCCCAGGAACATGAACTCCCCATCATTGAGGACTGCAAGGTGCTGCAGGTCGTGCCCGCGCCAGAGGGCGGGTTCGTTCTTTCCACGGAACAGGGCGAATTGCACAGCCGCTTCCTGATCTGGGCAACGGGTGAATACCAGTTCCCCGATCTTGCTCCTTTCCCAGGTGCTCAATGGTGCCCCCACTATGCGCAGGTCAGTACCTGGGAAGATTTCAACGCACCGCGTTACACGGTGATCGGTGGCTATGAGAGTGGCGTCGACGCGGCGGTTCAACTGGTTCGGCTGGGCCGTACAGTGCGCCTGTTGGCCCGCAAATCCACCTGGGACCCTGACAGCCCTTACGATCCCAGCCTGTCGCTGTCACCCTATACCCGTGGCCGACTTCTCCAGGCGATGGAGACCAGACAGCTGGAGATCGTGTTCGGTGTCGACGTACTGGCCGTCACCCAAGAAGCAGAAAACCGCTACCGAATCCATGCGGGTGACGGTCGATACTGGGATGAAGAACACCCTCCCATCCTTGGTACAGGTTTTCTCAAGGGCGGCGGAGCACGTCAGATCGCCGACCTCTGGGAGTGGGACAACGAAGATCGACTCGTACTGAGCGAGTTGGACGAATCCACCCGCACCCCTGGGCTTTTCCTGGTTGGCCCGCAGGTGCGCCACGACCCGCTCATTTACTGCTTCATCTATAAATTCCGCCAGCGCTTCGCAGTGATTGCCGGCCATGTCGCGGAACGCCTGGACATCGACGCCTCGGCCTTGAACACAGGTGATGGGGCCTGGGGGCCGTTTGGCAATAGCGATTGCTGCGAGGGGTGCGAATGCTGACTCCATCTTCACCGGAACGGCTGCCCGGCGTGGCCGTGACCTCTTTCCTGCTGGTCGCCGCGATCGTGACCGGCGGCGTGTTAGGCCACTTTCTGCCCGACACCGGGCAATGGTTGGGCGAGCGCGTCGATCACACGCTGCTCGCGCTGGTCGGCCTGCTGTTCTTCGGCGTGCGCTTCGGTGCGCTGGTGCAGGCGGCGGGCCACCTGCGCTTCCTGGTCATCGCGCTGCTGGCCAACTTCTTGCTAGTGCCGCTGATCGGCTATAGCGTGGCATCACTGTTCCTGTCCGCGCATCCGCTGTTCATGGTCGGGCTGGTGATCTACTTCATGTCGCCCTGCACCGACTGGTTCCTGGGTTTCACCCGCCTGGCCGGCGGCAACGTGGCGCTGGGCACGGCGCTGATCCCGATCAACATGGTGGTGCAGTTGCTGCTCTACCCGCTGTACCTGCAGTGGTTCACCCACCAGACAGTGCAAGTCGAGGCCGGCACGCTCGGGGATACGCTGCTGCACTGGTTCCTGGTGCCGCTGGTGGTTGCCGTGGTGCTGCATCAGGCTGGTCGCTGGCTGCTGGGACAGGCTCGCTTCGAGCGGGTGCTGCACTGGGCCGACCAAGCCACGCCGTGGGTGATTGCCCTGCTGGTACTGGAGATTTTCTCCGCCAACATCCCGGTGATCCTGGAACACCGTTCGGTCTTCGCCTGGGTGCTGCTGGCGGTCTTTGTGTTCTTCGTGCTCACCTTCCTGCTGGGTGAAGGCATCAGCCGCCTATTTCGGCTGCGCTACCCCGAGCACGCGCTGCTGACCATGACCATTGCCGCGCGCAATGCGCCGCTGATGCTGGCCGTGACCATGGCCGCGCTGCCGGATCAGCCTCTGGTCTATGCCGCTCTGGTGATCGGCATGCTGGTCGAATTCCCACACCTGACGGCATTGCGGCGCTTGCTACTCGCCGCTAGCCGTCGCTTTCCACCTTCGGGCACACCGTCAACGCCAGCCGAAAGCGGGCTGCCGAACAGTCCTGCCGCCATCGCCTCGCCGCCATCGCTAGGACATAAATGATCCAGGAAAACCCGCGCGGTGATTTACCAAAGCCTCATCGAGGCACTTCAGAAAGAGAAGTACATGACCAGCAAAACTTTTACCGACCAGTTGGTGGTCGATAGCCTTCAACTGTGGTGCGACAACGTCGTCCGGATTGGCAAGATCCACTCAGAAGGTGGCGATGTGGCGGCCACAGCAGCGCAGATACTCAGTGACAACTACGACTATGACAAGGGCAAGGTGCTGTTCAAGCCGACGTTGACCTTCGGTCTACAGACCTTTCGCTCGACCAAGGAAGGCGCACTTTCCTACTTCATTGGCGGCAATCCCGAGTTTCCAGACGACAAGGGTTTCAAGCTCAAGCCTTGGGTGAAGGTCTGGTTCAACAAACTCGATTATGTGCTTCATGGCGACCTTGCAATCGTTCAGTGCAACGTTCACTTCGTCGGAGGTGACGATAGCCACATTTTCGTCAACAAGAGTTTTGTCTTCAAGATTTGCGATGACGGCAGGGTCAGAATTGTCCTTCATCAGTCGTCGTTACCGTTTCATCCACAGGCGCCACAGTAAATGACCTCGACTGCTTCCAATCAGACTTTCGTAATCACCTTGCCAGATGGATCGAAGCGTGAGTTCGGTCTCCCCGTGACGGTGCTCGACGTTGCTCAATCCATCAGCCCCGGACTGGCCAAAAACACTGTGGCGGGCAAGCTTGACGGTCGTTTGGTCGATGCTTGCGACCTGATTGACCACGACGCCGCGCTGCTGATCATCACCCCCAGGGACGAAGAAGGGCTGGAAATCATCCGGCACTCGTGTGCGCACTTGGTCGGCCACGCCGTCAAGCAGCTCTTTCCTTCCGCCAAGATGGTTATCGGTCCGGTAATCGACGAAGGTTTCTACTACGACATCGCCTACGAGCGTCCCTTCACCCCCGAGGACATGGTCGCCATTGAGGCGCGCATGCACGAACTGATCGCCAGGCACTACGATGTCGTCAAGCGCGTACTGCCGCGTGACGAGGTGATCAGCCTATTCCAGGAGCGTGGCGAAGACTACAAGCTGCGCCTGATCTCGGACATGCCGGACGAGAAGACCATGGGCATGTACTTCCACGAGGAATACGTGGACATGTGCCGTGGTCCTCACGTGCCCAATACACGCTTTCTCAAGGCTTTCAAGCTCACCAAGCTGGCCGGCGCCTACTGGCGCGGCGATGCCAAGAACGAGCAGCTCCAACGCATCTATGGGACGGCCTGGGCCGACAAGAAGCAGCTCGACGCATATATCCAGCGGCTTGAAGAAGCCGAGAAGCGGGACCATCGCAAGTTGGGACGCGAGCTGGATCTGTTCCACTTTCAGGAAGATGCACCGGGCGCGGTGTTCTGGCACCCACGTGGCTGGGCCGTGTTCCAGGAACTGATTGCCTACATGCGCCGCCGCCAGCAGGATGCCGGCTATGTGGAAGTGAACTCCCCAGACGTGATGGATCGCAGCCTTTGGGAAATCTCTGGGCACTGGCAGAACTACCGCGATCATATGTTCACCACCGAGACCGAGGACGGCCGCGCGCTGGCGCTCAAGCCGATGAACTGCCCCGGCAGCGTGCTGCTGTATCGCCACGGCCTCAAGAGCTACCGCGACTTGCCGATCCGCATGGGAGAGTTCGGCAAGGTGCACCGTTACGAACCCTCGGGTTCGCTGCATGGCCTGCTACGGGTTCGCCACTTCACCCAGGACGATGCGCACATCTATTGCACGCCGCAGCAGATGGACGGCGAATGCAGGGAGATCGTCTCACTGGTGTTGGACATCTACCGCCAGTTCGGCTTCGAGGACGTGCGCATCAAGCTCTCGACCCGCCCCGATAACCGTATGGGCGACGACGCGACCTGGGATCTGCTCGAAGGCGCACTGATTCAAGCGCTGGAGGGTATGGACCTGGAGTACCAGCTCAACCCTGGTGAAGGCGCCTTCTACGGCCCGAAGCTGGAATTCGTGCTACGCGATGCTATCGGCCGCGACTGGCAGTGCGGCACCCTGCAGGTAGATATGAATCTGCCCAAGCGCTTCGGTATCGAATACGTGGACGAAGACGGCCAGCGCAAACCTCCGGTCATGCTGCACCGTGCCCTGTTCGGTTCACTGGAACGCTTCACCGGCATCCTGATCGAGCACCACGCTGGCAAGCTGCCCGCCTGGCTCGCGCCCGTACAGGCTGTGGTGCTGTCGATCACCGAAGATCACACCGCCTATGTGCAGGATGTGGCCCAGCTGCTGCGCAGTGCTGGTCTACGCGCCGAGGCCGACGTGCGCAACGAGAAGATCGGCTACAAGATCCGTGAGCAGACGCTGCAGCGTATCCCGTTCCTGCTGGTGGCCGGCGCCCGGGAGCGCGATAACGGCACCATCGCCATCCGTAGCCGTGAGGGCGAGGATCTCGGCACGCTGCCCCTGGATCAAGCCGTGGCGTACTTGCTGGCCCAGGCGCAGGCCCCGGATCTGTCGACACGCCAGGCGGCGCTAAGCGACTTACGTGCCCGCTTGGCGACCTATGGCAACACTGCCGAGGCAAAAGCACCGCAAGAGGCCAGCGTATGAACGATCAACGCCTCCCCCGCCGTCATGCCGATCTGCTGGTTCAGGGCGGCACGGTCATCACCCCCAACGGGGCCGAGCGCATCGACGTGGCCTGCGTGGATGGCCGCGTCGTGGCACTGGGCGATCTGCAGCAGACCTGGAGTGCGGATACACAGCTCGACGCCTGCGGTTTGCATGTACTGCCCGGCGTGGTCGATAGTCAGGTGCATTTTCGCGAGCCTGGCCTGACTCATAAGGAAAACCTTGAGGCGGGCACTCGCGGCGCAGTGCTGGGCGGTGTCACGGCCATCTTCGAGATGCCCAACACCAGCCCGCTGACGCTCACCCCCTCCGACCTGCAGGCCAAGCTGGATGCGGCGAGTGGCCGCGCCTGGTGCGATCATGCCTTCTATATCGGCGGCTCGGCGGTCAATGCCGAGCAGCTGTTGGAGTTGGAAAACCTGCCTGGCTGCGCCGGCGTCAAGGTCTTCATGGGCAGCTCCTTCGGCGACCTGCTGGCCGACGATACCGAGGTGCTGCGCCGCATCCTGCGCCACGGTCGCCGCCGTATGGCCGTGCACGCCGAGGACGAAACCCGGCTGCGCGAACGCAAAGCTATCGTCGAGACCAGCGGCGATGTGCGCCAACACCCTGTGTGGCGCGACGAGACCAGTGCCCTGATGGCCACCCAGCGCATCGTGCAGCTGGCGGCAGAAACTGGCCGGCGCATCCACGTGCTGCACGTCAGCAGTGCGGCCGAAATGGAGTACCTGGCCAGGCACAAGAGCCGCGTTACGGTGGAAGTCACGCCGCACCACCTGACGATGCACGCGCCCGACTGCTACGAACGTCTGGGCAGCCTGGCACAAATGAATCCGCCAGTACGTGAACAACGCCACCAAGACGCACTGTGGCAAGGCATACGCGATGGTGTGGTGGACGTCATCGGAAGCGATCACGCCCCGCATACGCTTGACGAAAAAGCCAAGGCTTATCCGCAGTCACCCAGCGGCATGACCGGCGTACAAACTCTGCTGCCGCTGATGCTTGACCATGTACATGCGGGTCGCCTGAGCCTGCAACGCTTGGTCGACCTCACCAGCGGTGGCCCAGCACGCATCTTCGGGATTGAAGGCAAGGGTCGCATCGCCCTGGGTTTCGATGCCGATTTCAGCATCGTCGATCTGCAAGCACGCCGCACCATCCGCAATGACTGGATCGCCAGCGTTAGCGGCTGGACCCCCTATGACGGCGTGACCGTCACGGGGTGGCCTATTCATACGGTCGTGCGCGGCCATGTGGTCGTACGTGATGCGCATTTGGTTTCTCTTCAGCCGCCAGGCGAGCCTATTCGTTTTTTGGAAACAAATTCCTTGGGGCAACAAGGGGGCACGTATGCCTAACGCCGTTGAATTCGGAGGTGGATACGCAGTAACGCCTATGTGCCAGCAACTTCGATATTGGCCACGACACACGATCGAAGCGCCTTTCTGTCAACGAACCATGTGAGCAGCAAGGATTTCACTGACTGTCAGTGAAGTGTACCAACCCGTAAATGAAAGGAGAGTTCTCATGGCATCAACAACTTTTTTTATCCCTGCAGTCAATATGATGGGAGCGGGCAGCCTCAATGAGGCTATGCAAGCCATCCATAATCTCGGTTTCCGCAAGGTGTTGATCGTGACCGATGCGGGGTTGGCTTCTGTGGGGGTTCCAGACCAAGTTGCGCGTCTGTTGGCCGAAAAAGACATCGGAAGTGTCATCTTTGATGGAACCAAGCCGAACCCTACGGTTGCAAATGTTGAGGCTGGCTTGGCTATGTTGCATGCCAATCAATGCGACTGCGTGATTTCCCTCGGGGGTGGCTCGCCCCACGACTGTGCCAAGGGGATTGCACTTTGCGCATCTAACGGAGGGCACATCAGCGACTACGAAGGTTTGGATCGTTCCGCCAAGCCCCAACTGCCGCTGATTTCCATCAACACGACAGCCGGTACGGCCAGTGAGATGACTCGCTTTTGCATCATCACCGATGAAAAGCGGCATGTAAAAATGGCGATCGTCGATCGCAACGTTACCCCGATCCTATCGGTGAACGATCCCGAACTGATGGTGGGTATGCCTAAGGGGCTCACCGCCGCTACAGGGATGGATGCGCTCACGCATGCCGTCGAGGCGTATGTTTCGACGGCCGCAACACCAATCACCGACGCCTGCGCTATCAAAGCGATTGAACTGATTTCGGCGAATCTTCGAAACGCGGTCACCGACGGTAAAAATTTAGAGGCTCGCGAGAGCATGGCCTATGCGCAGTTTTTAGCCGGTATGGCATTCAACAATGCCTCACTAGGCTATGTACATGCGATGGCCCACCAGCTCGGTGGTTTCTATGATTTGCCACACGGGGTATGCAATGCCGTTTTACTGCCGCATGTCGAAGAGTTCAATGCCAGTGTGAGCGCAGCCCGTCTGCGCGATGTCGCGCAGGCATTGGGAGTGGATGTCCGACAATTGGACGCTGGGGCTGGAGCTGTTGCTGCAATCGCGGCGATTCGTCAGTTGTCCAAGGATGTTGGCATTCCTGCAGGGCTGAGCGAGCTTGGAGCAAAGCACAGCGACATTCCTGTCTTGGCAGAGAACGCACTGAAAGATGTTTGCGGTCTCACCAACCCCCGTCCTGCGTCGCAAGCTGAAATCGAGAGTATTTTTGCGGCGGCATTCTGATCCATCGGGGCGGCCCTTTGCCAGACATGCCGCGAGTAGTGGCACGTCTGGTGTCTCAACGTCACGACAGAGAAGCATAAGTTCATGTGGAATAGAGGAGCTAACATGGCAGAGTTAGGAAGTGTGTTTTTTTACGAGAGGACTTCCATTGAGCAAGTCGAAGAAGGCAATGAACTGGCACCGAAGTTCGACCGCGACGGTCTGATCGTCTGTGTGACCACCGATGCAGCCAACGGCGAAGTGCTCATGCTGGGCTATATGAACCAGGATGCCCTAGAAAAGACTATCGAGACGGGTGAGGCCCACTACTGGAGCCGGTCACGCCAGGCCTTATGGCACAAGGGCGCGACCAGTGGCCTAGTTCAGGTCGTAGAGGAATTGCGGATTGACGACGATCAGGACGCCGTGTGGCTGCGCGTGCGCGTCGCGGGCTCAGGCGCGAGCTGTCATGTGGGCTATCGGTCCTGCTTCTACCGCCGCGTCCCGGTCGGCAACGAGCGCGGACAGGGCGACACACTGATCTTTACCGAATCGGACAAGACGTTTGACCCGAAACAGGTCTACGGCGATGCACCCAACCCTACACAGCTCTGACGATGCCCGCTGGATGCGGCGAGCGCTTGATCTGGCGCAGGCGATGCGCGGTCATGTCTGGCCCAATCCACCTGTCGGCTGCGTAATCGTAAAGAACGGCATCTGCATTGGCGAAGGGGCCACTCAGCCCGGTGGCCGGCCTCATGCCGAACGGGTTGAGCTGGACATCGCCGGCGAAGCCGCCAGGGGAGCCACCCTGTACGTGACCCTGGAGCCGTGTTGTCATTGGGGCCATACCTCGCCATGCGCAGACGCTATTATCATGGCCGGTATCATCCGTGTGGTCGCTTCGCAACAAGACCCCGATCCACGGGTGAACGGAGGCGGCTTCCGACAGTTGGCTGAGGCGGGAATCGACGTCGCCATCGGCGAAGGGGCCAAGGAAGCCGCATGCATCATGATGGGCTTTCTGCACCGCGTGCACACTGGAACTCCGCATGTCACTTGGCTGAATGAGCCGGCCGGCAGGGTACCCGATGGAGAAGATGCTTTGTTGATGACCCAACAGGGTCTGCCCACCTTGGTACTGACCACTCAGCGCACCTTAGAAAACTCCAGCGTCCTTGATATCAACCGAGACACGGATGTCTTAGCTCACCTCGGTCAGCTCGGGCTGACCAGCGTCGCAATCTATACCGGTGATCCCTTCGCGGTTGCCTTGGGATCCCCGCGCCCTCTGGAGAATCCCTTATGACTTCATCCATTCCCACCTGGTACGTTGATCCTGACGCTGAAGCAGCTATGGCTGAAGGCCACGCGCCGATCTGGCGCCACTTGATCGGACTGATGCCTGAACACGATCTGTCTACCAAGACCGTGTTGGACTTCGGGTGCAACCAGGGCGGCTTCTTGCGCCACCTGCACGCACTACGGCCTTTTCGCAAAGCGCTGGGCGTGGACATTGCCGAGCAATCGGTGGCGCGGGCCAACGACCTCAAGGGCATGCTGCCTGTCCAGTACCAGACCGATGTGCAGCTAGTAGGCTGGGACGATCAGTTCGATATTGCCATCAGCCACGAAGTGATCTACCTCATTGAGGATTTGGCCGGCCATGCACAGGATATTTTGCGGGTATTGAAGCCAGGCGGTGTCTATTACGCGGTGACGGGCTGCCACTCCGACAATCCCTTGTGGCCGCGCTGGCGAGACCTGGTCGCCGAACGCACCAATACCGTGGTTCAGGATCGCTCGATCACCGATTACGCGGAAATTTTCAAAGCTGCAGGCTTCCTTGTTACCGCGAGAAAACTCGATTTCGATGGTTTTTTACCCTACATGCCAAGCGGATGGCTGCCGGATTTTCGCGATACGTTAGATTATTATACTCAGACAAAAATAGTCTTCCGATTGATCAAGCGAAATGATACTGAATGCTGAGTGCTGCTTTCAGCTGGTCGGGTGAAGTGATCGGTGACGCAGCCATCTGGTTAAAGTTAATTATTTGAAATTCAGGGTGTTTACTTATGATTGACCATCTGGATCACTTGGTGCTCACAACCACTGATGAACAAGCTTGTACTGATTTCTATGTTGGCCTTTTAGGCATGACCCTGGAAACTTTCGGTGAAGGGAGAAAAGCATTCAAGTTCGGCAATCAGAAAATTAATGTGCACGTAAAGGGCAAGGAATTTGAGCCGAAAGCACATTTACCCGTGCCGGGTGCTTTGGATCTATGCTTCATTGCGTCGCGCCCGCTCGATGAAATTATTGCTCACATCAAGAGCAAGGGTGTTGAGATTATTGAAGGACCTGTGCGGCGAACGGGCGCTTGCTTTCCAATTCGCTCCATCTATCTGCGCGATCCTGATCTCAATCTCATAGAGATTTCTGAACGAGAAGATGAGTAACGGTTTGCGAGAGATGATGGCATCATGAGTTCAAGGATACAGGGCAATAGAGCCTGCATTACAACTGAAAACCCTAATATCAGCCGTATGCTGGAAGAGGGTCAGAAGTGCCCTCTAATGCGCGTGCTCACCCAGATAGCACGGGCAATCCCCCTCTCGGTTATTTTCGCCTTAACGATCCCTTATGTATCTGCCCATGAAAGAGTTGATTTTATTAAGCAAGATCAATTCACGGCTGAAAAGGTAGACGGCATACTTCGCAGCAAGGCTCTATCGAGACACTCGACCAGTCATGGAGATGTGATCGCAAGCGTGTCATCTGCTTTTCTGGCAACACCATATCAGGCCAACAGGCTTATCGGCTCCTCATCTACTACCGAAGTTCTCGTTGCTGACCTTAGTGAGGTGGATTGCCTCACCCTCATTGACTATGTCGAAGCCTTGACCAGATCCAGTGACGAGAAGACTTTCATAAAAAATCTTGTCAGAACGCGGTATGTCGACGGACGAGTAGACTATCGTAGCAGAAAGCATTTCTTTTCTGATTGGTATGCCGCCACACCCGCAAATGCCAGCGATGTGACAAAGGAAATCAGTCACTCCTACATCACCGCGGAAAAGGAACTGAACAGCAAACCCGATGGGGGCGAGTATGTGCCAGGGCTTGGCATTACTCACAGGGAAATCAATTACATACCCACACATGCAATAAACCAAACGGTAATTAATAGACTAGAGACAGGTGATTACATCGGTATTTATTCACCAAGCGTTGGCCTTGACGTATCTCACGTTGGAATAGTTATTAAAAATGAGCAAGGCGTTTGGTTCAGAAATGCGTCATCAAAAGCGGAGAATATGCGAGTAGTTGATTCGCCGTTCATGGAGTACGTTGCTTCGACACCAGGTATTGTTGTGCTTAGGGCGGAGTAGCCAGAAGAGACGACTGGACGAGTGAACCACGGAACCTTCTGCGTTAGAGACACTCGTCAAAGAGGCGTGATCTTGTAAGCACAGCGCCTGGCGTTGGAGATGATGTGTTCGATACGCTCTACGCGTGCCCGCAAGACTTGCTCGAACACCATTAGTTCTGCTCGACAGAAGCCCTGGCATGCAGTGGCCGCTGCGCAGATCGGGCAATGGTTTTCAATGAACAGCAAGGTGCCGTCGTCCAGCTCCTCATACTCGGCCATGTAACCCTCTCGCGAACGCAGCTGCGCCAAGCGCTTCACCCGCTCCTTCAGATCATGAGCATCGCTCATTTCGTGCAAATACCACTCTCGGCTTTTCTGCTCACGCATATCGATCAAGCGGTCGATCGCCTGTTCACCAAATGCTTGGCGCACCGTATCCAGCAACTGGATCGTCAGCTCCGAATGTGTATCTGGAAAGCGGCTATGACCCGCCTCCGTCAGCTTCCAGAATTGGCTGGGGCGGCCAACGCCTCTGGCTTGCGTGTACGCCTCCACCAGCCCCGATGAGGCCAGCTTGTTGAACTGCTGACGTGCGGCCTCAGCCGTCATGCTCAGAACTCTTCCCGCGTCTGCCGCTTGTTGCGGGCCGCGTGTCTTGAGCAGGTGGAGTAGGCGATCAGTTGTTGAGGATGCAGCTTCAGCGCAATTTTCCAAGCGTGTTCTTGACAAATTAATGGTGCCTCCATAATATTCAAAGCATTACCTTGTTTTATTAATGTAGCGTATGCGCCTTTGCCTGGCAATGAATAGCGTGGGCTTTCGGCTACCCAAAGCTTGGCTGTAGGTAGGGCTTTTCGTCTCCAACCAGTATTTGTCGAGTTCGATTGTCCTGCCGGGACTGTGGCATTGCTTCGCCGTTGCTCACCGTTAACGCGGTGCGTGGCGGTGCCAGGCTGGAGATCAAGGAGCCCAACAATCCTGCGTTTTTCCGCGACCCTTCATCTGGTGATGTTCGGTCGCTTTTCTATAGACCTTGGAGGCCACTATGAAACACGAACTTCCCCCGTTGCCCTACGCCAAATCGGCCCTGGCGCCTCACATGAGTGAAGAAACCTTAGATTTCCACTACGGCAAGCATCACCAGACCTATGTCAACAACCTTAATGCCTTGGTGCAGGGTACAGAGCTAGAAGGTCAAGGCCTCGAAGACATCATTCGCCGCTCCAGTGGCGGGATTTTCAATAACGCGGCTCAGATTTGGAACCACACGTTCTTTTGGCACAGCATGAAGCCACAGGGTGGCGGCCGGCCAGAAGGAGCATTGGCACAGGCAATTGCCGAACGCTGGGGCGATCATGGCGAATTCGAGAAAGCCTTTACCAAGAGCGCTACTGGCAACTTCGGTTCTGGTTGGACGTGGCTAGTCAAGAAGCCTGATGGCAGGCTGGACATCACAAACACCAGCAATGCATTCACCCCGATCACTTCAGACGACGTGCCTTTACTGACGCTGGACGTATGGGAGCATGCCTATTACATCGACCACCGCAATGCCAGACCCAAGTTCATAGAGACGTTCCTCAAGCACTTGGTCAACTGGGACTTCGCCTCGGCCAACTTCTGTTCATGACTACCCCAATGGCGGTTAGGGTTCAGCCTACCGGATCGCCCCATAGGGAATGAAGGTGATGCCGCCCGGGTCGACGCTGGCTGTGTACGGTGTCGACCAGGCTTCTTAGCGCCTGGGCCCGGACGCAACAGCCGGCCGCCATGTCCATCTCTAACTCGGCTGAGACCTTCATCGAAGCATTGGGCTCTCCGCCGCCCCATCTCCTCGCACTATCTACGATAGGTAACGTGGGAACCTTGCCGGGTGGGGAATTGACTCTCCAATCGGAGCCGAGAGGCCCGCACTCCCTGCATACCACTCCATCAATTGACACTCCAACCAGCGGCGTATGCTGCTCTTGGCGTACACGGTACCAAACGGGAAAATGTTCGGACTAAACAGGCGGATCAATGCTGATTTGGCTCTGCGCTTCTAGGTTTTTCTCGGTGGCCGTCATCAGATCCGCAGCACTACATTTCAGCGCCTTGGATATCTTGAGAATAATCGCCAAGGTGGGCATATGTTCACCTCGCTCGATCTTTCCCATGTGCGAACGTTCTATGTTCGCCAATTGAGCCAGCGTTTCCTGGGCGATGCCCTGGTAGTGCCGAGCGGCACGGACGGCTTGACCAAACGCGCGGGCGGGCTCTGCTTCGTATGTCGTTGCGCCTGTAGGGCGACCTCTTTGGATAGTACGCTTCTGCATCAGCAGAAGCCTGAAATACAAGTCCGCCTTAAACCACGTTAAATTTAACTCATCCTGCTATATTAATGCGTTGCCTGGATGACGACTTTTCCGACGAGACGAGAACTTGTCCAGGTTTGGACCCTTGCGACAGCGAGGCCGTAGCAGAACGTACCTACCTTGAGATGGTGGCCTTTGGGCATGCCTCAAGACACGGGCGCTTGCGCGGCGCGCCCTGACTCACCGCCAGCTGATTCATCAGTCAATCCAGCTTTTACAGAAGGCGTCAGCCTCTCTACAGACACGGAGCGCAACATGCTCGCCAACAGTGAACACCGTCCTTTGCGGATCGCCTTGTCGTTCGGGGCATTCCATGCGCGATTAGCAACGCTCCTTGCACGCCAGCGAGTTGAAGAGCCGGAAACCTCTCTTACGTTCACTGAAGTTTTCTCGACGGAGCAATGCACAGGCTTGATGGACAGTCGCTATGACTTGGGATTTAGTCTTGAGGCAGGATCGGGACACGGCCTGAGCGTAGCGCCGCTATGGCATGACGAACTGGCAGTTGCCGTGCCTGTCCGCTCTCCGTTGTTGGCCTACCCGGCTATTCCTTTGCCTGTTCTTGCAGAATACCCTTTGGTGATGTGGCATCCTGAGGCTTGTGCCGCGATGCACCAACGTGTTGCGACCGTGCTCGCCACGGCCGCAGTCACGCCGCAGATCGAGGCTCATGCCAGAAGTTTTTCTTTCATGACAGCTTTGGTCGCGGCCGGCTACGGCATCGGATTGGCCGCTCGCTCTTGGATTGATGCCGCGCGTTCAGCCGGTGTGGTGGCCAGGCCCTTTGCCGAAGGCACTGAGAGCCTGACCACCTATTTACTTAGCTCCCGAAGCCAAGCTTCATCTGAGACGCTTCGATTTATCGAACGTGCTTTGGCTAGCCAAGGCTCATCTGCACATCACTGAACTTCTTCAAACATCGGCACGCTGCTTACCAACTGCCGCACGCCTTGCCAAACATGTTCATGGACTTGGGACGAGTCAGTCGTCCTATCAATCATCGGTTCATGACGAGGCCTGATGGTTTGTAGTACCAGCCCTAGATTGGTCGGCGTGACCATGTCGATGGCCGCACGATCGTCTAAACCGGGATGGGGCTTCGTCAGCAGATGGTACAACTCCCACGAATCGGCCTCCGGGCATTGCTTCATTAGGGTTTGCGCCAGTTTTTGCTTGAGCGGCACCAGTTGCCAATCAGGAACGCGCTGCCCCCGATTGCCCAGACTGAGGGACAGTAGCTTGCCGGCCTTCAGTTCGCGATTGATCTGATCCTTGGACTTGCCTGCCAGCTTGGCAAACAAAGGAACAGGCAAGCTGCTTGAGTCTTCATAGATGGCAAGCATCGCTTCACGCTCGCGCTGAATTGCTGACACCTCGTCCTCTTGCTCTTTTGGCGCCTTCTGCAAGATTGGCACAGCAGGCAGGCGCTGGAAGGCTGCACTTTGACCAACCGAACTGACAACAATGGGCGCGTGACCAGACGAAGATGATGCGCTCATCGAAGGCGCAAGCGCAGCTCCGGGCAATACATCGTCATCGGCCAGGGTCGGCATACCTTCGATATGGATGTGGAGATGGGTACTGGCAGCTTCCACCTGGTTCTGTTCCAGAAGATCAAGGCGATCAGCCCAGTCCTGCATCATTTTGCGCCGAGGCTCCACGTACATGGCATGGTTGTAAGCTGCGCTGACCTGATTGGGATCGCTATGGGACAACTGCGCATCGACCCAAATTTTCAGATAGCCCACTTCGTTGAGGGCAGTGGAGATCGTTCCGCGGACGCCGTGCCCAGTCAGCACATCCTTGTATCCCATCCGGTTCAACGCATAGTTAAGAGTGTTCTCGCTGATTCGCTTTTTCAAGTCGCTGCGGTGAGCCAGCAGGTAGCGCTGAGCAGGCCGCACCTCCCTCAACAGGTGGCGGACGATTTCAATAGCCTGGACAGACAGTGGCACGATATAGGGAGGGATGTCTTGCGGGCGCTTGCCTTTCTTGCGCATATCTAACTGCAACTGCTTGACCACCTCGGGCGGAATGATCCACAGCCCCTGATCCAAATCGAACTGATCTGGGGTCGCCAGACGCAGTTCGCCAGTCCGCACCCCCGTCAACAGCAACAGACGGATGCCAAGTTGCGTTGTTAGCGCGCCACGATAGCCGCGCAGCTTCTGCAACAACTCAGGCAGTTCCGGCAGACGCAGGAAGGGATTGTGAACCACTGGGGGCTTGGGAACGGCCACAACATCCAGATCGGACGCAGGATTGACCTCCATCCTTTCGACTTTCACCAGCGCATAACGGAACAATTGGTTGAACCATGTCCGTACCTTTTCTGCAGTGGTAAATGCTCGGCGCTGCTCGATCTTGGCCAACACATCCAGCAGATCGGCACGACGGACATCGTAGATGGATAGCTTGCCCAGCGTAGGCAATACATCTTTACCAAAAATGCGTTGAATCTGAGAGAGCGTGCTCTGGCGTCCCTCTTTGAGTTCCAGTTTGCGATGCTCTACCCATTGCAGGAACACTGCCTTGAAGGTGTGTTCATCTGCCAGCCGCACAGCCTGACGTTTGTGCTTGCGATCGAGTTTTGGGTTGATGCCTTTGGCCAAAAGCGCGCGAGCCTGATCACGCAGTTCTCGGGCTTCGCGCAAGCCCACCTCGGGATAGGTGCCTAGGGACATGCGTTTTTGTTTGCCCGCCCAGCAGTAGCGGAAGTGCCAAGTGCGGCCACCTTGAGCCGTGACAGCGAGAGAGAGGCCGTCAATATCGCCTAGTGTATAGGCCTTGCCAGTTGCTTTGGCCTTGCGTGCAGCCATTTCGGAGAGTGCCATGGGTAGCTCCTAACTTGCAGAGTTAGGGCCAATCCTGGACTTGTTCACCGCTCGCACCCAGCAACAATGCGGAACCACTCACACCCGTATTTATGGACTAAATTATGGACTAAAAAGTCGTGGATACGAGTGGATTTCAGTGGACGTCACTGGAATGAAAAAAGGGCCTTTCGGCCCTGTTTTCAACGACTTACAGACGTCAGTGGATGTCTGCAGATCTTAAAATGGAGCGGGAAACGAGACTCGAACTCGCGACCCCGACCTTGGCAAGGTCGTGCTCTACCAACTGAGCTATTCCCGCATATGGCGTCCCCTAGGGGACTCGAACCCCTGTTACCGCCGTGAAAGGGCGGTGTCCTAGGCCACTAGACGAAGGGGACACACGTACAACATTCACTACCTAACGCGTTTCGCGATGTGCTTTACGCGTTAAGTGGCGCGCATTCTATGGATGGATTGAAAGGTCGTCAACCCCCAAGGATAAATTTATTAAAATCAATGACTTCGCCCTGCTTTCCAGGGCTGTGCAGGGATTCTGCCTGTCTGAGCCTTGGCGCCTATATTCTGACGCACGACAAGACGCTATAGTTCGTTCCAACAGATGATGGCAATGTGCATCCACCCATGGAACCTTTGCTTATATAGAAGCCTCTACCTGGACAACTGGTCGATCCGCGCTATCCGCCGGATGGCCCAGTCACTACACTCCACAGCAAACCCTATAAAGAGGTCACACCGGTGACACCACTCATGATCACCCTGCTGGTAATAGCCGGGATCGTAATACTGATCGCCATTGGCTACATGAACCATGTGGTGGAAAACAACAAACTGGAAAAGAAGCGCACCGAGATCGAACTTAACGATCGCCTGCGCCGCTGCGGTGAAATCACCGAAACGTTCCCAGGCCAGTTGATGACCCCGGCGCTCAAACTGTTGTTGACCCGCCTGGAGCTCAACGTCAACCAGCGTCTGCTCCACCTCAACAAGAGCAGCGCACCGCTCAAGACGCGTATCACCGAGTTGAATGCATTAATCGCCCAGGGCGAGTCAATCCCGGTGAACAACCCGCCGGCGCCGATCCAGACCGAAGCCAAGGCCAAGGATGTGCGCTTCCTGCTTGAGGCGCTGCACGGCCAGGTCACCCGCGCGGCCCAGGATGGCTTCCTGCCGACCAATGAGGCCAAGCACTGGATCAAGGAAATCCGTCACATTCTGGTGTTGCTGCACATCGAGTTCTTCAACAACCTCGGCCAGCATGCCTTGCAACAAGGCCAACCGGGTCAGGCGCGCCTGGCCTTCGAACGTGGCGTGCAATACCTGCGCAAACAACCGGAGCCGGTGATCTACAGCGCGCAGTTGCAACACTTGGAAGCGCAACTGGCCCGCGCCAACTCTACTGTGCTGACCAACAGCAAGCCCGCCGAAGACGAAGTCAACGAATTGACCGAAGGCCTCAAAGTCGTCGACGCCGATGCCGAGTGGAAAAAGAAAGTCATCTACGACTAAGACCTTGTAGTGAGCGGGCTTGCCCCGCGCTGGGGGGCGCAGCCGCCCTAAACCCAGGCGCCGCGGTGTGTCAGATAGACCGAGCGGTATGGTTTTAGGGCGGCTTCGCCCCCCAGCGCGGGGCAAGCCCGCTCACTACAACAATCCCGCCCCATCGGCACATGCCATCACTTTGCATCTATCCCCCCGCCCTCTTCTAGCGTAAAAAATGCCCCTCACTCCGTGAAGTCAGAGGCCTGCTATGCCTGTCGCCGTCATTGATGGACAACCGCTGCACTACATCGACCAGGGCACCGGCCCGGTCGTCCTGCTGGGGTCAAGTTACCTGTGGGGCCACGACATGTGGGCACCGCAGATCGAAGCCCTGTCGCACCAATACCGGGTGATCGTTCCCGAGTTGTGGGGCCATGGTGAATCGGGCCCCCTGCCTGCGCCAACCCGTTCCCTCGATGACCTGGCACGCCAGGCCCTGGCCCTGCTGGATCACCTGGATATCGAGCAGGCCAATCTGGTGGGCCTTTCGGTCGGCGGCATGTGGGGCGCACGCCTGGCGTTGCTGGCGCCGCAACGCATCAACAGCCTGGTGCTGATGGACACCTACCTCGGTGCCGAGCCCGAGGCTACCCGCCAGTATTACTTCTCGCTGTTCAAGATGATCGAGGACGCCGGCGCCATCCCCGAGCCGCTGCTGGATGTGATCGCACCGATTTTCTTCCGCCCGGGCATCGACCGCGAATCTGCGCTGTACCAGGACTTTCGCGCGTCGCTACAGGCGTATTCCCGTGAGCGCCTGCTGGACAGCATCGTGCCCCTGGGCCGGTTGATCTTTAGCCGTGAAGACATTCTGGAACAGCTGCCACGCCTGGACGCCGACACCACCCAAGTGATGTGCGGCGAGCATGACAAACCCCGGCCACCCGCCGAAGCCGAGGAAATGGCCAAACTGATCGGCTGCAGCCTGATCCTGATCCCGGAAGCAGGCCATATCAGCGCGCGGGAAAACCCGGATTTCGTCAACGAAGCGCTGTTGACCTTCCTCGTCAACAACGCCTGACCGCCCTCGCCTTTGATCGCCGCTCTATGGCGATCAGAGGCGAAAGTGCCCCACCATGCCTTTCAATTCGGTGCCCAGTTGCGCCAACTGGATACTCGACGCGGCATTGCCCTGCATGCTCAACGCCGACTGGTCGGCGCTGGCACGAATGCTGGTCACGCTGCGATTGATCTCTTCGGCCACCGAACTTTGCTGCTCGGCGGCGGCGGCAATCTGCTGGTTCATCTGCTGGATCAACGACACGGCTACCGCGATGCTGCCCAAGGCGCTTTCAGTCTCCAGCACATCGCTCACGGCCAGCTTCACCAACTCACCACTCTCCTGAATCTGCTGCACCGAGGACTGCGCCGCGCTGCGCAGGGTGCTGACCAACCGCTCGATTTCTTCGGTGGACTGCTGAGTACGCTTGGCCAGTGCCCGCACTTCATCGGCCACCACCGCAAAGCCGCGGCCCTGCTCGCCGGCACGGGCCGCTTCGATGGCGGCGTTGAGCGCCAGTAAATTGGTCTGTTCGGCCACGCTCTTGATCACGCTCAACACCGTGCCGATATTCTGGATTTCCGCACTCAGGCTCTCGATGCTGGCACTGGCGCTGGTACTGGAGGTGGCCAGCAATTCAATGCGTTGCAAACTCTGGCGCACCACGTGTTGGCCGCTGTCGACCTTGTCGTCCGCCGTCTGCGCCGCCTGCGCGGCTTCTTCGGCATTTCGCGCCACGTCGTGCACGGTGGCGGTCATCTGGTTCATCGCCGTGGCAACCTGCTCGGTTTCTTCCTTCTGGCTGCTGACCTCGACATTGGTCTGCTCGGTGACGCTGGACAGCGAGTGCGCCGAACTGGCCAGTTGCTCGATACCCGCTTGCAGGCCACTGACCATATGGCTCAAGCCATTGCCCATTTGCTGCATGGCCTGCATCAACTGGCCGATCTCGTCGCGGCGGCTGACGTCCATGCGCCCACTCAAATCACCCGCCGCAATCTGCTGGGCGACGGCAATCACGCTGCGCAGCGGCGCGACGATCAATCGCGTGATCACCCAGGCCGCGACCAACCCCACCAACAGCGCCAGCGCCGACGAGCCGATGATCAACACGGTGCTTTTATTCAACTGAGCCTGCATCGACTGGTCTTCGGCGTCGTAGGCCTGGTTGACCCGACTGACCACCTGGGCCGCCCGATCATTCAGTTGTTTGTAAACCACCTTTTCCTGAGCCAGCAGGCCGGTGTACTCGCCGAGTTTCTCGCTGAACGCCGCGATATGCCCGGACACTTCATTGAGTACCGTCTGATAACCTGGGTCCTTGACCGAGGTTTTCAGTTGCTCGACCTGAGCCAAGGCCTGCTCGGCCTGTTCGATCTTGCCTTGCTCGGCGTCGTCCTCGCTCACCTTGCGGCTCTGGTCCAACCGCAGCCGCGCTTCGTTCATCGCTTGCAGCATCAAGCGCGACACCTGGCTGACTTGCCCGGCCTGCTCGATAAATTCGGCGCCCTCCTTGCCTTGGCTTTCCTTGAGGCCATAAGCGCCGTCGTCCGCCAGCCCGGCCTGCAACACGTCAAGGTTATTGGCCACGCTGGACACCGACCAACTGGCCATTTCCAGCGCCAGGTCCTTGGTCTGGGTCAGTTCGACAAACTCATCAAACGCCTTGCGATACGCCGCCAACGCCTGCTCGACGTCGGTCATCACCGGGACATTCGCGGCGGATTGGGATTTGAGGCTGGCTGCGAGGGCCGCCAAGGCATCAACACTTTCATGCAGCGCGTCGACAGCCTTGGGGTCGGCATGCAGCGCGTAGTCCTGCTCAATCAAACGAACCTTGAGCAAGCCGCTGTTGAGCGAAGACATGGCATTCAAGCCTTCAAAACGCTGACCCACCGATTGCAGGGACCCCACACCGATGACGGCCACCAGGGCCGTCAGCAGCAACACCAAGGCAAAGCCCGAGCCCAGTTTTTTTGCCATGCCCAGGCTGGCGAAACGTCGTTGCACGGACGAAATCATTGCACTTGAATCCTCTTGCACCGGGTTTCCAAGCTGCGAGATTCGCAATCCAGAGGCACTCAACACAAGACGCTGGCGCCGGAATAATGGCAAAAAGCTACATGCTCGTCGTTTTCAGAATGGTCGAGGTCGATCTGGCAGGGCCCATTTCCCGAAACAACGCCTGTGCACGCGGGTCGCTCGCATAGGCCACATTGATACGCAACCACTCACTGTGCTCACCACTCGGATAGAACAGCGAGCCTGGAGACAACAATACCCCCAGCCGTCGGGCGCAAGCCTGCAACCGCGAAAACTCCCCGCCACCCGGCCGCACCCACAGGAACATGCCGCCTGCGGGTACGGCAAACACCTCCCACTCTTCGTCTTCCAGCACCTGCAATGTGGCGGCCATTTCGGCGTTCAGCCGTTTGCGCAGGCGCTGCACCCACTTGCGATAGGTGCCATTGGCCAACAAGGACGCGACCACCGCCTCGGCAAACCGCGAGGTGCCGAAGCCGGTCAGCGTCTTTAAGTTGGCCAGTTGCGCGATGAGCGCTGCGCTGGCGCTGAGATACCCCACGCGCAGGGCACTGCTCAGGGTCTTGGAAAAGCTCGCGACATAAATCACCCGTTCATCGTGGGGCAAGGCCGAAAGCCGCGTGCAGCTGGCGTGCTGCAGATCGCCCAGCACGTCCTCCTCGATGATCAGGAAGTTCTCGCGATGCGCCAGCGCCAATAGGTCCTCGGCCACCCCTCGAGACAGGCTGGTGCCGGTGGGGTTGTGATAAAGGCTATGGATAAACAGGCATTTGGGGCGATGCTGGAGCAACAGGGCTTCGAGCGCCGCAATGTCCGGGCCGCCTCGCATACGTGGTACTGCAAGCACGCTGACGCCCTGGAACGCCAGTTGACGATAAAGGTTGCCGTACCCGGGTGTCTCCACCACCACGCAATCACCGGGCTTGAGCAGCGTGCGTATCAACAGGTCCTGGGCGTGACTGACGCCTGCCGTAGTAAGAATGCCGTCAACGCTGGCGGGAATGTGAAGCTGAGTCAGGCGCTTGAGCAATTGCTCGCGCAGCACGGGCAGGCCCAGCGGCGTGCTGTAGTTGAACAGGCCGGCGGTGTCGGTGCGTGTGACTTCACGAATGGCGTAGCTGATGTCATCACTTTCGCGCCAGGTATCCGGCAACCAGCCACAGCCCAGTTTCAGCTCGCCCAGCGGATTATCAGCAAAGGCGCCCCAGATCCGCTCCGCACCTTCATACCATTGGCCTTCATGCACAAGCGGCGGATGGGCCACCACAAAACCCGAGCCTTGCTTCGATGCCAGCACCCCCTGGGCGACCATCCGTTCAAATGCCTCGATCACATTGGACTGACTGAGCAGGTTGTCTTGGGCCAATTGTCGAATGGACGGCAGACGGGTGCCGGGGCTCGCCCCGCTGTTGCGAATCCACTGCGCTACCGCACTGACGATTTGCTGCACCACCGGTACAAGGGCTTGTCGATCGATCCCTAAATCCATGAGCCACTCACTTCAACTGTCTGTTATTCAACCCGAGGGAGTTAAGCACAGAAGCCTGAGAAAGCCGGCGGCAAAAATTTATTAAAGTATTGATTTTATTGAATTATTTACCTTGTGATACACATTCTGACAGGGCACTTTGCCAGCCCGGAAAAAACCTCACAGCACCCCAACCCTTTTCGAATGGGGTACGGCGCGAGGTCCTAGATAGCCGTGGCGCCACCATCCACCGCCAAGGCATGCCCGGTGGTAAATGCGGCGCCATCACTGCACAGATACAGCACCGCGCTGGCGATCTCTTCAACCTTGCCGATGCGCCCCACCGGGTGCATGGCGGCCGCGAAGTCCGCCTTGCGCGGGTCGGCTTCATAGGCGCGCCGGAACATATCGGTATCAATCACCGCCGGGCACACCGCGTTGACGCGGATGTTCTTCTTCGCATATTCGATGGCTGCCGACTTGGTCAGCCCGATCACCGCATGCTTGGACGCCGCGTAGATACTCATCTTCGGCGCCGCCCCCAACCCAGCCACCGACGCGGTGTTGACGATAGCACCGCCGCCCTGGGCCAACAGCAGCGGCAATTGGTGCTTCATGCACAGCCACACGCCCTTGACGTTGACGCCCATGATGGCGTCGAACTCGTCCAGGCTGCCATCCGCCAGCTTGCCCTTCTCGATCTCGATCCCGGCGTTGTTGAAGGCATAGTCCAGACGGCCGTATGCACCGAGGGTCTGGGCCATCAACTGCTGCACATCCGCCTCCTGGGTGACGTTGCAACGCACAAACAGCGCTTCGCCACCGGCCTGCCGGATCAGCGCCACGGTGCCCTCACCGCCCGCCACATCGAGGTCGGCGACGACGACCTTCAAGCCTTCGGCGGCGAATGCCAGCGCGGTGGCGCGGCCAATACCGGCGGCGGCGCCGGTTACCAGGGCGACCTGGCCGGAAAACGTCATGCTCATGGGAGGATGTCCTGTAGGAAAAATGACCGTGGCAGCAGTCTAGCCAACGCCATGAGAGCCACGTCAGCACTATCAGTTGCGCCTATCAACCTGCATTCGCAGGGGCGCCGGGCCTTGCCTCCCACGCGCTGAAGGTCTATCACTTCCCGTTCATTTCCAGAAGAGTCGCTGCCATGACTGCCCAGACCAACCGCCAATTCCTGCTCGCCAAACGCCCGGTCGGCGCGGCAACCCGGGACACCTTCACCTACCAGGAAGTGCCGGTGGGCACACCCCAGGATGGCCAGGTACTGGTGCGCAATGAATACCTGTCTCTGGACCCGGCGATGCGCGGCTGGATGAATGAGGGCAAGTCCTACATTCCGCCGGTCGGTATCGGTGAGGTTATGCGCGCACTGGGCGTAGGCAAGGTGATTGCGTCGAATAACCCGAAATTCGCCGTAGGGGACTACGTAAACGGTGCCCTGGGCGTGCAGGATTATTTCCTTGGCGAGCCGCGTGGGTTCTATAAGGTCGATCCAACACTGGCACCGCTGCCACGCTACTTGTCGGCCCTTGGCATGACCGGCATGACCGCCTACTTCGCCCTGCTGGATACGGGCGCACCCAAGGCCGGCGACACCGTGGTGATCTCCGGCGCGGCCGGTGCGGTAGGCAGCATTGCCGGGCAAATCGCCAAGATCAAAGGCTGCCGCGTGGTGGGCATCGCTGGCGGCGCCGACAAGTGCAAGTTTCTGGTGGATGAGCTGGGTTTTGACGCCGCTATCGACTACAAAAACGAGGACGTGCCGGCTGCGCTCAAGCGCGAGTGCCCCAAGGGCGTGGATGTGTATTTCGATAACGTCGGCGGGGATATTCTCGATGCCGTGCTCAACCGCCTGGCGTTGAAAGCACGGGTGGTAATTTGCGGGGCTATCAGCCAGTACAACAACAAGGAAGCCGTCAAAGGCCCGGCCAACTATTTGTCACTGCTGGTCAATCGCGCACGTATGGAAGGGTTTGTGGTGATGGATCACGCCGCGAACTTTGCGGCTGCCGGCCAGGAGATGGGCGGCTGGATGGCTCAGGGCAAGCTCAAGAGCAAAGAGGATATTGTGGAGGGGCTGGAGACGTTCCCCGAGACGTTGATGAAGCTGTTCAACGGGGAGAACTTTGGGAAGCTTGTATTGAAAGTCAACTGATGGCTTTGGAGATCTAAATGTGGGAGGGGGCTTGCCCCCGATAGCAGAGTGTCAGACAGCTCATCTGTAACTGATACACCGCAATCGGGGGCAAGCCCCCTCCCACATTTGGATCTTTGTTTGCCTTAGCGATCAGGCGATCTCGGCAACCACTGCCGCCAACGCCTTCGCCGGATCCGCCGCCTGGCTGATCGGACGGCCAATCACCAGGTAATCGGAACCTGCATCCAGTGCCTGACGTGGGGTCAGGATACGGCGCTGGTCATCCTGGGCGCTGCCCGCCGGACGAATTCCCGGTGTCACCAGTTGCAGCGACGGATGGGCGGTCTTCAGCGCCTGGGCTTCCAGCGCCGAGCACACCAGGCCATCAAGACCGGCCTTCTGCGCCAGGGCCGCCAGACGCAGCACTTGCTCCTGAGGCTCGATGTCCAGGCCAATACCGGCCAGGTCTTCGCGCTCCATGCTGGTCAGCACGGTCACACCGATCAACAGCGGTTTAGGGCCGCTGCGCTGTTCCAGCACCTCACGGCAGGCGGTCATCATGCGCAGGCCGCCGGAGCAGTGCACGTTGACCATCCACACACCCATTTCAGCGGCGGCTTTCACGGCCATGGCAGTGGTGTTGGGGATATCGTGGAATTTCAGGTCGAGGAATACTTCGAAGCCTTTGTCACGCAGGGTGCCGACGATTTCCGCCGCGCAGCTGGTGAACAGTTCCTTGCCGACCTTGACCCGGCAAAGCTTCGGGTCCAACTGGTCAGCCAGCTTCAGTGCGGCGTCACGAGTGGGGTAATCCAGGGCGACGATGATAGGAGTCTGGCAGACGGACATTGGGATGGGCTCTCAGGCAAGTCGAAATCGGCGCGGATTGTAGCGCAAGCGGCGCCGTTGCGGGATCCGATGATCGGTAAATACTGACCAGGTGCCATCGGACGGACATTTCAGCCAATTATTTCAAAGCTGATACATTCACGACATGCCCCCAACACGCCCCCCGGCTAGGCTCGCTCGCACGACCCACCGACCAGCACTACCAGCCATGGGGCTGGGCGCCTATGCTGACCGCAACAACCAGGCAGATGATCGCACTATGCATACTCCTTCCGTCCCTGTACACGAAGAGCCAAAAGGCGCGGTGATCGCCGATGACAAGCGCTGGAACACCCGCGCACTGATCGTCGACGACGATGTGCCGATTCGCGAGCTGCTGATCGACTACCTGGCGCGCTTCAATATCCTCGCCACCGGCGTGACCGACGGCGCCGCCATGCGCCTGGCCATGCAGGCCGAGACCTTTGACGTGGTGGTGCTCGACCTGATGCTGCCGGGCGAAGACGGCCTGTCGCTGTGCCGCTGGCTGCGTTCGGAATCGGACATCCCGATCCTGATGCTCACCGCCCGCTGCGAACCCACCGATCGCATCATCGGCCTGGAACTGGGGGCCGACGACTACATGTCCAAGCCCTTCGAGCCGCGTGAACTGGTGGCGCGTATCCAGACCATCCTGCGCCGTGTGCGCGATGACCGCACCGAACAGCGCGCCAATATCCGCTTCGACAACTGGCGCCTCAACAGCGTATTGCGCCAACTGGTGGCCGATGATGGCTTGGTGGTGCCGCTGTCCAACGCCGAATTCCGCCTGCTGTGGGTATTTATCGAACGCCCGCGCCGGGTGTTGAGTCGCGAACAACTGCTGGACGCTGCCCGAGGCCGCTCCATCGAAGCATTCGATCGCAGCATCGACCTGCTGGTGTCGCGCCTGCGCCAAAAACTCGGGGATGACCCCAAGGCACCGCAGTTGATCAAGACCGTACGTGGCGAAGGCTACCTGTTCGACGCCCGAGACATCGGCTGATGCGCGCCCCCTTCAACACGCTGTTCGGTCGGCTGTTCGGCGTGTTGCTGGTGGCGATCATCCTGGCCCATGTACTGGCCATCGCCTGGTTCCGGCATTACGGCCCACCGCCTCCGCCGCCGCCTCAAGAAACCTTTGTCGAGCAACCTGACGGCAGCATGAAGCCGCTGAACAAGGAGCATCATCGCCCCTGGTTTGGTGGCCCGGTGGTGCCGCTGACGTTCCAGTTCATCTCGCTGATCATTGCTGCGTGGTACGGCGCCAAACTGCTGAGCCGGCCGATCCAGCGCCTGAGCGACGCCGCCGAGCGCCTGAGTTTGGACCTCGACAGCCCGCCCCTGGAAGAAACCGGCCCCCGCGAGGCGCGCCAGGCGGCATCGACGTTCAACCTGATGCAGCGGCGTATCCGTGAGCAAGTCAGCCAACGGGCACGCATGCTGGGCGCGGTGTCCCATGACCTGCGCACCCCGCTGTCACGCCTCAAGCTGCGCCTGGAACAGATCGAGGACGCCAAGTTGCAGGGCCAGATGCGTCAGGACCTCAACGACATGATCGGCATGCTCGACGCCACCCTGAGCTACCTGCACGAACAGCGCACCAGCGAAACCCGGCATTGGCTGGATGTGCAGGCGCTGGTGGAGTCCATGAGCGAAAACGCCCAGGACCAAGGCTCGGATGTGCAATTCGCCGGCACTTGCGCACCCTTGCAGGTGCAGCCAATGGCCCTGCGCTCGTGCCTCAACAACCTGATCGACAACGCGCTGCGCTATGCCGGCACGGCGCGTATCGAATTGGAAGACAGCCGCGAGGCGCTGCTGATTCGGGTGATCGACCACGGGCCTGGCATTGCGGCGGACAAGCGCGAGGCGGTATTTGAGCCGTTTTATCGGCTGGAAGGCTCGCGCAACCGCAATTCCGGCGGGGTTGGATTGGGGATGACGATATCCAAAGAGGCGGTGGAGCGCCTGGGTGGGCGCTTGAGCCTGGAAGAAACCCCAGGCGGTGGGTTGACCGCGGTCTTGTGGTTGCCAAGGGCATAGGACACACACAGTTCTAAATGTGGGAGGGGGCTTGCCCCCTCCCACATCGACCGAGGCCATTCAGGTGTTTTCCCGACGGTTTTGGGCCTGGGTCGCACTCCAATCCATCAACAAGCTATACGCCACCGCCAACAACGTCGGGCCGATAAACAGGCCGATAAAACCAAACGCAATCAACCCGCCAAACACCCCCAGCAACACGATCACCAACGGCAGGTTGCCGCCACGGCTGATCAGGTACGGCTTGAGCACGTTGTCCACGCCACTGATGATGAACGTGCCCCATATGCCGAGGAACACCGCATAGGTGTAATCGCCCTTCCAGGCCAGCCACGCCGTGGCCGGGATCCACACCAGCGGAGGGCCCATGGGGATCAGGCTGAGCAGGAAGGTCACGATGCCCAACACCAGCGCGCCCGGCACGCCGGCGATCAGGAAGCCGATCAACGCCAACAGCGCCTGGGCTGCCGCCGTACCAATCACACCGTTGACCACCCGCTGCACGGTGCCTGCCACCAGTTCGATGTAGTAGCCGGCGCGTTCGCCGATCAAACGTTCCAGCAAACGGTGTACAAACGTCGCCAGGCGCGGCCCGTCACGATAGAAGAAGAACACGAACACCAGGCTCAGGGTCAGCTCCAGAATGCCGCCACCGATCTGTGCACTGCGCGCCAGCAGCCAGTTGCCGACCTGGCCAAAGTACGGCTTGAGCGTGACCATCAGCGCCGCGCCTTGCTGGTCGATGCTGTCCCACATGCCGACCAGGCGTTCACCGACAAACGGAATCGAGCCCAGCCAGGTTGGCGCCTCGGGCAAGCCGTCGACCTGGATATCCTTGATCAACGTGACGGCGTCACGCACATGGTCCGCCAGGTTGAACCCCATCCACACCAGCGGCGCCGCCACCAGCAGCATCCAGCACAAGGTCAGGATGCCGGCCGCCAAGGATTCGCGACCACCCAACCAACGGGTGAGCAGGCGCATCAGCGGCCAGCTGGCAAACGCCAGCACCGCGCCCCAGAACAGCGCCGACCAGAACGGCGCCATCACCCAGAAGCTGGCACCAAACAGCACCAGCAGCAGGATTTGCACCAGCAGGCGATCGTTATTGAGCATGGGGGTTCTCTAGAAGAAGACGGTAGGAAGAAGCTTAGGCGAACGGCGCGGGTCCGTTCGCCCTGTGACGCTTAGCGTATCAGATGCAGGTGCAGGCCCTTGGCATCGCCGGTGCCGGTCTCCATGCGCGCAGCACGTACGCCGCTGTCGATCAGGCCCTGGCGCCAGGCTTCGGCGGTCGGCCCGGTCAAACTCACTCGCAACGTTGCGTCAAGGTTCAGTCCGCGGGAAATCAGCGTCAGCCAGGTGTCATCCGGCTCACCGCCCAGCGTAGGAAAATCCAGCTCGCCGGTGCTTTTCAGCTCACGCAACAAGGTGGCCGAGGTTGGCAGCAGATCTCCCAACGGCGCGGTGGCGTCCAGTTGCTCGACATGCAGATAGGCGCGGCGGTTGCCACGGGTGATGCCGTAGAGCGCCAGCAGGGAGTTGTCCATGCGCAGGAGCAGGTATTCCTGCTGGCTGTCGGCACCTACCAACTTGGCGTTGCCAAACACCTCGTTGGCCCACAGGCTGCTTTCTCCGCAATCACGGGCCTTGCACCAGAACAACAGCTGCGCGCCCTTCTCCTGCAACGCTTCACGGGTGGCGGTAAACGCTGCGCTGGAGCTGTGCTCGGGCGGTAATTCATAAGTGATGGCAGTGGTCTGGCCCCGTGCGGTGGCCTGGCCTTCATAACGCAACTGGCCGCTGATCTTGCGGATCGCGCCCATGGGGTAGATGCGTTCTTTTTCTTCGGCGGGGCGGTAGTCGACAATCTGTGCGTCGACCTGGCGGGCCACGTTGGGCAGGTCCTGGCTACCCGGTGCGTCGGCGGCGAACACCAATGGGCTGAGCAGGCTCAACCCGAGGACACGGAGACATCCGTTACGCACGCTCATAGGATCAACGAGCTCTGGCCATGGGCGGTCGCAGCGATGTTGAGTTTATTCATGGTTGACTCCCTTTCAATCCGCCCAGCCTCGGCAGTTGACCGTCCCAAGTCAAGGCGCGGAGAAGAACCGATTGAAACAGTCTGCAACAAGGAGCGCGCCGGGCTCGTCATTCAGGTGCAAATGATGGCCGCCTGGCAACGTGGTCACCGTAAAGGGTAACTGGGAAAGCAATTCGGGATGTTTCGCCAACATGCCATCAGCCGCGACGACTAACTGCGTAGGGCAGCCCACACGCCGCACGAAAGCCATGGCCTGTTCGTCTGTCAGACGCATCGGCGAAGCCAGGGTCAAGCGGCTGTCGGTGCGCCAGGTATACCCGCCCGGCACCGGCATCAAGCCGCGCTGGGCCAGCAGTTCGGCGGCTTCACGGCTGACGGCCACCACGCCTTTCATCCGCGCTTCGACGGCGCGATCCAAGGTGCTGTAGACCGGTTTGCGCTTGTCTTGCAGGTTCAATTGGGCCTGCAAGGCCATGCCCAACCGCTCGGCGGCGTTCTCACCGGTGGCGGTGGGCGGGATCACGCCGTCGATCAAACCCAGGTGCGTCACCCGTTCCGGTAACGCACCCGCCAGCGTCAACGAGACGATGGCGCCGAGGGAATGACCAAGTAATGCAAAACGTTTCCAGCCCAGTTGTTCGGCGACTTGCAGCACATCAAACACGTAATCCCACAAGGCATACCCGGCGCCCACGGGACGGTGCGCCGAATGCCCATGCCCCGCCATGTCCAACGCCACGATGCGCAGGCCTTTGAGCTTCGGCGCCAGCCGCGCAAAGCTGTTGGCGTTGTCGAGCCAGCCATGCAGGGCGATCACCGGCACACCGTCCTCGGGGCCAAACAAATGGGCGGCCAGTTCGATATGGGGCAGGCTCAGGCGCACTTCTTCGACGGGCGTACTCATGCGCAATTGCGCTCGCGAGCCTGCCAGCGGGCGAACAGTTGCTTGATCAAGGTCGCGGTATCCTGGGGGCGTTCGAGGGGGAACATATGGCCGCCGGGCATGGTGAGCATCTCGCCCATGGGCAGGCGATCAACGCCACTGGCGTGGTGGCGCATCACTACGCGACTCTGGCGACCGCGCACCACCGCCAATGGGACTTTCAATTGACGCACCTGGCCAGGGCTGGTGTGGGGCACACCGCGGTAGATGCTGATTTCAGTAGCCGGGTCGAAGCGCAAGCGCAGGCGGTCGCCCACTTGTTGCAGGCCATGTTGCAGATATGCGTCGAAACATTCCGGGTCAAAACCACGAAACAGGGTCTTGCCGGCGAAGTAGCTGCGCGCGGTGTCCAAATCGTTGAATTCTTCACGACGGCCCAAGGTGCGACCGGCCGGCGTGAGGCGGTCAATAAAGCCCAAGCGCTTGGCCGCGCGGATCACCCAACGGTCGGCGCGGGTCAGCACCGGCGAATCGAGCATGACCACACCGCGATACAACTGCGGGCAACGCATGGCCGCATGCAGATGCAGCACGCCGCCCAGGGAATGGCCAACCCCCCACACGGGTTCCGGTTGCAGTTCCAGATGGTGGATCAACTCGTCCACCAGGTTCTGCCAGTTGTCATCCACCGGAAACCTCGGGTCGTGACCATGCTGGGGCAAATGCGCCACTGCATATTCCGGGGCCAGGGCGGCAAACAACTTGCCGTAGGTGGCCGAGGGAAAGCCATTGGCGTGGGCAAAAAACACGTGCTGCGACATACCGGTTCCATCTACAAAAACAGAGATCGATTGTCACCACCCTCGCGCACTACAGCAATGACTGTAACTGCCAGGAATGATGACACTCACGCCACGCCTATCGGGCCGGCGGTTTCTCACCCAACGGCACCACGGCCATGGTCAGGCGCGATACGCAACTGGCCTTGCCGTCATCGCTGGTCAAGCGGATGTCCCACACCTGGGTCGTACGGCCAATATGAATCGCCCGCGCCACCGCCGTCACCCGCCCGCTGCGCACACCGCGCAGGTGGTTGGCGTTGACCTCCAGGCCCACGCAATAGAATTTGCTGGGGTCGATGCACAGGTAAGCGGCCATGGAGCCGACGCTTTCCGCCAGCACCACCGACGCGCCGCCGTGCAGCAGGCCGTAAGGCTGATGGGTGCGATGATCGACCACCATACTGGCGGTCAGGGATTCCTCATCAAAGCTTTCAAAGCGAATGTCCAGCAGTTCACCGATGGTGTTTTTCTGGATCGCATTGAGTTGTTCGATATTCGGTTGGGTGCGCCACAGGCTCATGCCGTTGTCCTTTTTGGTTTTATGATGAGCCTAATCCTGCCACAGAACCGATTCGGAACGCTCGCTCCAAGTCTGAAAATGTGCGCCGTAAGTCGATTCGATCACGTTGCGCTTGATCTTCAAGGTCGGGGTCAGAAAGCCGTTTTCCACCGCCCAGCTGTCCTTGACCACCACCAGTTGGCGCAGGCGCTCATGCTTGTCCAGCGCCTGGTTGACCTGTTCCAGCCAGCGTTCAAGGCTGGCGCGAAGGCCTTGCCGGTCCTCGCCAACGGCCGATAACACACACAGGCCGATCGGCGCGGGTAGCCCATCGCCCACCACGCAGACCTGCTCGATGCGGGCATGTTCGGCCAGGCGATTTTCAATCGGCGCCGGGGCCACATATTTACCTTTGCTGGTCTTGAAGATTTCCTTGAGGCGTCCGGTCAGGCGCAGACGGCCTGCCGCGTCCTGCTCGCCCTTGTCACCGGTGCGCAGGAAGCCGTCGGCAGTCAGCGTTTCGGCGGTTTTCTGCGGGTCCTTGAAGTAACCGAGCATGGTCGCACCGCTGCGCACCTGCACTTCGCCTGCCGGGTCAATGCGCACTTCAACGCCGGGGCACGGCAAGCCGATCCAGCCGAGGGTCTGCTGGCCGGGGCGACACACATGGGAATAGCCGCAACTCTCGGTCATGCCGTACACCTCCAGCACATCCAGGCCCAGGCGCTGATACCAACGCAGCAAGGCCTCGGGCACCGGCGCCGCACCGGACAGCGCCACGCGCAATGCATCCAGCCCCAGCCCGGCCAGCACTTTATGGCCCACTCGTTTGCCAATAAACGGCAAACGCAGCAGCGTATCCAACCGTTTTTCCGGGATCTTCGCGTAAACGCCCATCTGGAATTTGGTCCAGATACGCGGCACGCCAAACAAAGCCGTCGGCCTGGCCCTGCGCAAGTCGGTAAGAAATGTATCCAGGCTTTCAGCGAAAAAGACCGTCTGCCCGGTATAGATCGCCGCCATTTCCACAAACATCCGCTCCGCCACGTGACACAACGGCAGGTACGACAGCAATCGGTCGCCCTCCCCCAGGCCAAATAATTCGCTGCCGTGGCTGGCGGCAAAGCCCAAGGCGCCAAAGCTGTGCATCACGCCTTTGGGCAGGCCGGTGGTGCCGGACGTGTAGATGATGGTGGCGAGGTCCGACGCGGCGGGCGCAGGGTCATCCTGGATCGGCGAACAGGCCAGCAGGTCGGCCCAGTTGAAATCGAACGCGCCCGCCGGGCACAACGGCAGGCTGATGGTCGGCACGCCCGCCGGCACGCCGGGCGCCATGGCGGGCCAGTCGTCGAGCTTGCCGATAAACACCAGCGCCGCCTCGGAGTGGGTCAGCACATGGGCGACGGAGTCGGCGGTCAGGTTGGGGTACAGCGGCACCGAGACATGCCCGGCCATCCAGATCGCCAGGTCGACGATGATCCAGTGGGCGCAATTCTTGGAAATCAGCGCAATGTGCGAGCCCTGGGGCAACTCCCGTGCGCGCAGCCAGTGCGCAGCACAACGAGCCTGGTGGCCCGCCTCGGCCCAGGTGAGGCGTTGCACCTCGCCCCCGCCCACGGGCTGCACCAGAAAGGTTTGGCGCGGATGTCGCGCTTCACGTTCGTAGAAGACCTGCAACGGCAAACGAAAAGCGACGGGCATGGGACGCGCTCCTTTGTGGTCCGATGATAGCCAACCAAGCACTTGCTTGGTTGACTATATAGCACACACAAAGCCGCGATAAAGCCTACGGATTCTTCACACTGACCAGGCTCATCAGCCCCGCCAGCGGAAAATCCCCTTCCAGTTCCGCCAGGCTGGCGGTATGCATCGGTTGCGGCTGGCGCAGATGGCCATGCTGCAAAAAGCTGATCAGGCTGCCCACCAGGGGCTGATGGCTGACCAGCAGCACATTGTCATCGGTGTCGAGTTGTTGCAGCACTTGCTGCGGATTACCCTCGGGCGTCAACCAAGGCACCGTACGGATTTCCGGCGCGAAACCCAGCGCATCACGCACCAACTGCGCCGTTTGCTGCGCCCGCACATACGGGCTGGCAATGATCGCGCTGATGGGTTGGCCGATCAGGTGCGCAGCACTGCGCAACACTTCGCCACGGCCATGTTCGGTGAGATTGCGCTCGGCATCCGTGCGGGCATGCCCTTCGGCCTCACCGTGGCGCAGTATCCACAGCTTCACAGTTTGGGCTCTTCATCACGTGCCGGGTGCGGCGCCGGCGGCACGCTGTGGGCGGCTTCGCCCTCGGGGGCACGGGGGGTTGGCCAATCGGCAAACGGCCAGGGCTTTTGTTCGGTGTGGAAGCTGCCAAAGCGGCCAATCTGTGCCAGGAATTGGCTGAGGCTGTCGCCAACGTTCATCAGGCCCAGGTTCGGCGCGCTGTAGACCAGGCGGTAGATCAGCTGGACGATCACCAAGGCGCCGAGGATGAACTGCGCCACCTGCCACACCAGGGCAAACACCAGCATCCACAAGATGCGCAGCACAATGGATTCGTACTTGGGGGCTGCTTTTGGATCGTTCATGACGCGTTCCTCAGTTGAAACCACTGGTGGAAATAAAGTCGACATCGGTTTTCGGCTCGGCGCGCATCAGTTGCTCGATGACCTGGTTCAAGGTGCGCCCTTCAAACAGAATCGCATGCAGCCCCGCCACCAACGGCATATACACGCCGACTTCCTGAGCCTTGGCCTTGAGCACCTTGAGGGTGTTGACCCCTTCGGCCACTTCGCCCAGGCGTGTGACGGCTTCTTCCAGGCTCAAACCTTGGCCCAGGGCGAAGCCGACCTGATAGTTGCGGCTTTTCGGCGACGAACAGGTGACGATCAAGTCGCCCACGCCCGCCAATCCGAGAAAGGTCATCGGATTAGCGCCCTGATTCACCGCAAACCGGGTCATTTCGGCCAGGGCGCGGGTGATCAGCATGCTCTTGGTGTTTTCGCCCATGTCCAGCGCCACCGCCATGCCGGCGATGATTGCGTAGACGTTTTTCAATGCACCGCCCAGCTCCACGCCAAAACGGTCGCTGCTGGCATACACGCGGAACGTACGGCCATGCAACACCGCCTGCACCCGTTCGCAGAGCGCTTCGTGCTCACTGGCGACCACGGTGGCGGTCAATGCATGTTCGGCGATTTCCCGCGCCAGGTTCGGCCCGGACAACACGCCAATGCGTGCCTGCGGGGCGATCTCTTCAAGGATTTCGCTCATCAGCTTGAACGTCTGTGCCTCGATGCCCTTGGTCAGGCTGACCAACAGCTTGCCCGCGAGCAACTCGGCGTGGGGCGCCAGCACCGAACGCAGCGCGCTGGAAGGCAGCGCGACGAAGCACAGGTCGCAGGCGGTGAGCGTGGCCAGCAGGTCCGTCACCGGTTCGACCGCCGGATGAACCTTGATGCCTTTGAGGTAACGCGGGTTTTCCCGGTGCACCCGAATGGCTTCGGCTTGCTCGGGATCGCGCATCCACTGGCGCACTGGATGGCCGTTTTCGGCCAGCAGGTTAGCCACGGCGGTACCAAAACTTCCGCCTCCCAGGACCGCAATAGGGCGCTGTTCAGTCATATGCAATCCGTTAATCCATACCAGTGGCGATGGCGGCATTATACGGGGCGACCCGCTTGCGGCCAGCCCCCGTGTCAATTCCCGTGCCTGTCGGAAAATGCCAGGTTTGTGTGAAGTAAATGCAAGTTCGACGACTGGCAAAAGGCCCCGCCTCAGTTAACATGGGCGGCTATCCGCAATTATCAAGGCCGTGCCGTGTATTTGGGCCCTCCTACCCGTTCATCCCTGTGGTTGATGTTGATGTGCAGCGTACCGGCGCTGGCTGACGATCTGTTCCTGGATAACCAGCCGTTGCCCCAGGTGCTGACGGCCACACGTCTCAAGCAATCGGCCGCCGCCGTGCCCGGCAGCATGACCGTGATCGACAGCGAACTGATCAAGGCCAGCGGTGCGCGGGACATCAGCGAGCTGCTGCGCCTGGTGCCGGGGATGATGGTCGGCTACACCACCGGCAACCAGGCCGCAGTGAACTACCACGGCACCAGCGCCAGCGATGCACGGCGCATGCAAGTGCTGATCGACGGTCGCTCGGTGTACCGCGCCGGCCTGGCCACGGTGGACTGGAGCGACATCCCGGTGGCCATGGAAGACATCGAGCGCATTGAGGTATTCCGTGGTCCCAACACCGTCAGCTACGGCGCCAATGCGTTGATGGCGGTGGTCAACATCCTCACGCGCTCGCCGGCCAACAGCCACGGCACGCGAGTGAAGGTGGTGCGCGGCGAACGCGGCATCAACGACTTCTATGCCAGCCAGGGCGTGGGCTGGGAAACCGGTGATCTGCGCCTGTCGCTGTCCGGCCAGCAGGACGACGGCTTCGACAGCGACGCCAGCGGTGCCGACCGCCGTGACAGCCGTCGCCTCAACCGCTTCAGCCTGGCGGTGAGCCAAACCCTGAACGCGCAGCAGAGCATCGACTGGCAACTGGACGCTAAAGAAGGCACCAACCAGCGACCGTATACCTACATGCCGGTATTCGCCGGGATTACCGAAGGTGGCAACAATTCCGACGTCGACGCCAAGGACTATGCCGCGTCCCTGCGCTGGAACTTCGATTTCAACCCCGATCACAGCCTGTATATCCAGGGTTCGGCCCAGCAGTGGGATCGCCGACAAATCTGGAAAGCCTGCGACGCCAAGGTCTCGTTCAGCCCGGAGCTGACGCAGTTGTGGCAGATGAACCCCAACTACGCCGAACGCCTGGCCCGGCATATGGACACCTACAGCCAAGGCTCTGCGCCGCCGGGCAGCCCGGCCGAGCAAGCCTTGGCCAATCAGGTGCTGGATCAATGGCGCAACGGTGCCAACCAGAGTGTGTGCGGCGATATCGACCAAAGCACCCGCGAAAGCCGCTACGACCTGGAGATCCAGGACACCCTCAGCCTGTCCGACAGCCTGCGCCTGGTCAGCGGTGTGAACTACCGTTACGACCGCGCCGACTCCGACACGTACTTCAACGGCACCCTGGACGACACCACCTGGCGCCTGTTCGGCCAATTGGAATGGCGCGCCAGCGAACACTGGCTGCTGCAAGGCGGCGCCATGTTCGAGGACACCCACCTGAGCGGCAGCTCGCTGACGCCACGGGTAGCAGTCAACTATTTGATCAATCCACGCCACGGCCTGCGTGCGGTGTATTCCGAAGCGATCCGCTCGCCGGACATGTTCGAGAACAACGTCAACTGGAGCTATCGCGTCACCAATCTCAGCTCGCCGGCTTACGGCCAGACCACCGGGCAATACTTCGTAAAGACACGGGGCCCGGGCAACCTCGATAAAGAGCTGATGCGCTCGCGGGAATTGGGTTACAACGGTTTCTTTGCCGACATCGGGCTGAACATGGACGTGAAACTGTTCTATGACGAAATCACCGACATGATCAGCTCGCCCCTGCGCAATAACCAATACATCGCCAGCAACGCCAACAGCTCGCGGTTTACCGGTGCCGAATCCCAGTTCGACTGGCGCGTCAGCAACGCCGACCGCCTGCGGCTGACCTATGCTTACGTCGACGCCACCACCAGCAACCCGTTGGACAAAGCCCAAACCGCGCGCAACAGCGGCTCGGCCGGCTGGCTGCGTGAATGGGGGCAAGGCTGGTCCAGTGCGCTGTTCTACTACGGCGACGACGCACTCAACCAATATCGCTTCGAACGGGTCGACCTGCGGGTGGCCAAGCGCATTGCCCTGGGCAAAGCCAACGTGGAGCTGGCCGGCATGTTGCAACAGCGCCTCGATAACCAGCCCACCACCTGGGCCGATAACCGCTACGACCATCGCCACGTGCTCTACTTCAGCGCCGAGTTAGAGTTCTGACATGGGCGACCCGTCACGGATGACTTGCATCTTCTATAAGCTCTGGCGACGCGGGCTACTGCTCGTGTGCCTGCTGCTGGCGACACCGGCCTGGAGCGCCGACATCCTGCTGACCGCCGCCGAAGACAGTCCCGGCGTGCAAGCCTTCACCCAGGCCCTGGCCGCACAACGTCCCGAAGACCGGATCACGTTTACCCCTCTCGATGACCTGCCGGCACCAAACCGCCTGCCGGCCAACACACGCCTGATACTGCTCGACCTGCCCAGCCTCGACTGGCGCCTGCAAGCGACCCAGGGCCCGCCGACGTTAGTGCTGCGCATCAGCCGACTGCAGGCCCATCAGCACACCGGCGCCCTGCAACACCCACGCATCAGCCTGCTATGGAGCGACCCGCCGCTGGATCGCCAACTGCGCCTGATCGCCACTGTCCTGCCCCAGGCGCAACGCATCGGGGTGCTCTACGGCGCAGACAGTGAATTCCTGCTGCCCGAACTGCGCCAGTACGCCGCGCCCATGGGCCTGGAGATCGTGCCCCAGCGCTGGGACAGCATCAATGACAGCCGCGCGCTGCAAACCCTGTTCCGGAACAGTGACGTGCTGCTCGGCCTCGACGACCCACAACTGTACAACCCGAAAACCGCGAAGAACCTGCTGCTGAGCAGCTACGCCCAGCAATTGCCGCTGGTGGGGCCCAATGCCGGTTTTGTACGGGCCGGTAGCCTGGCCAGCACCTACAGCGACCAGACCGACTGGCTGGCCGTGCTTGATCGCTTGCTCGACCGCCCGCCGGCCACCTGGCCGCGCTCGCTCTACCCGGATCACTTCAAAGTGGTGGGCAACCCGCAAGTCGCACGGTCACTGGGCATCGAACAGGTCGACGAAGCAGACGTCGCCGCCCGATTGGCCGAAGGAGAAAAACGCCCATGACCTTGCGTCGACGTTGGGATATCAACACCCGCACCCAGCTCATCACCCTGGGCCCGGCGCTGTTGCTGACGTTGCTGTTGATCAGCTTCTTCACCTTCGTGCGGATCCAGGATTTGCGCCAGGAACTGGATCACACCGGCCAACTGATCGCCAACCAACTGGCCCCCGCCACCGAATACGGGGTGATCTCCGGTAATAACGACGTACTTGAAAGCCTGCTGCGGGCCACGCTGGCCACCCCGCATGTACGCTTTTTGGAGATCCAGGACAGCAGCGAGAACATCCTGGTGTACGTCGAGCAGCCCTCGGAAAAGCACGACCGCTCGCTGTCGGTGAAAGTGTTCCAGGCGCCGATCCGCCTGCAACATATCCAACTGGGCAATGACTTTTTCCAGGACAACCTCAACGAACCCAAGGCCCCCCGCGCGGATTACCTGGGCCGCGTGATCGTCGGCATGTCCAACGATGCATTCAGCCAGCGCCAGCAGGAAATCCTGTTCAAGGCCGGCATCCTCGCGTTGTTCGCCCTGCTGTTCACCTTCTTATTGGCCCGCCGCCTGGCCGCCAGCCTGTCGCAGCCGATCAGCGCCATGGGCAATGCGGTGAAGGCCATCCAGCAAGGCGACTACAAGACGCCGCTGCCGATTGTGGACGACTCGGAGCTGGGCGACCTGTCACGGCACATCAACAACCTGGCCGAAGGGCTCAACCAGGCCAGTCGCGAACAACAGCAAGCCATGGCCCAGTTGATCCAGACCCGCGAAGAAGCCGAGCGCGCCAATAACGCCAAGTCGGACTTCCTGGCGATGATGAGCCACGAACTGCGCACCCCGATGAACGGTGTGCTGGGCATGCTGCAGTTGTTGGAAACCACCGAAATGACCGAGGAGCAGACCGAATACGCGGCGCTGGCCTCCGAGTCCACCGAGCATTTGCTCAAGGTCATCAACGATATCCTCGACTTCTCGCGCATCGAACGCGCCGCTCTGGAACTGGAGCACATTCCATTCAACCTCGCGGACTTGATCAACAGCTGCGCCCAGGCCTTCCAGCACAGCGCCCAGCAGCGCGGCCTAGCGCTGAAACTGCCGATTCCGGCGGGCCTGGACACACTGCGAGTGCAAGGTGACCCCACCCGTATCCGGCAAATTCTGGTGAACCTGATCGGCAATGCGCTCAAATTCACCGAACACGGCAGTGTTGTGGTCGAGCCACAGTGGCAGACCCTCGACCATGAACTGGTGTGGTTCACCTGCACCGTGCGCGACAGCGGCATCGGTATTTCCGCCGAACGCCTGGAGCTGATGTTCGATGCGTTCCAGCAGGCTGACAGTTCCATTTCAAGACGTTACGGCGGCACCGGCCTCGGCTTGCCTATCGCCCGCACCCTCGCCGAACGCATGGGCGGCACGCTGCGCGCCCAGAGCGAGGAAGGCCGCGGCTCGGTGTTCACCCTGGAAATTCCCCTGGCGATTGATCAACACCACTTGCCCGCCATTGCGGCTGACGGCGAAGGCAAAACCAGCGCCGGGGACGGCCGCCATGTGTTGCTGGTGGAAGACAATCCGGTCAATCGCACCGTGGTCGAAGCCATGCTGCGCAGCCTGGGCTTCGAAGTCAGCCTGGCCACCGATGGCGCCGAAGCGATACGCAGCGCCGAGAGCCTGATTTTCACTGCAATCCTGATGGATTGCCGCTTGCCGCTGATCGACGGCTATGAAGCCACCCGGCAGATTCGCCAACTACCGGGCTGTGCCGAGCTGCCCATCATCGCCCTGACCGCCAATGCTTTGCAGGGCGACCGCGAAGCCTGCCTTGCAGCGGGAATGAACGATTACCTGGCCAAGCCGTTCAAACGTACTGATTTGCAGCAAATACTGCAGCGTTGGGTGCAATAGCGCCTCGCCATCAGCCAACTGCGACTGGCGTGAAAGACGAAAGTGCGGCAGTCTTAGGCACCCAAACGGGCCGATAAACAGGCCCGGTTTAAAATTTCAGTGAACAAGTGTACATTCAGTACCTTACCGCTGTGACTTTCACTACAACGCAATAGTCTATGTGTAGGCTGCCGACATGAGGCATGAACGCTTCATTCGGTTCGGGAAGATTTACCCTACCCTGCCGCATGGGATTATTGAGGAGCTCGCATGACCAAACAAAACGCCTTTACCCGGGAAGACCTGCTGCGCTGCAGTCGCGGTGAGCTGTTCGGCCCAGGTAACGCGCAATTGCCCGCCCCGAACATGCTGATGGTGGATCGCATCACCCATATCAGCGAAGAGGGCGGCAAGTACGGCAAAGGTGAATTGGTCGCCGAGCTGGATATCACCCCGGACCTGTGGTTCTTTGCCTGCCATTTCGAAGGCGACCCTGTCATGCCGGGCTGCCTGGGCCTCGACGCCATGTGGCAACTGGTCGGCTTCTTCCTCGGCTGGCAAGGCCTGCCAGGCCGCGGTCGCGCCCTGGGTTCGGGCGAAGTGAAATTCTTTGGCCAGGTCCTGCCGACCGCCAAGAAAGTCACCTACAACATTCAGATCAAGCGCGTCCTCAAGGGCAAGCTGAACCTGGCCATCGCCGATGGTTCGGTGAGCGTCGACGGTCGCGAGATCTATACTGCCGAAGGCCTTCGGGTCGGCGTATTCACTTCCACTGACAACTTTTAAGGGTTATCCGCATGCGCCGCGTCGTTATCACTGGTCTGGGCATTGTTTCTTGCCTGGGCAATGACAAAGAGACCGTCACCGCTAACCTGCGTGCAAGTCGCCCTGGCATCCGCTTCAACCCGGAATATGCCGAAATGGGTCTGCGTAGCCAGGTTTCCGGCTCCATCGACCTGCCTCTCGAAGAACTGATCGATCGCAAGATCTATCGCTTCGTCGGCCACGCTGCCGCCTACGCCTACCTGGCCATGAAAGACGCCATCGCCGATTCCGGCCTGAGCGAAGACCAGGTTTCGAACGTACGCACCGGCCTGATCGCCGGCTCCGGCGGCGCATCGACCCTGAACCAGATGGAAGCGCTGGACATCCTGCGCGAAAAAGGCGTGAAGCGTGTTGGCCCGTACCGTGTAACGCGGACCATGGGCAGCACCGTTTCGGCCTGCCTGGCCACGCCATTTGCCATCAAGGGCGTGAACTACTCGATCTCCTCCGCCTGCGCCACCAGTGCACACTGCATCGGTACTGCGGTTGAGCAGATCCAGTTGGGCAAGCAGGACATCGTGTTCGCCGGCGGCGGTGAAGAAGAGCATTGGAGCCAGTCGTTCCTGTTCGACGCCATGGGCGCACTGTCCACCCAGTACAACGAAACCCCGGAAAAGGCCTCCCGCGCCTACGATGCCAAGCGTGACGGTTTCGTCATCGCCGGCGGTGGCGGCATGGTGGTGGTCGAGGAGCTGGAACACGCCCTGGCCCGTGGCGCCAAGATCTACGCGGAAATCGTTGGCTACGGCGCGACTTCCGACGGCTACGACATGGTTGCGCCAAGCGGTGAAGGCGCCATCCGCTGCATGCAGATGGCAATGTCCACCGTGGATACCCCAATCGACTACCTGAACACCCACGGCACCTCGACTCCGGTCGGCGATGCCAAGGAAATGGAAGGTGTGCGTGCGGTATTCGGCGACAAGGCCCCGAAAATCAGCTCCACCAAGAGCCTGTCGGGTCACTCCCTGGGCGCCGCTGGCGTTCACGAAGCGATCTACTGCTTGCTGATGATGGAAGGCAACTTCATCGCCGGCTCGGCCAATATCAATGAAATTGATCCGGTTGTGGCTGACATGCCAATCCTGACCAAGACCGAAGAAAACGCAAAAATCGACACCGTGATGAGCAACAGCTTCGGCTTCGGTGGCACCAACGCCACCCTGGTGCTGAAACGCTGGCAGGGCAAGTAAGCCCTGTAGGTTGATCACCTGAAAAAGCCCCGACTGGTTCGGGGCTTTTTTGTGGGTGATGATTTTGTGTGGTCTGTAGGGCCTCATCGGGGGCAAGCCCCCTCCCACACTGGACCGCATTCCAAAGGATGTACTCGGTCAAATGTGGGAGGGGGCTTGCCCCCGATGAGGCCCTACTGTTCTACACCGAAAACCGCGCCACCATGCTATTAAGCCCCACCGCCAACCGCGACAGCTCCTGGCTCGCCACACTGGTCTGGTTCGCCCCCGTCGACGTCTGGTGCGCCAGATCGCGAATATTCATCAAATTGCGGTCCACCTCCCGCGCCACCGCCGCCTGCTGCTCCGAAGCACTGGCGATCACCAGGTTGCGCTCATTGATCAGGGTAAACGCCGACGCTATCGCCTCCAGCGCCGTGCCCGCCGACTGGGCGATCTCCAGCGTGGCATGCGCCCGTGTGTTGCTTTGCTGCATCGAACTGACCGCCTGGTCGGTGCCTTGCTGAATCCCGCTGATCATCGACTCGATTTCTCGGGTCGACTGCTGGGTACGATGGGCCAGCGCCCGTACTTCATCGGCCACCACCGCAAAGCCCCGCCCGGCCTCCCCGGCCCGCGCTGCTTCAATCGCTGCGTTCAACGCGAGCAAATTGGTCTGTTCGGCAATCGAGCGAATCACATCCAGCACCTTGCTGATGCCATACACCTTCTGCGCCAGGTCCTCGACCTGATTGGCATTGGCCGTCACATCCGACGCCAGCGCCGCAATTGACACCACCGTCTGCTGCACCTGCTCACGCCCTTGCTGGGCAATGCGATCAGATTCACGGGACGCCTGGGACGTGGCCACGGCATTACTCGCCACTTCTTCCACCGCCGCCGTCATCTGGTTGACCGCAGTAGCCGCCTGTTCGATTTCCTGATTCTGTTGATACAGGCCGCGTGTCGCGTCCTCGGTCACGCAACTGAGTTCTTCGGAGGCGGAGGCCAACTGGTTGGAAGATTCAGCAATCTGGCGGATGGTATCGCGCAGGTTCTCCTGCATGCTCTTGAGGGCCTGCTGCAAGCGTGCCGGTTCATCGTTGCCGCTGACGCTGATCTCGCCCGTCAAATCGCCGCTGGCCACGCCCTGGGCGACTTTCAGCGATTGCGCCAGGGGCAGCACAATGCTGCGGGTCAGCCACACCGCCAGGGCGATGGTGATCAGCGCCGTCAGCACGATCATGCCCACTACCCAACTGCGCGACTGGCTGAAGACACTCTGCGCCAGACTCGCCGCCTGGTTGGCATTGGTTTTGTTGAGGTTGACCAAATCGTGCAAGGTGACGGCCATTTCATCGGCAATCTGGTTCATCTCGCCGTTGACCACCCTGATGGCATCGTCCAGTTGGTTGGCCTTGGAAAACCCCATGACCTGCTCCTGGCGTTGCAGGTATTGCAGCTCTTGAGCCTTGAAACGATCGAACAGCGCGCGTTCCTCCGGCAGCACAATCAACGCTTCATACAGGCCCTGGGCTTGATGCAGGCCGTTTTTAAGCTCGCCGAGCTTCTGCTCATTCTGCGCCAGCGCCTGGGGATCACGGTTGAGCAACAGTCGTAACGTCAGCGCACGTACCCGCAACAGGTCCTGGCTCATCTCCCCCACCGCCATCACGCTGGGCAGCCAATTGTTCTCCACCTGGTCCGATTGCTGGCGCATATTGGCCATCTGCAACAGGGCAAAACCGCCCAAGGCGAACACCATCAACGCCAGCAAGCCAAAACCCAACCCGGCGCGCGGGGCGATGTTCAAACGTCTGAGACTCATTCCTTGGCTCCTTCCAAATGCGCTGCATCCACTTGCAGCTGGCTCTTGAAAGGTATCGGCGCAGTAGCTTTTTTGTGTAAGACGAAAACGCGATATAAACCCCTAGCACAATCGCGCGGCAGGTGATTGTAGAAAACACGGAACACTCCAGTGCCCGCATGCTCTATAACTGCATGACCTTCTTCCTGCCCCCTCGTGAGGTTTGCCATGCCTGTTACCGTCAATACCCTGAACCACGACAACTTTCGCCACAGCGTGAATATCAATAACCACGAACTGTTCACCGACCTGCCCAAGAGCCTGGGCGGCGATGACTCGGCGCCGTCTCCCCATGACTATTTCGACTCGGCGCTGGCCTCTTGCAAGGCGCTGACCGTCAAGCTCTACGCCCAGAAGAAAGACATCCCGCTCACCGGCGTCACCGTGGAAGTCAGCCACGACAGCACCGAAGAGCAAAAAGGTAAATACAAGCTCAACGTAAAGCTGACCCTCAAGGGCGTACTCACCGACGAGCAACGCGATGAGCTGCACCGCGTCGCCGATCGCTGCCCGGTGCACAAGCTGATGACCACGGCTGAGGTCAGCATCGAGACCAAGCTGTCGGAAGGCGCCTTCAGCCAATAACGCCAAGTTCCCGTCGAGCGGGTTATGCTCAACAGCATCCAACCCGCTCAGACAGGGATGCACCATGACCACCCTCACCGTGATCCGCCCTCGCCCCGAAGATGTCGAAGGCCAGCCGATCCTGCGCCCGCTGCCCTCGCGTGAATGCCGCAGCGTTGGGCCTTTCGTGTTTTTCGACCATATGCTGTCAACCCGCTATGCGCCGGGCAGCGGTATGAATATCCGTCAGCATCCGCACATCGGGCTCTCCACCCTCACCTACTTGTTCGAAGGCACCTTGCAGCACAAGGACAGCCTGGGCTCGGATCAAGTGGTTCAGGCCGGCGATGTCAGCTGGATGACGGCCGGCAGCGCGATTGCCCATGTCGAGCGCACGCCCGATGCCGTCAAGGCCGCAGGATTCAGCCTGCACGGCCTGCAGGTGTGGCTGGCCTCGCCCAAGGACCACGAAACCGGTCCCGGCCACTACAGCCATCACCCGGCGGCGAGCCTGCCGGCCAGTGACAACCTGGGGGTGCAGATTCGTTTGATTGCCGGTGAGGGTTTCTGCCTCAAATCGCCTGTGCCGGTACTGTCGCCCACACTGTACGCCGATGTGCAGATGCAGACCGCCACGACGTTGCTGATCCCCGATGAGCATGAGGAACGCGCGGTGTATGTGCTGGAAGGTGAAGCGCAGCTCGACGGTGAGCCCTTGGAAGCGCATAGCCTGGTGGTGTTGCCGGAAGGGCGGGAGATGGCGCTGTTTGCCGAGACGGATTGCCATCTGGTGGTGTTTGGCGGCGCGCCGTTGGATGGGCCGCGACGGATCAATTGGAATTTTGTGGCGAGTGATCCGGCGATGATCGAACAGGCTCGGCAGCGCTGGGCGGCTGGGGATTGGCCGACGGTGCCGGGGGAATCTGAAAGGATTGAGTTGCCGGTGAGATAGCTATCGGGGGCAAGCCCCCTCCCACAGTTGACCGAGTTCCAACATGAGAATGCGGTCGAATGTGGGAGGGGGCTTGCCCCCGATGAGGCCAGTACAGGCGCTAAAGAATCAGCCCTGAAACACTTCATCCAACAAATCATGCATCGACTTGAACGCCCGCTTGGCCGTCTTCGCGTCATACATCATCTTGCCCGGCACATTGGCATGGGGGTCGGTAAAGGAATGCACCGCACCGCCAAAGCTGTGCAACTGCCAGTCCACACCGGCCGCATTCATCTCGTCTTCAAACGCCGGCAATTGCGCTTTCGGCACCAATGGGTCGGAAGCCCCGTGCAACACCAGCACTGAACCCTTGACGTGCTTGGCACCTTCCGGATTCTGAGTATCGATCGTGCCGTGGAACGACACGGCGGCCTTCAACGGTGCGCCGGTGCGCGCCAGTTCCAGCGAGCAGAAACCACCAAAGCAGAAACCGAAGGTGGCCAGCTTGGTGGTATCCACTTCGGCCTGGCCTTGCAGTTGCTCGAAGGCGGCTTGCATCAGCTTGAGTAGCTTCGGGTTGTCATTCTTCAACGGCATCATCGCCGCGCCGGCTTCATCGCCATTCGACGGACGCACGGTTTGCCCGTACAGGTCGGCGATCAGCACTACGTAGCCTTTGCTGGCGACGCTCTTGGCAATCTCTTCGGCACCCGCACTCACCCCCATCCAGTTCGGCGCCATCAACAGGCCCGGCAGCGGGCCCTTGTGGCTGGCGTCGAACGCCAGGCGGCTTTCGTAGGACTGGCCATCAATCTGATAGACCACGGAACGCACAGTGACTTGGCTCATCATTTTCTCCAGCTGAGGTGCACGTAAACGAAAAAACCCGCCGAAGCGGGTTTTTCTACAACGGTGTCAAACCGACAGTTCAACCAACAGCTTGTTCAGTCGGCTCACATAAGCGGCCGGGTCCTTCAAGCTGTCACCGGCAGCGAGCGCTGCCTGATCGAACAGGATGTGGGCCAGGTCGCCGAAGCGCTCTTCGCCTTGCTCACCATCCAGCTTTTCAATCAAAGGGTGAGTCGGGTTGAATTCGAAGATCGGCTTGGAATCCGGAACCTTCTGGCCGCTGGCCTCGAGGATCTGACGCATCTGCATGCCCAGGTCCTGCTCGCCAATGGCCAGGATCGCCGGGGAGTCAGTCAGACGGTGGGAAACCCGCACTTCGCTGACAGCCTCACCCAAGGCGGCCTTGATTCGCTCCACCAGGCCTTCTTTGGCCTTGGCGACTTCTTCGGCTTCTTTCTTCTCTTCTTCGGAGTCCAGGTTACCCAGGTCCAGGTCGCCACGGGCCACGTCGACGAAGGTCTTGCCGTCGAATTCGCTGAGGTAGCTCATCAGCCACTCATCGATACGGTCGGTCAGCAGCAGCACTTCGATGCCTTTCTTGCGGAAGACTTCCAGGTGCGGGCTGTTCTTGACCTGAGCGTAGGTTTCACCGGTCAGGTAGTAGATCTTGTCCTGACCTTCCTTGGCGCGTGCCAGGTACTCGGCCAGAGACACAACCTGCTCGCCGTCGTCGCCATGAGTGGAGGCAAAGCGCAGCAGGCCGGCGATTTTTTCCTTGTTGGCGAAATCTTCGGCCGGGCCTTCTTTCATCACCTGGCCGAAGTTTTTCCAGAAGCCCTTGTATTGCTCAGGCTCGTTCTTCGCCAGTTTTTCCAGCATGTCGAGGACACGCTTGGTCAGCGCCGACTTCATGGAGTCGATGATCGGGTCTTTCTGCAGGATTTCCCGCGACACGTTCAGCGACAGGTCGTTGGAGTCGACCACGCCTTTGATAAAGCGCAGGTACAGCGGCAGGAACGATTCCGCCTGGTCCATCACGAACACGCGCTGTACATACAGCTTGAGGCCTTTCGGCGCTTCACGCTGGTACAGGTCGAACGGAGCGCGGGCCGGTACGTAGAGCAGCGAGCTGTATTCCAGCTTGCCTTCGACCTTGTTGTGGCTCCAGCTCAGCGGGTTCTCGTAGTCATGGGCGATGTGCTTGTAGAACTCCTGGTACTCCTCGTCCTTCACTTCGGTACGAGGACGGGTCCACAAGGCGCTGGCGCGGTTGACCACTTCCCATTCCTGGGCCGGGGTCTCTTCGCCTTCGGCAGCAGCCTGCTCTTTCGGCAACTCGATCGGCAGTGCGATGTGGTCGGAGTACTTCTTGACGATGTTGCGCAGGCGCCAGCCATCAGCGAATTCGTCTTCACCGTCTTTGAGGTGCAGCACGATACGGGTGCCACGGTCTGCCTTGTCGATGGTGGCGATTTCGAATTCGCCCTCACCTTTGGATGACCAGTGCACGCCTTCGCTGCCGGCAAGGCCGGCACGACGGCTGAAGACTTCAACCTTGTCGGCGACGATAAAGGCCGAGTAGAAGCCCACGCCGAACTGGCCGATCAGGTGCGAATCTTTCTTCTGGTCGCCCGACAGGTTCTTCATGAAATCAGCAGTGCCGGATTTGGCGATGGTGCCCAGATGGGTAATCGCGTCTTCGCGGCTCATACCGATGCCGTTGTCTTCGAGGGTGACGGTCTTGGCGTCCTTGTCGAAGCTCACACGGATTTTCAGTTCGGCGCCACCTTCCAGCAACTCAGGCTTGGACAGGGCTTCGAAACGTAATTTGTCGACAGCGTCAGAGGCGTTCGAGATCAATTCGCGAAGGAAGATTTCCTTGTTGGAATACAGCGAATGGATCATGAGGTGCAGCAGTTGCTTCACCTCGGTCTGGAAGCCCAGGGTTTCCTTTTGAGTTTCCACACTCATGGTCATCAAACTCCAATTGGATGGCAGTGGCCGCCCCCGTAAGGGTTGGCGGCGGGTTGTCATCAAAGTTGGGGGCTAAGACCAGGATTTCAAGGGCGGCCTGATTCCTCGATTTTGAAATGCGCCCGCGCAGTGGCTATGGGCTCAGCCGCCGTGCTTTGCCACGCGGTGATCGCCACATTGGCCACACGTCGGCCTTGGCGCCACACCTGGCACTTGGCGTAGGTGTCGCGAAACTGGCCGGCGCGCAGGTAATCCAAGGAGAAATCGATGATCTTGGGCAGGCCCGGTGCGCCGGTGAACACCAGCAAATGCAGCGCGGCCGACAGCTCCATAAACCCTGCGATCACGCCACCATGGAGCGCCGGCAATATAGGGTTACCAATATTGTCCTTGCTGGCCGGCAGGCGAAACAGCAATTCATCCCCCAGGCGCGTGCATTCAATGCCGATCAGTTTGGCATAAGGGATCAACTCCAGCAGTGCGTCGTAGCTGCCGCGCGCATGGGCCTGTTCCAGGCGTGTCTTGAAGCGATGGGTCATGCCTGTTCTCCCTTGATCGTACCGGCCAGCCCTTGCGTGCCCTTGAGCCGCTTGCCCATACGCATGAACGTGCCCACCACATGGGCAATGGGTTGTTGCGGGTCATCCTGGTAGGCGAAGCCTCGGGTAAAGATCACATCGGTGGTCACCCGGTAGCATTGGGCGAAGCCGTACACCGGTTTGTGCGGTTCGGCCGGGTGCATGTAGTCGATGCGCAGGTCGAGGGTCGGGCACACTTCGAATTCCGGCAATACGCACAGGGTGGCCATGCCGCAGGCGGTGTCCATCAGGGAGGTCAAGGCGCCGCCGTGGATGACACCGGTATGGGGGTCGCCGACGAGATGGGCGGCATAGGGCATGATCAAGGTGATGCCCTCCCCGCTCGCATCATGGGCGACAATCCCCAGCACCTGGCAATGGCGCAAGGCCGAGACAAAGCGCGTCGCGCGCTCTAACAAGGGGTTTTCGGTCATTCGTTGCAGACTCTTATTAGTGTTGATCCGTACATTCGGTGAGTAAGGCAAAAGTTCCGGCGCATCGCTGATTTATATATCTGTGGAATAAAAGGAACTAATGCCGAACCGCCATGCTCGAAAGGCCAGTAGATATCTTCAATAAGGAGAAACACCCCATGCGCAAGACTTTAGCTATTTCCATGATGCTCGCCGCTGCCCTCGGTCTCGCTGCCTGCGACAAAAAATCCGAAGACAAAGCCCAAGACGCCGCTGCACATTCTGAGCAAGCTCAGCAAGACATGGCGAAGGCTCAGGATAAAGTGAACGACGCTGCGAAAGAAAACGCCGATGCTGCCAAAGCTCAGGCTGAATCGAACGAAGCCGCCGCCAAAGAAGCAGCACCTGCTACCCCAGCCACCGGTTCTTGAGACCGCGGCTTGAAATAGCTTCGCTGTAATAAAGAACGCCCGCTTAGATAGCGGGCTTTCTTTTGTCTGCTGTTTTTAGTGCCGACGTTAATACACTGAATGGATTAAGCAGCCTCTTTGATGGGCTCAGGCAACGGCGAGTCGGTCTGCGTATAGACCATCACTTGCAGGACGTCGGAATGAAACTACCGGCGATACAACACCAGTACCACGCCGCTGCTCATCAACATGAACAACCAGGGGCTGACAAACCACGCCAACATGGTCATGCCGAAGTAATAAGAACGCAGTCCAAAGTTGAACTGGTTGGCGGCCATGGAAATCACCCGCGCCGCCCGCAGAGCGAACGCATTACGCTCCTGCTCCGACACATGCCGCTCACCGATCATCGGCGCCGAGCCCACCAGCACGGCCGCGAAGTTGTATTGGCGCATGCACCAACTGAACGTAAAGAACGCGTAGACAAACACCAGCGCCAGGCACAGCAGTTTGATTTCCGACATACCCTGGGACGCCTGTTGCACCATGGGAATATCCGCCAGCAACGACACCGCCCGCTCCGAGGCGCCGAGTACCGTGAGAATGCCGGCCAGGATGATCAAAGTGCTCGAGGCGAAGAACGAGGCGTTGCGCTCCAGGTTGCCAATCACGCTGGCGTCGGCGATGCGGTTGTCCCGCAGCAGCATGCGGCGCATCCAGTCTTCGCGGTACAGGTGCAACACGCTGGCCAGGCAGGCGGTGTCACGGGCTTTCCAGATGGCGTATCGGGTGTAGCCGCCCCAGCACAGGACGAACCAAAGCGCGGCAAGCAGGTGGATCTGGTTGGCTTCGACGAACGACATGTAGGTCCTTGTACATAGTGAATGAAGGTTAACGCGATCAAAATATGGGAGGGGGCTTGCCCCCGATGAGGGTGTGTCAGCTAAAGGCAGCTGTGACTGACCCACTGTAATCGGGGGCAAGCCCCCTCCCACATTTGGACTGCGTTGCAACTTTAGAGGGTGTTGCTGAATAGGTATAAAAAATGCCCCGTATCGATTGATACGGGGCATTTCGGTATAACGCGAAACCCGCTTAAGCGATCGCTTCGCTGCGCTTGCCCAGCAGGCGGTCTACCACTACCGCCACGACCAGCACCATCACCGACGGCACCAGCCAGGCCAGGCCTTGCTCGCTCAACGGCAGGTTGGTCAGCTGCGATGGCATCCAGCCCGCAAGGCCAGCGCCCTTGAGCGCGTCGATGCTGCCGAAGATGAACGACACCAGCATCACCGGGCCGACGATACGGCCCTGTTCCTGCCAGAAGTCTTTGCAGAAGCTCAGGGCCACCAGCACGATGCACGGCGGGTAGATCGCGGTCAGCACCGGGATCGAGAACGCAATCAGCTTGGTCAGGCCCAGGTTGGACACGAACAGCGAGAACAGCGCCAGGATCACCACCAGTGCCTTGTAGGACAGCGGCAAAATGCGGCTGAAGTACTCGGCGCAGGCACAGGTCAGGCCCACCGCCGTTACCAGGCATGCCAGGGAGATAAGCACGGCGAGGAAGCCACTGCCCAGGGAGCCGAAGGTATGTTGCACGTAAGCATGCAGTACCGCTGCGCCGTTGCTGGCACCGGCGGCGACCGCGTGGCTACCCGAACCCAGGCGGAACAGGCTGATATACACCAGGGCCAGGCCCACACCGGCGATCAGGCCGGCGATGATCGCGTAGCGAGTGATCAGCTTCGGCGACTCGACGCCACGGGAGCGGATCGCGTTGACGATCACGATGCCGAATACCAGCGCGCCCAGGGTATCCATGGTCAGGTAACCATTGATAAAGCCTTGGGAGAACGGTGCGGCCACATATTCCGGCGTGGCAACACCTACGTCACCCGCGGGCAAGGCGAACGCGGCAATGCCGAGTACCGCCAGCGCAATGATCTTCAACGGTGCGAGAAAACGGCCTACGGTGTCCAGCAGTCGACCTGGGTACAGGGACACGAAGAACACCACCAGGAAATACACCGAGCTGTAGAGGAACAGCGCCAGCGGGCTTTCGCCGGTCAGCGGCGCCAGGCCCACTTCAAAGGATACGGTCGCAGTGCGCGGGGTGGCGAACAGCGGCCCTACCGCCAGATACGCCGCGGCCGCGAGCAGGCCACCGGCGATCTTGCCGATCGGGCTGCTCAATGCGTCCATACCACCACCGACCTTGGCCAGGGCGATCACGGTAACCACCGGCAAACCCACTGCGGTGATCAGGAAGCCCAGCGCTGCCATCCAGACATGAGGCCCGGACTGCAAACCAACGATAGGCGGGAAGATGATGTTGCCGGCGCCCACGAACAGGGCAAAGGTCATAAAGCCCAACGCCAGGATATCCTGGCCTTTCAACACTTTCATTTCGGGAAATACCACACTACTGAATCGGAATTTAGAGAGGGGTTCCCTGTGGATGAGGGAAATACTGCCAGCCCTTATGGGGGCCGACCGGTCTAGCGCGGGGCTTCCTTTTGGGACGCACACGCATAAAGAGGCGGACAGGGTACAGAAATTAGCTGACAAACGCACTGTTGCGGGGCGCACTGTCCGATAAGCGACATCTTCATGTCGCGTTTTCATACTTAATCTGGCAATGAGGGCAAATGTGGGAGGGGGCAAGCCCCCTCCCACATTTGAACTCTATTTGACCTAACGTTTATATAAACCCAGAAAGCACAAAGGCCACCCGAAGGTGGCCTTTGCTGGTAAAGCGTCAGCTAAGCGCGAGGCTTACTTGACAGCCCAACCGGTCAGCTCGGCCAGGGCCTTGCCGATGTCTGCCAGCGAACGCACGGTTTTAACGCCTGCGTCTTGCAGTGCAGCGAACTTCTCGTCTGCAGTGCCTTTGCCGCCAGAGATGATTGCGCCAGCATGGCCCATGCGCTTGCCAGCAGGGGCAGTCACACCAGCGATGTAGGAAACAACCGGCTTGGTCACGTGTGCCTTGATGTAGGCAGCCGCTTCTTCTTCAGCCGAACCGCCGATCTCACCGATCATCACGATCGCTTCGGTCTTCGGGTCTTCCTGGAACAGCTTCAGGATGTCGATGAAGTTCGAGCCTGGGATCGGGTCACCGCCGATGCCGACGCAAGTCGACTGACCGAAACCGGCGTCAGTAGTTTGCTTGACAGCTTCGTAGGTCAGGGTGCCGGAACGGGAAACGATACCGACTTTACCTGGCAAGTGAATGTGACCTGGCATGATGCCGATCTTGCATTCGCCTGGAGTGATCACGCCTGGGCAGTTAGGGCCGATCAGGGTAACACCCAGCTCGTCGCACTTAACTTTAGCGTCCAGCATGTCCAGGGTAGGAATGCCTTCGGTGATGCAAACGATCAGCTTGATGCCGCCGAAGGCTGCTTCCAGGATCGAGTCCTTGCAGAAAGGAGCTGGAACGTAGATCACGCTGGCAGTAGCGCCAGTTTGAGCAACAGCATCTTTCACGGTGTTGAACACTGGCAGGCCCAGGTGCTCGGTGCCGCCTTTGCCCGGAGTTACGCCGCCAACCATCTTGGTGCCGTATTCGATGGCTTGCTGGGTGTGGAAACTACCTTGCGAACCGGTAATACCCTGGCAGATAACTTTGGTGTCTTTATTGATCAGGACGCTCATTATTTGCCCTCCGCAGCTTTGACAACTTGTTGAGCAGCGTCGGTCAGGCTGGTAGCCGCGATGATGTTCAAACCGCTTTCTGCCAGTACTTTAGCGCCCAGTTCAGCGTTGTTGCCTTCAAGGCGAACAACAACCGGGATTTTAACGCCGACTTCTTTCACTGCACCGATGATGCCTTCGGCAATCATGTCGCAACGAACGATGCCGCCGAAGATGTTGACCAGTACTGCAGCGACGTTGGAGTCGGACAGGATGATCTTGAACGCTTCGGTCACGCGTTCTTTGGTAGCACCACCGCCCACGTCGAGGAAGTTGGCTGGTTTGCCGCCATGCAGGTTGACGATGTCCATGGTACCCATGGCCAGGCCAGCACCGTTGACCATGCAACCGATGTTACCTTCCAGGGCTACGTAGTTCAGTTCGAACTTGGCAGCGTGCGCTTCGCGCGGATCGTCTTGGGACGGATCGTGGAAAGTCTTCAGCTTAGGCTGACGGTACATGGCGTTGGCGTCGATGTTGATCTTGGCGTCCAGGCAGTGCAGATCGCCATCAGCCTTGATCACCAGCGGGTTCACTTCCAGCAGGGCCAGATCGTGATCCTGGAACAGTTTGGCCAGACCGACGAAGATCTTGGCGAACTGGGCAACTTGCTTGCCTTCCAGGCCCAGCTGGAAAGCCAGCTCGCGACCCTGGAATGGCTGAGCGCCAACCAGTGGATCGATAGTGGCTTTCAGAATTTTTTCTGGGGTTTCGTGAGCGATTTTCTCGATGTCCACGCCACCTTCGGTGGAGGCCATGAACACGATGCGACGGCTCGAACGGTCAACGACAGCGCCCAGGTACAGCTCTTTAGCGATATCAGTGCACGATTCAACCAGGATCTTGGTGACTGGCTGGCCATTGGCATCAGTCTGGTAAGTCACCAGACGCTTGCCCAGCCACTGCTGTGCGAAGGCCTTGGCGTCTTCTTTGCTGCGAACCAGCTTAACGCCGCCCGCTTTACCGCGACCACCAGCGTGGACCTGGGCTTTGACAACCCACTCGGTACCACCGATTTTGTCGCAAGCTTCTGCTGCTGCTTCCGGGGTGTCTACTGCGTAGCCCTTGGATACTGGCAGGCCGTATTCAGCGAACAGCTGCTTACCCTGATACTCGTGAAGATTCATGCTTTTTACCGTCTTCGTTAGGTACTGCGCATTCGGCGCTGCGCTCATTATGAGTGCCGCGCCACCTGTGACTGCTGCTTGCGCAACCTGCGGGGCTTAGGGCCCGTAAAGCTGCGCAAGACTGCGTCCGGCGGATATTCCGCGGTGAGACTTGCTCGCAAGGCTCACGACGGGCAACTCCGCCGTGGTTTCTTATTATCTCGCTTAGCGCTTCTTGCGGTTGGCGATGTGGATGGCGCCGCCATTCACTGCCAACGCTGCTTCGTGCAACGCTTCGGACAGGGTCGGATGGGAGAAGACCATCATGCCCAGGTCCTCGGCACTGGTGCCGAATTCCATACCGATTGCGCCTTGCTGTACCAGTTCTGCAGCGCTTGGGCCAATCACGTGGACGCCCAATACGCGGTCAGTCTTGGCATCAGCGATGACTTTGACAAAACCACCGGTGTCGTTGGCTGCCATGGCACGGCCAGAAGCGGCAAACGGGAAAGTGCCGACGTTAACTTCAACGCCTTCAGCTTTCAACTGCTGTTCGTTCTTGCCGACCCATGCAATTTCCGGGTGGGTGTAGATAACCGATGGGATCAGGTCGTAGTTCATCTGGGTTTTGTGACCCTTGATGCGCTCGACAACCATGATGCCTTCTTCGGAAGCCTTGTGCGCCAGCATCATGCCGCGAACCACGTCACCGATGGCGTAGACGCCAGGTACGGTGGTGGCGCAGTGATCGTCAACGTGGATGAAACCACGCTCGTCGATGTTCACGCCGCTGTCAGCTGCCAGCAGGTCGGTGGTCACTGGACGGCGACCCACGGCGACGATCAGCTTGTCGAAAGTGATGGTTTTTTCGCCATCCTTGTCGGTGTAGTTGACGACAACTTCTTCACCGTTGACTTTCGAACCGGTCACGCGAGCGCCCAGCTTGATGTCCAGACCTTGTTTGGTCAGGGTTTTCAGGGCTTCTTTGGACACGGCGGTGTCGGCAGCCAGCAGGAACGTGTCCAGGGCTTCCAGCACAGTCACTTCAGCGCCCAGACGGGACCATACCGAACCCAGTTCCAGGCCGATCACGCCAGCGCCGATCACGCCCAGGCGCTTAGGAACCGATTGGAATTCCAGGGCGCCGGTCGAATCAACGATCACGTTGTTATCAACTGGAGCAGGCGGGATGTCGATTGGGCGCGAGCCTGGAGCCAGGATCACGTTTTCCGCTTCGATGACTTCAACCGAGCCGTCTGGCTTGGTGATTTCAACTTTCTTGCCAGCCAGCAGCTTGCCGTGGCCTTGCAGGGAAGTCACGCCGTTGGCCTTGAACAAGGTGGCAACGCCGGAAGTCAGGCCTTTAACGATGTTGGCTTTACGGCCGACCATTGCTGGCACGTCCATGGTCACGCCAGCATGGTTGATGCCGTGGATCGCGAAGCCGTCTTGGGCTTCGTGGAATTTCCAGGAGCTGTCCAGCAGCGCCTTGGAAGGAATGCAACCAACGTTCAGGCAAGTACCGCCCAGTGCCAGTTTGCCTTCCTTGTCGGTGTACTTTTCGATGCAAGCAGTCGAGAGGCCCAGTTGTGCGGCCTTGATAGCGGCCACATAGCCGCCAGGACCTGCACCAATCACTACAACGTCAAATTTCTGCGTCATGAAAATAGTTCCTCTATTCAGCGACAAGCTTCAAGCGACACGTTGCACGCCAAGCTGCTTGTTCCTACAGCTTGTAGCCCGCAACGTGTTGCTGCGTCTTTTAGATGTCCAGCAGCAGACGAGCCGGGTCTTCCAGCAGGTTCTTGATGGTCACCAGGAACGTCACGGCTTCTTTACCATCGATCAGGCGGTGATCGTAAGACAGTGCCAGGTACATCATTGGGCGGATCACGACTTGGCCGTTGATGGCCATCGGACGCTGGATGATGTTGTGCATGCCCAGGATCGCAGCTTGTGGTGGGTTGACGATCGGGGTCGACATCATCGAACCGAAGGTACCACCGTTGGTGATGGTGAAGGTACCGCCGGTCATCTCGTCGATGGTCAGCTTGCCGTCACGGGCTTTCTTGCCGAAGGTGGCGATGCCGCCTTCGATTTCAGCCAGGCTCATCAGTTCGGCGTTACGCAGTACCGGAACCACCAGGCCACGGTCGCTGGACACGGCAACGCCGATGTCTGCGTAGCCATGGTAAACGATGTCGTTGCCGTCGATGGAAGCATTGACTGCCGGGAAGCGCTTCAGCGCTTCGGTGGCCGCTTTCACGAAGAACGACATGAAGCCCAGGCGCACGCCATTGTGGGACTTCTCGAACAGATCCTTGTACTTCGAACGCAGGGCCATGACTTCGGTCATGTCGACTTCGTTGAAAGTGGTCAGCATCGCCATGTTCGACTGTGCTTCAACCAGACGCTTGGCCACGGTGGCACGCACGCGGGTCATCGGTACGCGCTTCTCGGTGCGGTCGCCAGCGGCGAACACAGGCGCAGCGGCAGCCGGGGCAGCAGCCTTGGCAGGTGCGGCAGCTGGAGCGTTTTTCTTGGCTTCAACAGCCGCAACCACGTCTTCCTTGGTCACACGGCCGTCTTTGCCGGTGCCTTTGATGGAAGCCAGGTTGATGCCGTTCTCTTCCGCCAGCTGGCGAGCAGCTGGAGCAGCGATTGGATCTTCGCCACCGGCAGCTGGAGCAGCAGCAGGCGCAGAAGCGGCAGCCGGTGCAGCAGCGGCAGGTGCAGCGGCAGCAGCGGCAGGTGCAGCGGCAGCAGCGCTGCCCTCTTCGATCGAGCCCAGCACCTGGTTCGACAGAACGGTAGCGCCTTCTTCGGCAACGATTGCGCCCAGTACGCCGTCAGCTTCGGCCAACACTTCCAGCACGACTTTGTCGGTCTCGATGTCAACGATCAGGTCGTCACGCTTTACAGCGTCGCCTGGTTTCTTGTGCCAAGTGGCAACGGTGCCATCGGCAACCGATTCCGGGAATGACGGGGCTTTGATTTCGATAGCCATTATCTGTGTGTCCTTAAAATTCGGTTTCAGTCAGCGCGAAGGCGTTAAACAGTGAAGGCATCTTGCAGCAGTTTTTCCTGCTGCTCGGCGTGCATCGACGCATAACCACAGGCAGGCGCAGCAGAAGCATCGCGACCTGCGTATTCCAGGTTCAGCGCCTTGTTGTGGTTACCCATGCTGCGACGCAGATGATGCTGGCTGCTGTACCACGCGCCCTGGTTCATCGGCTCTTCCTGGCACCACACCACATGGGTGAGGTTGGTGTAAGGCGCGATGGCCTCCATCAGGTCGTCTTCCGGGAACGGGTAAAGCTGCTCGATACGCACGATGGCGATGTCTTCGCGGCCTTCGGCACGGCGTTTTTCCAGCAGGTCGTAGTAGACCTTGCCGCTGCACAGCACCAGGCGAGTCACCTTGGCAGCGTCCAGCGTGTCGATTTCTGGAATCACGGTCTGGAACGAACCATCCGCCAGATCTTCCAGGGTCGAGATGGCCAATTTATGACGCAACAGCGATTTCGGCGTCAGCACTACCAGCGGCTTACGCAGCGGGCGAATCACCTGACGACGCAGCAAGTGGTAAATCTGGGCCGGGGTAGTCGGCACGCACACCTGGATGTTGTGCTCGGCGCACAGCTGCAGGTAACGCTCCAGACGGGCCGAGGAGTGCTCCGGACCCTGACCTTCATAACCGTGTGGCAGCAACATGGTCAGACCGCACAGGCGACCCCACTTGTGCTCGCCGCTGGTGATGAACTGGTCGATAACCACCTGGGCACCGTTGGCGAAGTCGCCGAACTGGGCTTCCCAGATCACCAGCGCGTTTGGCGTGGTGGTCGAGTAGCCGTATTCGAACGCCAGCACGGCTTCTTCGGACAGGAACGAATCGTACAGGTCGAAACGTGGCTGGCCTTCGTACAGGTGCTTCAATGGCACGTAGGTGCCAGCGTCTTTCTGGTTGTGCAAGACCGCGTGACGGTGCGAGAACGTACCACGGCCGATGTCCTGGCCGGTCATACGGATCGGGTGACCTTCGAACGCCAGGGTCGCGTACGCCATGGTTTCAGCGTAACCCCAGTTGATCGGCAGGCCGCCGGCTTGCATCTTCTGACGGTCTTCGTAGATCTTCGCAACCTGGCGCTGAACCACGAAGCCTTCTGGAATTTCCAGCAGCTTGGCAGACAGTTCCTGCAAGGTTTTCAGGTCGAACGAGGTGTCGTGACGCGCGGTCCAGGTGTGACCCAGGTACGGACGCCAGTCAACGAACAACTCTTTGTTCGGCTCTTTGACCAGGCTTTTCACTACGTGCAGACCATTGTCCAGCGCGTTGCGGTATTCATCGATCTTCGCCTGAACACGCGCATCGTCAACCACACCGGCCTTGGTCAGGCTTTCGGCGTACAGCTCACGGGTGGTGCGCTGCTTGGTGATCTGCTGGTACATCAACGGCTGGGTGCCGCTTGGTTCGTCCGCTTCGTTGTGACCGCGACGGCGGTAGCAAACCAGGTCGATCACCACGTCACGCTTGAACTGCATGCGGTAGTCGACAGCCAGTTGGGTCACGAACAGCACGGCTTCCGGATCATCGCCATTCACATGGAGGATCGGCGCCTGGATCATCTTGGCAACGTCGGTGGCGTACTCGGTGGAGCGCGCATCCAGCGGGTTGCTGATGGTGAAGCCAACCTGGTTGTTGATGACGATGTGAACGGTACCGCCGGTCTTGAAGCCGCGGGTCTGCGACATCTGGAACGTTTCCAGGACCACGCCTTGACCGGCGAATGCCGCGTCACCGTGGATGGAAATCGGCAGGACTTTTTCACCGGTGGTGTCGTTACGACGATCCTGGCGCGCACGGACCGAACCCTCGACCACTGGAGAAACGATTTCCAGGTGGGATGGGTTGAAGGCCATGGCCAGGTGAACTTCACCGCCTGTGGTCATGACGTTGGACGAGAAGCCCTGGTGGTATTTAACGTCACCGGAACCCAGTTCAACTTTCTTCTTGCCTTCGAACTCGTCGAACAGTTCACGCGGGTTCTTGCCGAATGTGTTGACCAACACGTTCAGGCGACCACGGTGAGCCATGCCGATCACGATTTCCTTGGTGCCGTAGGAACCGGAACGCTGGATCAGCTCGTCGAGCATCGGGATCAGGCTTTCGCCGCCTTCCAGGCCGAAACGCTTGGTGCCCGGGTATTTGGTACCCAGGTACTTCTCCAGGCCTTCGGCAGCGGTCACGCGCTCAAGCAGGTGGCTGCGTACGTCCGCGGACAAAACCGGACGGCCACGCACGCCTTCCAGGCGATGCTGGAACCACTGGCGTTGCTCGGAATCGGTGATGTGCGTGAACTCAGCGCCAATGGTGCGGCAATATGTCTGCTGCAACGCTTCGTGAATTTCGCGTAGGCTCGCTTCCTCTTTGCCGATGAACAGGTCGCCGGCACGGAAGGTCGTATCAAGATCGGCATTGGTCAAGCCGTAATGATTGATCGACAGGTCAGCCGGTGCAGGACGCTGCCAGAGCCCCAGCGGGTCAAGCTGGGCCGCCTGGTGGCCACGCATCCGGTAGGCCTGGATCAGTCGCAGTACTTCAACTTGCTTCTTCTCATGCTCACTGCTCACGCTGCCGGCGGAAACCGGTTGAGCGCGGCGCTGGTTCTTTGCCAGCAGCACGAACTGATCGCGAATTGTTGCATGCGATACATCGGTGGCAGCGTTGCCGTCTGAAGACAACGTCTGAAATTTGGTGCGCCATTCTTCTGGCACAGCGTTAGGGTCGTGCAGGTAGAGCTCGTAGAGCTCTTCCACATAGGCTGCGTTACCACCTGAAAGATAGCCGCTTTCCCACATGCGCTGCATCACGCTTTCTTGCATGCTTGGTCACCCTCGGTTAGGGGACACCACCGGCGAAGACACCGAGTTTGCTTGCAGAAGGCCGAGTGCAGCGACCAAAACAAGCCACTTAGGATCACGCTGATAGTCCGGGTACCAACCCGGATGCCCCTGCTTGTCTCATTTCTTCAAAATAAGAGCCGCGGCTTTGTAAGTCGCTGCTCAGGTTAAACTACGGCGCCGGTTGAAGCCTGCGCCGCAGCATCTACGGGCACAACGGTCCTGCCTTTACTACAACGTCAGTTACACGCCGCTTTGCAGCAACATGTTACGGATGTGACCAATGGCCTTAGTCGGGTTCAGGCCTTTGGGACATACGTTGACGCAGTTCATGATCCCGCGGCAGCGGAATACGCTGAACGGGTCATCCAGCGAAGCCAGACGCTCGGACGTCTTGGTGTCACGGCTGTCTGCCAGGAAGCGGTACGCTTGCAGCAGGGCAGCTGGGCCCAGGAACTTGTCCGGGTTCCACCAGAAGGACGGGCAAGAGGTCGAGCAGCAAGCGCACAGGATGCACTCGTACAGACCGTCGAGCTTGTCGCGCTCTTCCGGGGACTGCAGACGCTCGATGGCCGGGGCCGGCGTGTCGTTCTGCAGGAACGGCTTAACTTTTTCGTATTGCTTGTAGAAGATGCTCATATCGACAACCAGGTCACGGATAACCGGCAGACCTGGCAGCGGACGAATGATCAACTTGTTGCCTTTAACCACGGCGGACAGCGGCGTGATGCACGCCAGGCCGTTTTTGCCGTTGATGTTCATGCCGTCGGAACCGCATACACCTTCACGGCAAGAGCGACGATACGAGAAACCTTCGTCCTGCTCTTTGATCAGTGCCAATACATCCAGCACCATCAGGTCTTTACCACCGGTATCGACCTGGAATTCCTGCATGAACGGCGCAGCGTCCTGATCAGGGTTGTAGCGATAAACACTGACTTTCAACATGGCAGCCACCCTTAGTAAGTCCGAATCTTCGGTTCAAACGTCGGAACCGTCTTCGGCGAGAAGTTCACGGCACGCTTGGTTACGCGCTTGTCACCCGGGAAGTACAGGGTGTGGCACAACCAGTTTTCGTCGTCGCGATCTTCAAAGTCTTCACGGGCGTGGGCACCACGGGATTCTTTACGAACCTCGGCAGCGATTGCAGTCGCTTCGGCGACTTCCAGCAGGTTTTGCAGCTCAAGGGCTTCGATACGAGCAGTGTTGAACGCCTGGCTCTTATCGTTGATCTTGACGTTGCCGATGCGCTTGCGCAGGTCGGCCAGCTGGGCGATACCCTTCTGCATGTATTCGCCGGTACGGAACACACCGAAGTAGTTCTGCATGCAGCTTTGCAGCTCGCGACGCAGGGTAGCCACGTCTTCGCCATCAGTGCGCTCGTTCAGAGCGTTCAGGCGCGCCAGGGCGGCTTCGATGTTGGCGTCGGTGGCGTCATCGTATTCGATGCCGTCAGTCAGCGCTTTTTCCAGGTGCAGGCCAGCAGCACGGCCGAATACCACCAGGTCGAGCAGCGAGTTGCCGCCCAGACGGTTGGCACCGTGTACCGATACGCATGCCACTTCGCCTACGGCGAACAGACCGTGGATGATCTGGTCCTTGCCATCGGCGTCCTGGGTGATTGCCTGACCATGAATGTTGGTGGCAACGCCGCCCATCATATAGTGGCAGGTCGGAACAACCGGGACTGGAGCCAATACCGGGTCAACGTGAGCAAACGTCTTGGACAGTTCGCAGATACCTGGCAGGCGGCTGTGCAGCACTTCCTCACCCAGGTGATCGAGCTTGAGCATCACGTGGTCGCCATTCGGGCCACAGCCGTTGCCGGCGATGATCTCTTTAACCATCGAACGGGCTACGACGTCACGACCCGCCAGGTCTTTGGCGTTCGGAGCATAACGCTCCATGAAACGCTCGCCGTGCTTGTTGATCAGGTAACCACCTTCACCACGGCAACCTTCGGTAACCAGTACACCGGCGCCGGCGATGCCGGTTGGGTGGAACTGCCACATTTCGATGTCTTGTACCGGTACGCCAGCACGCAATGCCATGCCGACGCCGTCACCGGTGTTGATCAGGGCGTTGGTGGTCGACGCGTAGATACGGCCTGCACCGCCCGTGGCCAGCACGGTGGCCTTGGCGCGGATGTAGGTGGTTTCACCGGTTTCGATGCAGATGGCGATCACGCCCACGAACTCGCCTTGGGCGTTCTTGACCAGATCGACAGCGTAGTACTCGTTCAGGAACGTGGTACCGGCTTTCAGGTTGCCCTGGTAAAGGGTGTGCAGCAGCGCGTGACCGGTACGGTCGGACGCGGCGCAGGTACGGGCAGCCTGCCCGCCTTTACCGTAATCCTTCGACTGACCGCCGAATGGACGCTGGTAGATACGACCTTGCTCGGTACGGGAGAACGGCAGACCCATGTGGTCCAGCTCGAACACCGCGGCCGGGCCTTCTTGACACATATATTCGATAGCGTCCTGGTCACCGATATAGTCGGAACCCTTGACGGTATCGTACATGTGCCAGCGCCAGTCATCGTTCGGGTCGGCGGAAGCGATGGCGCAGGTGATGCCACCCTGGGCCGAAACGGTGTGGGAACGAGTCGGGAACACCTTGGTGATCACGGCAGTCTTGTGACCGCCCTGGGCCAGCTGCAGCGCAGCGCGCATGCCAGCACCGCCGCCACCAATGATGATGGCGTCGAATGAAATAGTTGGAATGTTAGCCATGAATCAGATACCCCAAAGAATCTGCACACCCCAGACGAAGTAAGCGAACATCGCGACGCCGCAGACTGCCTGGAAGAGGAAACGTACTGCGGTCGCGGACTTGCCCAGCGCCATCGGCGTCAGGTAGTCGGTCGCGATGGTCCACATGCCGACCCAGGCGTGAGCGCCCAGGGCTACAAGGGCCAGCAGACTGAAGATTCGCATCGCATTGTGGGAAAACAGGCCATGCCATTGCTCATAGCTGATGCCTGGATTTGCGACGAGGTATCCGATCAGGAAAATGAAATAAGCCGCGAGAACGACCGCAGACACACGTTGTGCCATCCAGTCATAGAGGCCCGAACGCGAAAGGTTCGTAACGCTGGTTACCATATCCAAACTCCTGCCAGAACGATCAGCACCACGGAAATGGCGATGATGATTTTCGAGCCCAGGCGGCCGCCTTCCAGCGTCTCACCAATACCCGCATCCATGATCAAGTGGCGCACACCGGCTACCAGGTGATACAGCAGAGCGGACAGGAGGCCCCATGCTACGAACTTGGCCAGCGGGCTGGTCAAGCATGCCTTCACCTCGGCGTATCCTTCCTCGGAACCCAGGGATTTGCTCAATGCATAAAGCATGATGCCCAAGCCCAGGAACAGGATGATGCCGGAAACACGGTGCAGGAACGACGTAACGCCGGTGATGGGGAGTTTGATGGTCCTTAGGTCTAGGTTTACAGGTCGTTGGCTATTCACGGCTTTTTTTCACACTGAAGAGCCCCTAACAATCAGGGCAAAGTTGTTGGGGAGTGCACTGGTCAGGTAAGCACCACCCAGGGAGTGCGACCCCCAATGAAAGCAAGCCCAAAAGCCCTTGGCGGTCGGTGGCCGAGTATAGACAGTTAGGTTACTAATGACAACGCGCTCACCTCACCCTAATAGCTGATTGCGCTGGCGGGATAAAAGGCGTAAATGGCAGGCAATTTCGAGGAAAAAGTACGGTTAAAGCCTTCTGCTGCAAGACTTTAGGCAAATTGACATCTGGATTTATATCAATATAGTGGTGCGGGCCCTGCGTGGGGGGTCTGTCTGATGATTTGAAGCATAAATAGGAGGCCACATGGCTGACAAAAAAGCGCAGTTGATCATCGAGGGCGCAGCCCCCGTCGAGCTGCCCATTTTAACCGGCACCGTTGGTCCCGATGTTATCGACGTACGGGGCCTGACGGCCACGGGCCGTTTTACATTCGACCCAGGCTTCATGTCGACCGCCTCTTGCGAGTCGAAGATCACCTACATCGATGGTGATAATGGCATCTTGCTGCATCGCGGCTACCCGATCGAACAACTGGCCGAGCAATCGGACTACCTGGAAACCTGCTACCTGCTGCTAAACGGTGAATTGCCGACAGCCGAGCAAAAAGCCCAGTTCGTCAGCACCGTGAAGAACCACACCATGGTTCACGAGCAGTTGAAGACCTTCTTCAACGGCTTCCGTCGCGACGCCCACCCGATGGCCGTCATGTGCGGTGTAGTCGGCGCCCTGTCGGCCTTCTATCACGACTCCCTCGACATCAATAACCCGCAGCATCGCGAAATCTCCGCGATCCGCCTGGTTGCCAAGATGCCGACCCTGGCCGCGATGGTTTACAAGTACTCCATGGGCCAACCCATGATGTACCCGCGCAACGACCTGACGTACGCGGAAAACTTCCTGCACATGATGTTCAACACGCCGTGCGAGATCAAACCGATCAGCCCGACGTTGGCCAAGGCCATGGACCGGATCTTCATCCTCCACGCCGACCACGAACAGAACGCCTCGACGTCCACCGTACGCCTGGCAGGTTCTTCGGGTGCCAACCCGTTCGCCTGTATCGCCGCCGGTATCGCCGCACTGTGGGGCCCTGCCCACGGCGGTGCGAACGAAGCCGTATTGACCATGCTCGATGAAATCGGCGATGTCTCGAACATCGACAAGTTCATCGCCAAGGCCAAGGACAAGAACGATCCGTTCAAGCTGATGGGCTTCGGTCACCGGGTCTACAAGAACCGCGACCCGCGCGCCACTGTGATGAAGCAGACCTGCGACGAAGTATTGAAGGAACTGGGCATCAAGAACGATCCGCAACTCGAACTGGCCATGCGCCTGGAAGAGATCGCTCTGACCGACCCGTACTTCATCGAACGCTCGCTGTACCCGAACGTCGACTTCTACTCGGGGATCATCCTCAAGGCGATCGGCATTCCAACCAGCATGTTCACCGTGATCTTCGCCCTGGCGCGGACCGTGGGCTGGATCTCCCACTGGAAAGAAATGCTCTCCAGCCCGTACAAGATTGGCCGCCCGCGCCAGCTGTACACCGGCTACGAGTCGCGTGATATCACCAAACTGGAAGATCGCAAGTAAGCATCTGACAATTTGGTCTAAAAAACGGCCTCCTTTTACAAGGGGGCCGTTTTTATTTGTGCAGGAATTGAGAAACAGTTTTGCCTGAACTGACGCTATCGGGGGCAAGCCCCCTCCCACATTCGACCGCATTCCTTCAGCTAAAACGCGGTTAAGTGTGGGAGGGGCGGTGCGACGTTTCGACTTGCCCCCGATAGCAATAGACCAGCCACCCCACAAACCCCAGACAAAAAAATGCCCCGGCCTTTCGACCGGGGCATTTCCTATCCAGCTACAACCTTAGTGATTAACCGCCCCACTCGCCCCCAGGCCAGTCTGCGAACGCACAAACTGCGGGAAGTACAGCGCACGCTCTTTGTCTGCCGCCGCCGACTTGTCGGTGATGGAGAAGAACCAGATGCCGATGAACGCAATGATCATCGAGAACAGCGCCGGGTACTCGTAAGGGAAGATGGCTTTTTCATGGTGCAGGATCGAGACCCATATGGTCGGGCCGAGGATCATCAGGCCCACGGCACTGATCAAGCCCAGCCAGCCGCCGATCATGGCGCCGCGGGTGGTGAGGTTTTTCCAGTACATGGAAAGCAGCAGCACCGGGAAGTTACAGCTGGCAGCGATGGAGAACGCCAGGCCCACCATGAACGCGATGTTCTGGCTTTCGAACAGGATACCCAGGCCGATTGCCAATACACCCAACGCGATGGTGGTGATCTTCGACACGCGAATCTCATCCTTCTCGTTGGCCTTGCCTTTCTTGATCACGCTGGCGTACAGGTCATGGGACACCGCCGAAGCACCGGCCAGGGTCAGGCCGGCAACCACCGCGAGGATGGTGGCGAAGGCCACGGCCGAGATGAAGCCCAGGAAGATACTGCCACCCACCGCGTTGGCCAGGTGCACCGCCGCCATGTTGTTACCACCGAGCAACGCGCCTGCCGCATCCTTGAACGCCGGGTTGGTGCTGACCAGCAGGATCGCGCCGAAACCGATGATAAAGGTCAGGATATAGAAGTAGCCGATGAAACCTGTCGCGTAGAACACGCTCTTGCGGGCTTCTTTAGCGTCGCTCACGGTGAAGAAGCGCATCAGGATGTGCGGCAGGCCAGCGGTGCCGAACATCAACGCAAGACCCAGGGAGAATGCCGAGATCGGGTCTTTCACCAGGCCGCCGGGGCTCATGATCGCTTCACCTTTGGGGTGAACCTTGATCGCCTCGGAGAACAGCATGTTGAAGTCGAAGTTGACGTGCTTCATCACCATCAGCGCCATGAACGAGGCACCGGACAACAGCAAGACCGCCTTGATGATCTGTACCCAGGTGGTCGCCAGCATGCCGCCGAACAGCACATACAGCACCATCAGGATGCCCACCAGGATCACCGCAACGTGGTAGTCCAGGCCAAACAGCAGCTGAATCAGCTTGCCCGCACCGACCATTTGCGCGATCAGGTAGAACGCCACCACCACCAGCGAGCCGCACGCCGACAGGCTGCGGATCTGGGTTTGCCCCAGGCGATAGGACGCCACGTCGGCAAAGGTGTACTTGCCCAGGTTACGCAGGCGTTCGGCGATCAGGAACAGAATGATCGGCCAGCCCACCAGGAAGCCGATCGAGTAGATCAGGCCGTCGTAACCGGAGGTGTACACCAGCGCGGAAATCCCCAGGAAGGACGCCGCCGACATGTAGTCGCCAGCAATCGCCAAACCGTTCTGGAAACCGGTGATCTTGCCGCCGGCCGCATAGTAGTCGGCCGCCGACTTGTTGCGCTTGGACGCCCAGTAAGTGATGCACAGGGTGGCACCGACAAACGCGACAAACATCACGATGGCCGACACGTTCAGAGGTTGCTTGTGCACTTCACCGGTCAAGGCATCCGCCGCCCAAAGGGCCGGTGCAAAGAACGAAGCGCCGAGTAGTGCCAGTAGACGACCGATCATTGCGCAGCCTCCTTGAGAATCGCAGCGTTCAGGTCGTCAAATTCGCCGTTGGCCCGGCGCACATAGATACCGGTCAGGACAAAGGCAGACAGAATCAGCCCGACGCCCAGGGGAATGCCCCAGGTAATCGACGAACCCGGGCTGAGCTTGGCGCCCAGTACTTGTGGCCCGTAGGCGATCAACAGGATGAAAGCGGAGTAAAGCCCTAGCATGATCGCCGAGAGAATCCAGGCGAACCGTTCCCTTTTCCTGACCAGCTCCTTGAAACGCGGGCTGTTTTGAATCGAGAGGTAAATGCTGTCGTTCATTGTTTTTATCCTCGCAGCACAGCTTTTTTATTATTTTGGAACGTATCCACTGTATGCGGCTGCCGCAGAGGTTCCAGACGACCTTAGTCTTAGATCGAGTGTAGCGAGGAGGTGTGAGGATGGCGCAAATATTACGGGGTATGAAATCAATGTGGGAGGGGGCTTGCCCCCGATAGCGGTGTGTCAGCCAGCACATGTATAGCTGACACACTGTCATCGGGGGCAAGCCCCCTCCCACAAGGGTATATCAGGGGATGTTACTTAGCGGTCCACTCGGCGACGCGCTCTGGGTGCTTGGCCACCCAATCCTTGGCCGCTGCATCCGGCTTGGCGCCCTCTTGGATCGCCAGCATGACTTCGCCGATTTCATCCTTGGAGGCCCACTGGAATTTCTTCAGGAAGGCCGCAACTTCCGGCGCTTTCTTCTCCAGGCCCTTGCTGCCGATGCTGTTGACGGTTTCAGCAGCGCCATAAATCCCTTTTGGATCGTCCAGGAAACGCAGTTTCCACTTGGCGAACATCCAGTGTGGCACCCAACCGGTGACCGCGATGGATTCCTGCTTGTCTTCGGCACGGGTCAGTTCAGCGATCATCGCCGCACCCGAGCTGGCTTGCAGCTTGTAGTCCAGGCCATAGGCCTTGATGGCTTCGTCGGTCTTGAGCATCACGCCTGAGCCGGCGTCGATGCCGACGATTTTGTTCTTGAAGGTGGTGTCGGTCTTGAGGTCTTCGATGGACTTGGCCTTGACGTACTCCGGCACGATCAGGCCAATCTTCGCATCCTTGAAGTTGGGGCCGTAGTCGATCACCTTGTCCTTGTTCTTGGCCCAATATTCGCCGTGTGTCACGGGCAGCCAGGCGGAGAGCATGGCGTCGAGCTTGCCGGTGGCCACGCCCTGCCACATGATCCCGGTGGCGACGGCCTGCAGTTTCACGTCATAACCGAGCTTTTCCTTGATCACCTCAGCCGCCACGTGGGTAGTGGCCACGCTGTCGGACCAGCCATCGACGTAGCCGATGCTCAGGGTCTTGCTGTCGGCATTGGCCAGGGTGGAGCTCATCGCAACTACCAACGTGGCAGCTGCGCCCAAGAGTCGTCGCATCTTCATCGTACTTCCCCGAAAGTGCTGCGCCCGACGGATGCCGAGCGACGTCAACCTGTTGTTATGTGGTGCACCGCGCCCCCTTCACGCGCCTGAATCCGGCTGCTACGGCATCAGTGGAGTGCTGATGCCTTGATCATCAACCCGCCGCAGCCTTGGACCTGCTCTGTCAGCGACCTTATCCAAGCAAGAAACGACATCACAACGCCAGTAGGACGCTTTGAAGGCGTTGACGCCAAAATCCCGCCCGAACTTTGCATGTCAAAATTATGCAGCTCCACTGAAATAGGCCAAATCCGGGTAAGATGCGCGCCTTTGCTCTCCCAGATAAGCCGACCATGCCAGCGACCGCCCGCTTCCCTGCCCTGCCCTATTTCTTCGCCTTGCTCCTCGGCCTGCTGGCCCTGGTCGGTTATTGGTATGGCCTCGGCCGTCCGGTGGTGTTGCCGGACGTAGCCAGCGCCAGTCATAAAATGCAATGTGCGTCCTACACCCCCTTCGATAAAGACCAATCTCCTTTCGACCAGCCGTTCACGCTGCGCCCAGAGCGTATGGACGCCGACCTGGCGCTGCTGGCTACCCGCTTTGAATGCATTCGCACCTACTCCATGACCGGCCTGGAAGCGCTGCCGGAGATGGCGCGCAAGCATGGGTTGAAGGTGATGGCCGGCGCCTGGGTCAGCAGTGACCCGGTGGCGACACAGAAAGAAATCGACGAGTTGATCAAGTCCGCCAACGACAACCCGGATGTGGTGACCTCGGTGATCGTCGGCAACGAAGCCTTGTTGCGCAAGGAAGTCACCGCCAAACAGTTGGTGGCGCTGATCCACACAGTCAAAAGTCATATCCAGCAACCGGTGACCTACGCCGACGTGTGGGAATTCTGGCTGCAACACCCGGAAATCGCGCCGGCGGTGGACTTCCTGACCATTCACCTGCTGCCGTACTGGGAGGATGATCCGTCCGGTATCGACCAGGCCCTCAAGCATGTCGGCGATGTGCGCCAGACCTTCGGCAACAAGTTCGCCCCCAAGGACATCCTGATCGGTGAAACCGGCTGGCCCAGCGAAGGCCGCCAGCGTGAAACCGCGGTGCCGAGCCGAGTCAACGAAGCCAAGTTCATGCGCGGTTTCGTGGCCATGGCCGAAGCCAATGGCTGGCACTACAACCTGATCGAAGCCTTTGACCAGCCGTGGAAACGTGCCAGTGAAGGCGCGGTGGGGGGTTACTGGGGTCTGTTCGATGCGGATCGCCAGGACAAGGGCATCCTCGCCGGGCCGGTGAGCAATGTGCCGCACTGGCCACTGTGGCTGGGCGTTGGCGGGATGATCCTGCTGGGCACCTTGGTGCTGGGTGGTCGCGTACGCAGTACCCGCGCCGCGCTTGCCCTGCCGTTGCTGGGTGCGGTTGCCGCCTGCTCCATCGGCACTTGGGCCGAACTGACCCGCGTGACGGCGCGCTTCAACGATGAATGGGTGTGGGCCGGCTTGCTGGTGGTGTTGAACCTGTTGGTGCTGGCGCACGCCGCCCTGGCCTTGAGTGCTCGGGAAGGCTGGCGTGAGCGGGCGTTCAAGTGGCTGGAACAACGTGCAGGCTGGCTGGTGGCGATTGCCGGGTTTGCCGGGGCGGTGATGATGCTGGCGTTGGTGTTTGACCCGCGTTATCGCAGTTTCCCCAGTGCCGCGCTGGTGTTGCCGGCACTGGTGTACCTGGCTCGTCCGGTGACGGGGCCGCGTCGGGAAATCGCGCTATTGGCCTTTATCATCGGCGCCGGCGTTGCACCGCAGTTGTACCGTGAAGGGGTGTTGAACCAGCAGGCTTGGGGTTGGGCGGTGGTCAGTGTGTTGATGGTCGGGGCTTTGTGGCGTTGCTTGCGGGTGCGTAAGGCTTGATATCGCTATCGGGGGCAAGCCCCCTCCCACCTTGACTGCATTCCAAAGTTGGAACCCGGTCAGTGTGGGAGGGGGCTTGCCCCCGATGAGGCCCTATCAGGCACCCTTCGGTTTCCTGACCAACCGCAACCCCGCAATCACCACCGCAAACACTGCAAACGTGGTGTTGTACAACGCCAGCGCCGGCAAGCCGAACACCATCCCCAGCACCGCCAAGCCCCAGCCCATTCGGCCCGGTACAAAAAACGCCAGCACCGAGCTGACCAACGCCGCCCAGCCCAACACCTTGAAGTGAATCATCAAGCCCAGGTTCGAGCGCAACTGGCATTCCCAGCGACCGGCCTCGTCGGCGCAGATCCCTACCCAACTGCCATCTTCCATAAAGCCATAACGCGCCCCATAACTGGCGGCCAGCCACAGCGGCAGGGCAATAAGCAGCAAAATCAGTGGCAAGCGACGAGACATGAACGACCCCAAATAGGCAAAAACGGCGCCCAGCTTAATGCCCCGGAGGCCGTTGGCAAGGCGCATACACACAATTAGTGTTCATCAAAGCGTGGCAAAGTGTATCGTCTGGCTACTATTACCCCGATTCCTACGTTTTTTTCCGATTTTCGTGCCGAGGGCTGGCACTTCGGCGACGACGCGGCGGTCATAGCCTGCGAACTTCATTAAGCACGTTTCCTCTTAGGGATTTAGTCATGCTCCGTTCCTTGCGCTGTGCTGCCTTGCTGGGCAGCCTTTTTCTGAGTGCGTCAGCACTGGCAGTCGATATCGACCAAGCCAGCTATGGCTATCCTTTGACCAACCCGTTCGAAGCGACCATTGCGACCACCCCGCCCGACCTTCGGCCCAAACTGCCGAGCAACGATGAGATCAACCAGTCCGACTACACCCTGACGATGCGCCCCGAGCGCGAGTTCAGCCTGCCCGACAATTTCTGGCCGGTGAAAAAGCTCACGTACCGCATCGCCAAGCAGGACCGGGCTGCGCCGCTGATTTTCCTGATCGCCGGCACGGGCGCGCGGTTTGACAGCAGCCTTAACGAATACCTGAAAAAACTCTATTACCAGGCCGGCTACCACGTGGTGCAGCTGTCGTCGCCCACCAGCTTCGACTTCATCAGCGCCGCCTCGCGCTTCGCCACCCCGGGGATCACCCAGGAAGACGCCGAAGACATGTACCGCGTGATGCAAGCCGTACGTGCGCAGAACGCCTCGTTGCCGGTGACCGACTTCTACCTCACCGGCTACAGCCTGGGTGGCCTGGACGCGGCCTTCGTGGCCAAACTGGACGAAACCCGTCGCAGCTTCAACTTCAAGAAAGTGCTGCTGCTGAACCCGCCGGTCAACCTGTACACCTCGATCACCAACCTCGACAAGCTGGTGCAGACCGAGGTCAAGGGCATCAACAACAGTACGACCTTCTACGAGCTGGTGTTGAACAAGCTGACGCGCTACTTCCAGCAAAAGGGCTACATCGACCTCAACGACGCCCTGCTCTACGACTTCCAGCAATCCAAACAGCACCTGACCAACGAACAGATGGCCATGCTGATCGGCACCTCGTTCCGCTTCTCGGCAGCGGATATCGCGTTCACCTCGGACCTGATCAACCGTCGTGGCCTGATCATCCCGCCCAAGTACCCGATCACCGAAGGCACCAGCCTCACACCGTTCCTCAAGATCGCGCTGCAATGCGATTTCGACTGCTACCTCACCGAACAAGTGATCCCGATGTGGCGCGCCCGTTCCGATGGCGGCAGCCTGTTGCAACTGGTGGACCAGGTCAGCCTGTACGCCTTGAAGGACTACCTGCACAACAGCCCGAAAATCGCGGTAATGCACAACGCCGACGATGTGATCCTCGGCCCAGGCGACCTCGGTTTCCTGCGCGAAACCTTCGGCGATCGCCTGACCGTCTACCCGCTGGGCGGCCACTGCGGCAACCTCAATTACCGCGTCAACGCCGACGCCATGCTGGAGTTCTTCCGTGGCTAAATATCTTCTGCTGCTCGCCGCCTTGATGTGCGCGGGCGTGGCCAATGCCGACAACAGCAAGGCCCACGAACCGACCCAGATCGACGCCGATGGCTTCAAGGAGCCGCTGTCCAAGCTCAAGTTCAACCCCGGCCTGGACCAGCGCGAGTTCGAGCGTTCGACGCTGACCGCGCTCAACGTGTATGACCCACTGGAGGCGTGGAACCGCCGCGTCTATCACTTCAACTACCGCTTCGACCAATGGGTATTCCTGCCCGTGGTCAACGGCTACACCTACGTGACCCCAAGCTTCCTGCGCACCGGCGTGAGCAACTTCTTCAACAACCTGGGCGACGTGCCCAACCTGCTGAACAGTCTGTTGCAACTCAAGGGCCACCGTTCCCTGGAAACCACCGGGCGCCTGCTGCTCAACACCACCATCGGCATCGCCGGCCTGTGGGACCCGGCCACCGCCATGGGCCTGCCGCGCCAAAGCGAAGACTTCGGCCAGACCCTGGGCTTCTATGGCGTACCCGGCGGCGCCTACCTGGTGCTGCCGATCTTCGGCCCGTCGAATCTGCGTGACACTACCGGCCTGATCGTCGACTACGGCGCAGAAACCCAGATCAACTTCCTCAATGTGTCCGAGGTCAGCTCCAACCATCCGGAAGTCTGGGCGTTGCGTGCGGTGGACAAGCGCTATCAGACCAGCTTCCGTTATGGGCAGATGAACTCGCCGTTTGAGTATGAGAAGGTGCGGTATATCTATACGGAATCGCGCAAATTGCAGATTGCCGAGTAAACAACGCCCACAAAAAAGGCCATTCGATTGAATGGCCTTTTTCATGGAGGAGTCAGCTTTACGTTTTCAGGGCCTTCCACACTTTGCCAACCCCGCTGACCAATGCCAACACGACTGCCCCCGCGATAATCCCGGCAACGCCGTTCAATAACACCGGCACCAACCATGCCATCCCGCCCGCGCTCTGACTGACTGTTTCGATCCAATGATGCACCACCGGCACGCCGTGGGTGAGGATGCCGCCACCGACCAGAAACATAGCCGCCGTACCAATCACCGACAGGCTCTTCATCATATAAGGTGCCGCCCGCAAAATGATGCCGCCGATACTGCGTGCCGCCCGACCCGGTTTCTGGGTGAGCCACAATCCCAGGTCATCCAATTTCACAATCCCGGCCACCAAGCCGTACACGCCCACGGTCATCACGATGGCAATACCGGAAAGCACGATCACCTGCTGCATCAGCGGCGCATCCGCCACAGTGCCAAGGGTGATGGCGATGATTTCGGCGGAGAGGATGAAGTCGGTACGTATAGCGCCCTTGATCTTGTCCTTCTCGAACGCCACCAGGTCGGTGGCCGGGTCGGCGAAGGCTTCGACCAACTGTGCATGTTCGGCCTGATCCTCGGCCTTACTGTGCAGGAATTTATGCGCGAGTTTCTCGAACCCTTCAAAACACAGGTACGCGCCACCCAGCATCAGCAACGGTGTGACCGCCCAGGGTGCAAACGCGCTGATCAACAACGCCGCCGGCACTAGGATCAACTTGTTGACAAAAGAGCCCTTGGCCACCGCCCACACCACGGGAATTTCCCGCTCGGCACGCACGCCGGAAACCTGCTGGGCGTTGAGCGCCAGGTCGTCACCCAGCACGCCGGCGGTCTTCTTGGCGGCCATTTTGGTCATCAGGGCAACGTCATCGAGTACTGCGGCGATATCGTCGATCAATACCAACAAGCTGCTACCTGCCATGTCCCGCTCCTCGCAAAGGTTTTACCGAGGATAGGAGGCTGGCGGGATTATGGGTAGTGGTAAGGCGTCAACGCGGTACGGTCGATGTTTCGGTCCAGGCGTTGCAACGCGCCGGCCAATGGAAACAGCACCCACAAAAAACCCTTTCGAATAATCGCGAGGCCATTTATGTCGGTGCCACATACATCAAATGACACCCACCTCGATTGCGCCCTTATGCCTGACTTCAACAATCAACATATGGCGGGCTTTTTCAGAGAGCAACCGGTCAATCCTGTCTCTGTGCCAGGCGTCCAAATGAGCATCCCACTCATCTAAAAACAAAAGCGGCGGGGCGTACTGCAATGAACACTTTATTTGATGCATGCGCTGTTCCCCGGTGGACAGGCAGTCGGCACCTTCAAACAGCGTCACGTCAGGTAATAACAGAATAGATGTCGGGAACTGGGACCTCAGGCTTTTCAGAAACGATGTTTTACCTGAGCCATTACGCCCGGCAATCAAGTACCTGCCAGACAGTATCTTCGATGTACGCAAAAGAGAGAGAAAGTCATCCATATCATGAGCCTGATCAGAAGCAATATCCTTGATGACGATCTGTTGGCGCTGGATTTGACGCTCCAAACCCTGCCGTTCCAATTGATGGGAAAAAGTTGCCAAGTTGCTAATTTTTTTCCGATACAGTAGAAACTTGCTGCCATACACACTCAGGGAGTGGACATTTCCGAACAGCTGCAAGGATCGAGGCAGCACCGCGATCAGCACACCCCATGCATTCTCCGCTACAGGAAAGAAAAATAGATAACTGACCATGCCCATGACTGCCAGCACTATCGGCACACAGGCAACTACCTGCTCAAGCCGCGCATAGGCGCTATACCCTTGCGCATAGTCGAGCGTTCTGGCTTGAAAGAGATCATAGGCCACCGAGCGCATACGCTCAGTACCCTGCAGGCTGTTACTCCACAGTGTATCGATGCCATTGACGACAAGCAGTCGCCGCTGCTGAATCTCACTCGCCCAACGGCCTACTTTCCCTTTAACAGCACTGACAAAAATAAATGAGATCAGAATGGTCGTCCCCATCACCGACGTGGCGACATCACCGAGCAGCGCGTGAAAAGCGTATAGCGTGAACACGATGCCTGCAGAAACGCTGATCAAACCATAATAGATAGCAACTGCATGCTCCAAGGTGGCGGGCGCTTCGCTACCCAGCCAAGCCATTAGGGTTTTGCGGTTCTTGGATGAAGACAGTTCCTGATCTGCACCGACCTCATCAATCACCTGGCGCACGTAGTTACGCCAGAGCGTCGCCTTTAAGCGTGCCGCGATCAGTTCGACACAAGCACTCACCAGATATGCTGCCAACGCGATCAAAAAGAACGCAGCGATCTTATCGCGAAGCAGAATAAAGGCATTAGCCGCCAACGCATGACCGGCACTGCCTAACTGATACACCGCTATCGCCATCAATGCCTGCTGAAAAATTATCAGCATCGCACCACTAATAAACCAGGGGTTGCGCGCCATCATTATTCAAACTCTGCATAAAAGAAAAACAATACCTGTCAGCACCAGTACGGCACCCAGATAGGTTGACATTGTCCTGCGTATCTCGCATCTATACTGCCTGGCTTTATAGCGCGCCACCTCGACCTGAGCTCGTTCAAACTTGGAGGCCGATGGAACATCAAATCGGCTGATGAACGCGTGCAGAAATCTTAGCCTCGACAACACATTGTAATGGGACGGCTCAAGAAATATTAAATCACCGGCCGTTATTTCGCGTATAACCAGCGTCGGAACAGGCGTCCTGAGCGGATAAAAATCGTGTGAATGCAAACTTAGCGCATTGCTTTCTTTATACAGAGCACCCAGCATGAGAAACGACTTCACGCACCTTATTTTATTTCTGACATGTATTCTGAGAAGCGTTGCAACATCAAAGTCTTCAGGCAACAAAATAATCAAGGCACGACCAAATTTATTATCACGATTACGCAAGGAACTCATAAATAGTACGCACGTGGCTATGTGTGCATCCCAATCAGTATCCGTGACATGGTTACCATAGCTAAAATAAATATCGTCATTCTTCAGGGCGCCCGCAACAAACGGGCAAACGGCACCACTTCTATAAGGGTGCTTATCCGTAAGAAACTCACTGACATAAGGTTTGACTCGTTCGAAGGCGGCATTGGCGAAACCGGGCTTTGCGATCTCTTTAAATTTTGACATTTCAGCAATCGGCGGGATCATGCAGCACGTCCTTATAAAAAAGGGTTTCCCTGGCTCGCCAGGGAAACGTCATCACTCTAATACGTTATTACCACTTCCAGCCCTCACACCCTCCCGCCAGCGACTGACTGCATATGGACGTCCGAAACACTAAGCGGGATAGGAAACCCTGTTTTTTATTCACAAACCCCGGGTCGTGCCTTTTATCGGAAAACGCTTGTGAGTATGCAGTCGAAAAGTCATCAATCATTTTTCTAATCCTTAGTTAATGGCTCCCAGACGACACGTTGAATCAACTGGGCTTGAGGAGCCAAACAACGCCCATCTCCATCGTCATTGAGGGTGTGCATTTGCCCTGCATTTTTTATAGTGCGCATTTCGCTATAAGCCTATATCCGAGCCAACTATAGGCACTGGGTACCCGTCAACCGCCGCCCCACCCAAACTTGCGCCCAATGCCAGGGTAACGCTCGTGGTATATGAGCTGCGGGAGGTTTCTTGAGCGTCGCGTAACGCCGGTGCTACCATGCCCGACCGCCAGTACTGGCAAGGAATTAACTGGTTTATGAGCAGCATTCGCGAGCGCAATAAAGAAAAAATCCTGCGGGCGGCCAGCGAGGAGTTTGCCGACAAGGGCTTCGCCGCGACCAAAACCAGCGACATCGCCGCCAAGGCCGGGCTGCCCAAGCCCAACGTCTATTACTACTTCAAGTCCAAGGACAACCTCTACCGCGAGGTGCTCGAAAGCATTATCGAGCCGATCCTGGCCGCCTCCACGCCGTTCAACCCGGATGGCGAGCCCAAAGAAGTGCTGAGCAACTACATCCGCTCGAAAGTCCGCATCTCCCGCGACCTGCCCCATGCCTCCAAGGTGTTCGCCAGCGAAATCATGCACGGCGCGCCGCACCTCAGCGCTGATCAGGTCGAGCAATTGAACGCCCAGGCCAAGCACAACATCAACTGCATCCAAAGCTGGGTGGATCGTGGCTTGATCGCGGCCATCGACCCCAATCACCTGATGTTCAGCATCTGGGCGGCGACGCAGACGTATGCGGATTTTGACTGGCAGATCTCGGCGGTGACCGGCAAGGCCAAGCTGGATGAGGCCGATTATGAAGCGGCGGCGCAGACGATTATTCGGTTGGTGCTCAAGGGGTGTGAGCCGGACTGATAGACCGAGGTGCCTGTGCCAATCGGGGGCAAGCCCCCTCCCACACTTTGCATGTATTCGCAGTTCAAAATGTGGGAGGGAGCTTGCTCCCGATGAGGCCCTTCCAGTCACATCAAATCAAGCCGCCACCCCCGCATCCGCCAACAGCCCCACCCCCTCAATCGCCGTGATCGCGCATTGCTCGTCAATATCCGACGTATCCCCGCTGATCCCAATCGCCCCCAACACCACCCCATCCTGATTCCGAATCAACACCCCACCCGGTGCCGGCACCACACTGCCCTGCCCCAGGCTGTTCAATGCCGCGATAAACGCCGGGCGTTGCTGCGCGTCCAGTGCCAGCAAGCGCGAACCCTTGCCCAGCGCAATCGCGCCCCAGGCCTTGCCGATGGCGATCTGCGGGCGTAGCAGGCTGGCGCCGTCTTCGCGTTGCAGGGTGATCAGGTGCCCACCGCTGTCGAGCACTGCGATGGTCAGCGGCGCGGCTGAAATGGTGCGGCCTGCGTTCAGGGCCTGGCTGGCCAGTTGGGTGGCGATTTTCAAGGTTAAAGCGCTCATGGTGCCGTCCTTCTTTTGTTATTGGGAAAGCGGTGGAGGTCTGAAAGATCAGATGCTCGATCAAACAAATAGAACACAATGACATTTGTTTTTGTATACAATATTTTCGCACAAACACTCCATACGTCGAAAAAATGCCTTCCGACGAACGCAAAGGCTCACCCATAAAATGGATTGACCTGCATAGCTCGCCGTGAATACACTTTGATCAGACACCACTTGTATACAATTACAAAACGCAAGAGGCACCAAAACCATGAGCAAAATGAGAGCAATCGAAGCCGCCGTTCTGGTAATGCGCCGTGAAGGCGTGGACACCGCCTTCGGTATCCCAGGCGCTGCGATCAACCCGCTGTACTCGGCCTTGCAGAAGGTGGGTGGCATCGATCACGTCCTTGCTCGCCACGTTGAAGGCGCCTCCCACATGGCCGAGGGCTACACCCGCACCAAGGCCGGCAATATCGGCGTGTGCATCGGCACCTCTGGCCCGGCGGGCACCGACATGGTCACCGGCCTGTACAGCGCCTCGGCGGACTCGATCCCGATCCTGTGCATCACCGGCCAAGCGCCGCGTGCCCGCATGCACAAGGAAGACTTCCAGGCCGTGGACATCACCAGCATCGTCAAGCCGGTGACCAAGTGGGCGACCACTGTTCTCGAGCCCGGCCAAGTGCCCTATGCGTTCCAGAAAGCCTTTTATGAAATGCGCTCCGGCCGCCCAGGCCCGGTGCTGATCGACCTGCCGTTCGACGTGCAGATGGCCGAGATCGAATTCGATATCGACGCCTACCAGCCGCTGCCCCTGGCCAAGCCACTGGCAACCCGCGTGCAGGTGGAAAAAGCCCTGGCCCTGCTCGACCAGGCTGAGCGCCCACTGTTGGTGAGCGGCGGTGGCGTGATCAACGCCGATGCCAGCGAGTTGCTGGTGGAGTTCGCCGAATTGACCGGTATCCCGGTGATCCCGACCCTGATGGGCTGGGGCACCATCCCTGACGATCACCCGCAGATGGTGGGCATGGTCGGCCTGCAAACCTCCCACCGTTATGGCAACGCGACGATGCTCAAGTCGGACGTGGTGCTGGGCATCGGCAACCGCTGGGCCAACCGCCACACCGGTTCGGTGGAGGTGTACACCGAAGGGCGCAAATTCATCCACGTCGACATCGAGCCGACGCAAATCGGCCGCGTGTTCACGCCGGACCTGGGCATCGTGTCCGACGCCGGTTCCGCACTGACCATGTTCATCGAGGTAGCCCGCGAGTGGAAAGCCGCCGGCAAGCTCAAGGACCGCAGCGCCTGGCTTAATGACTGCCAGCAGCGCAAGGCCACCCTGCACCGCAAGACCCACTTCGACAACGTGCCGGTCAAACCGCAACGCGTCTACGAAGAGATGAACCAGGTGTTCGGCAAAGACACTTGCTACGTCAGCACCATCGGCCTGTCGCAGATTGCCGGTGCGCAGTTCCTGCACGTATACAAGCCTCGTCACTGGATCAACTGCGGCCAGGCCGGCCCGTTGGGCTGGACCATTCCGGCGGCCCTCGGCGTGGTCAAGGCCGACCCGAGCCGTAAAGTGGTGGCGCTGTCGGGGGACTATGACTTCCAGTTCATGATCGAAGAACTGGCCGTGGGCGCGCAGTTCAAGCTGCCGTACATCCACGTAGTGGTGAACAACTCCTACCTGGGGCTGATTCGCCAGGCGCAGCGTGGTTTCGAAATGGATTACTGCGTGCAGCTGTCCTTCGACAACCTCAACGCACCGGAACTCAACGGCTATGGCGTCGACCATGTGGCCGTCGCCGAAGGCCTGGGTTGCAAGGCGCTGCGTGTGTTCGAACCGAGCCAGATTGCACCCGCATTGCGCCGCGCCGAGGAGCTGATCGAAGAGTTCAAGGTGCCGGTGATCGTCGAGATCATCCTGGAGCGCGTGACCAATATTTCCATGGGCACCGAGATCAACGCCGTCAACGAATTCGAAGACCTGGCACTGGTGGGCAACGACGCGCCAACCGCCATTTCCCTGCTCGATTAAGGAGAACCCTATGCCGCGTTTTGCCGCCAACCTGTCCATGCTGTTCACCGAGCAGGACTTTCTTGCTCGTTTCAAAGCGGCCGCCGATGCGGGCTTCGAAGGTGTCGAGTACCTGTTCCCCTACGAATTCAGCTCGGCTGAAATCAAGGCGCAGCTCGACGCCAACGGCCTGACCCAAGTGCTGTTCAACCTGCCGGCCGGTGACTGGGCCAACGGCGAGCGCGGCCTGGCATGCCACCCGGAGCGGGTCGAGGAATTCCGTGCCGGGGTCAAGCTGGCCATCGCCTACGCACAGGTCCTGGGCAATACCCAGATCAACTGCCTGGCGGGAATTCGTCCGGCCGGTGTGGATGACGCGACGCTGGAAAAGACTTTTGTCGCCAACCTCAAGTACGCCGCCGACAAGTTGCAAGCGGCGGGGATCAAGCTGGTGATGGAGATGATCAACACCCGCGACATTCCCGGCTTCTACCTGAACAATACCGCGCAGGCCCTGTCGATTCGCGAGCAAGTGGGCAGCGATAACCTGTTCCTGCAATACGACATCTACCACATGCAAATCATGGAAGGTGATCTGGCCCGCACCATGGCCGCGCACCTGGGTGAGATCAACCATATCCAGCTGGCGGACAACCCGGGGCGCAATGAGCCGGGCACGGGGGAGATCAACTATCGGTTCCTGTTCGAGCATCTGGACCGCATTGGTTACCAGGGTTGGGTGGGCTGTGAGTACAAGCCGCTGACCACCACCGAAGCTGGACTTGGCTGGCTCAAAACCCACAACGCGATCTAACAGACACACCACCAAACCCATGTGGGAGGGGGCTTGCCCCCGATGGCGGCGAACCAGTCAATACACGTTCGCCTGACACACCGCTATCGGGGGCAAGTCGAATCGTCGCACCGCCCCTCCCACAGGGGTCCTGCGGTGAACTAACAAGAGGATTGAATCATGGCTAAAATCGGATTTATCGGCACCGGCATCATGGGCCAACCCATGGCCGCGAACCTGCAGAAAGCAGGTCACCAACTGTTCCTCTCCGAACACCACGGCAAGGCGCCGCAAGCGCTGATCGACGCCGGCGCCATCGCCCTGGCCAACCCGCAGCAAGTGGCCCAGGAAGCCGAGTTCATCATCGTCATGGTGCCGGACACCCCACAGGTCGACGACGTACTGTTCCGCGCCGACGGCGTGGCCGCTGGCCTGTCGCCGAACAAGGTGGTGATCGACATGAGTTCGATCTCCCCCACCGCTACCAAGGCATTTGCCGCCAAGATCAACCAGGCTGGCGCGCAGTACCTCGATGCGCCGGTATCCGGCGGTGAAGTCGGCGCCAAGGCCGGCACCCTGAGCATCATGATCGGCGGTGAGCCGCAGACCTTTGAACGCGCCTTGCCGCTGTTCCAGGCCATGGGCAAGAACATCACCCTGGTCGGCAGCAACGGTGACGGCCAGACCGCCAAGGTGGCCAACCAGATCATCGTGGCGCTGAATATCCAGGCGGTGGCCGAAGCGCTGCTGTTCGCCTCCAAGAATGGCGCCGATCCGGCCAAGGTGCGTGAAGCACTGATGGGTGGGTTTGCCTCGTCGAAGATTTTGGAAGTGCATGGCGAACGCATGATCAAGGGCACCTTCGATCCGGGCTTCCGTATCAACCTGCACCAGAAGGATTTGAACCTGGCATTGGCCGGTGCCAAGGAGCTGGGGATCAACTTGCCGAACACCGCCGGAACCCAGCAGGTATTCAGTACGTGCACCGCCATCGGTGGCGGCAACTGGGACCATTCGGCGCTGATCAAGGGCTTGGAGCATATGGCCAACTTCTCCATCCGCGACAAGTAATCCCTGATTTGCAATGCGATCAAACTGTGGGAGGGGGCTTGCCCCCGATTGCAGTGGGTCAGCTACAAATGTGCTGATGGATGCACCGCCATCGGGGGCAAGCCCCCTCCCACACTTGATCGCGCTCCAATCCGAAATTTGATGTAACCCCAAATAACAAGAATCCCCCGGGAGCCCGCTTATGTCGGTCGATCCGCAACACCTGCTTCACGAGCTGTTTGCCACAGCCATCGACGCCGCCCACCCCCGGCAAGTCCTTGAACCTTATCTGCCCGCCGACCGCAGTGGCCGTGTGATCGTGATCGGCGCCGGCAAGGCCGCCGCCGCCATGGCGCTGGTGGTGGAAAACTGCTGGCAAGGTGAAGTCAGCGGCCTGGTGGTCACCCGCTACGGCCACGGCGCGCCGTGCAAGAAAATCGAAGTGGTCGAAGCCGCGCACCCCGTGCCCGATGCCGCGGGCCTGGCCGTGGCCAAGCGTGTGCTGGAGCTGATCAGCAACCTCGGCGAAGACGACCGTGTGATCTTCCTGTTGTCCGGCGGTGGCTCTGCCCTGTTGGCGTTGCCGGCCGACGGCATCACCCTGGCCGACAAGCAGGCCATCAACAAAGCCCTGCTCAAATCCGGCGCCACCATTGGCGAGATGAATTGCGTGCGCAAGCACCTCTCGGCCATCAAGGGTGGGCGTCTGGCCAAGGCCGCATGGCCGGCCACGGTGTACACCTATGGGATTTCCGATGTGCCGGGCGACCAGGCCACGGTGATTGCCTCCGGCCCCACCGTGGGCGACCCGACCACCTCGCAGCAAGCCCTGGCGATCCTCAAACGCTACAACATCGACGCCCCCGCTGCGGTGCGCAGCTGGTTGCAAAACCCGGCCTCGGAAACCGTCAAGCCCGGCGACCCAGTGCTCGCCCGCAGCCACTTCCAACTGATCGCCCGCCCCCAGCAATCCCTCGAAGCGGTAGCGGTAAAAGTCCGCCAGGCCGGGTTCAGCCCGTTGATCCTCGGCGACCTGGAAGGCGAAGCGCGGGACGTGGCCAAGGTGCACGCCGGCATTGCTCGCCAAATCGTGCAACACGGCCAGCCCCTGGCGGCGCCGTGCGTGATCCTCTCCGGCGGTGAAACCACCGTCACCGTGCGCGGCGATGGCCGTGGCGGGCGCAACGCGGAATTCCTGCTGAGCCTCACCGACAGCCTCAAGGGTTTGCCCGGCGTGTACGCCCTGGCCGGTGACACCGATGGCATCGACGGCTCCGAAGACAATGCCGGCGCGATCATGACGCCGTGCAGTTATTCGCGCGCCGAAGCCCTTGGCCTGTCGGCCAGCGATGAACTGGATAACAACAACGGCTACGGCTATTTCGCCGCCCTCGACGGGTTGATCGTCACCGAGCCGACGCGCACCAACGTCAATGACTTCCGCGCCATTCTGATTCTTGGGAACCCCACACATGACGCCTGACAAGAAGGTCAAGATCCTCGCCACCCTGGGCCCGGCCACCCACGGTATTGATGACATCCGCGAGCTGGTGGAAGCCGGGGTGAACATCTTCCGGCTCAATTTCAGCCACGGTGACCATGCCGACCACGCCCAGCGCTTCCAGTGGATTCGCCAGGTCGAGCGCCAGCTGAATTACCCGCTGGGCATCCTGATGGACTTGCAAGGGCCAAAGCTGCGCGTCGGGCGCTTTGCCGAGGGCAAGGTGCAACTGGTGCGCGGCCAGGCCTTGCGCCTGGACCTGGATGAAACCCCCGGCGACCAACGCCGGGTCAACCTGCCCCACCCGGAAATCATCGCGGCGCTGGAACCCGGCATGGACCTGCTGCTGGACGACGGCAAGCTGCGCCTGCGGGTGATCACCAAGCACGCCGATGCCATCGACACCACCGTGCTCAATGGCGGCGAATTGTCGGACCGCAAAGGCGTGAACGTCCCACAAGCGCTGTTGGAACTGAGCCCCTTGACCGCCAAGGATCGGCGCGACTTGAGCTTCGGCCTGGAACTGGGCGTGGACTGGGTGGCGCTGTCGTTCGTACAGCGCCCGGAAGACATCCGCGAAGCCCGTGAGCTGATCGGCGACCGCGCATTTCTGATGGCCAAGATCGAGAAACCCTCGGCGGTGCAGCGCCTGCGGGAAATCGCCGAGCTGAGCGACGCGATCATGGTGGCCAGAGGCGACCTGGGCGTGGAAGTGCCAGCGGAGAGCGTGCCGCAGATCCAGAAAGACATCATCGCTACTTGTCGCCAACTGGGTAAGCCGGTGGTAGTGGCGACGCAGATGCTTGAGTCCATGCGCTTCTCGCCTGCGCCGACTCGCGCCGAAGTCACCGACGTGGCCAATGCCGTGGCCGAAGGGGCGGACGCGGTGATGCTGTCGGCCGAAACCGCCTCCGGCGACTATCCGTTGGAAGCCGTGTTGATGATGAGCAAGATCATTCGCCAAGTGGAAAACGGCCCGGATTACCAGACCCAGTTGGATGTCAGCCGGCCCAAGGCCGACGCCACGGTGTCGGACGCCATCAGCTGCGCGATCCGCCGTATCAGCAGCATCCTGCCGGTGGCGGTGCTAGTGAACTACAGCGAGTCGGGCGCCTCCAGCCTGCGTGCGGCGCGGGAACGGCCAGTGGCGCCGATCCTCAACCTGACCCCGAACCTGTCTGCCGCCAGGCGCTTGAGCGTGGCGTGGGGTGTGCACTCGGTGGTCAATGATCGGCTGCGCCAGGTGGATGAGGTGTGCTCGACGGCGCTGGAGATTGCACAGGCCCAGGGCATGGCGCAGCGCGGGGATACCTTGGTGATTACGGCGGGGGTGCCGTTCGGGCAGCCGGGGTCGACCAACTCGCTGCGTATCGAGACGTTGATTTAGCGTCTGTTAGGGCCTCATCGGGGGCAAGCCCCCTCCCACATTTTGACTGTGTTCACATAGGTAGATATGTGAACCCAATCCAGTGTGGGAGGGGGCTTGCCCCCGATTGGGGACACCTGGGTCCCACTGACTAACCAGCATGCACAACCCAACCTGCCCCGACTGGGCCGAAGCCCTGCTCAACGGTTTCAGCCAGATTTTCCTCCAGCGCCAGCCGCTGTGCGGCCTGCTGTGCCTGCTCGCCATTTTGATCGGCGCCCCCGCTTTGTTCGGCGGGGCGTTGCTGGGTGGCGTGGCGGGCTTGCTCACGGCCCAGCGCCGGGGCTATCCCAAGGCTGAGCGACAGGCCGGGCTGTACAGCTACAACGGTGTGTTGCTGGGCCTGCTGATCAGCCAGCATTTCCAATGGTCCGCGTTGTTGCCGCCGTTGATCCTGGCGTGCGGCGGCCTGGCGGCGATGTTGACGCGGCAATGGTTGAAACACGCAAGTCGCCCCAATGACTTGCCGGCCTATACCGCGCCATTTGTCGGGCTTGGATGGCTGTTACTGGGCACCGTTCCGGAAGGCACGTTTGCCCTGACTGAACCGGACACTCTTTCGGTGCTCATCGCGCCCTTTACCGGGCTCGCGCAAATCATGCTGCTGGACCAGCCCCTCGCGGGGGTGTTGATTGCGCTTGGGCTTTGGCTGGCCAGCAAGCGCGCCGCCCTATGGGCACTGACCGGCGCCAGCGTTGGCGTGCTGATCGCGCTGCTGTTGGGCGAATCCACCAGCGCCCTCCTCGGCCTGCACAGCTACAACCCCGCCCTGGCCGCGCTGGCCCTGAGCCCGTTGCGCCGTCAACCCTGGTTGCCACTGCTCGGTATCCTGTTGGCGATCATCCTCACACCGGGCTTTGCAGCGCTGCACCTGCCTGCACTGACCGCGCCGTTTATCCTCGCCTGCTGGCTGGTGCGCGCAGCCACTCGGATGCTTCAGAAACCCTCCATGGACAGCCCCTTCGAATCCCCCTAGGCTGGCTCGATATTCGATTCAGGCGAGATTTATGAACAGCAACAACGACTGGCGCCAGCGGCTCTACGTCATGATTTTCCAGAGTGACACCACCGCCGGGCGGCGATTTGATGGGATCCTGCTACTGATCATCCTCGCCAGCCTCGTGATCGTGATGCTCGACAGCATCGATCAGGTGCACCGCGACTACGCCGATGTACTGGCCTACATCGAGTGGGGCTTTACCCTTATTTTCCTGATCGAGTACGGGCTGCGCCTGTACTGCTCGCCCAAACCCTTGCGCTACGCCTTCAGTTTTTATGGGTTGGTGGATTTGCTGGCCATCGTCCCGGGCATCCTGGCCCTGTATTACAGCGATGCGCAGTACCTGTTGATCATCCGCATCATCCGCATGTTGCGGATTTTCCGCGTGCTCAAGCTCAGCCCTTATCTCAAGCAGGCCAACTACCTGATGGCCGCGCTGCGGGGCAGCAAGCAGAAGATCGTGGTGTTTCTGGTCAGCGTGTGCACTCTGGTGACGGTGTTCGGCACTTTGATGTATGTGATCGAAGGCCCGGAGCACGGCTTTACCAGTATTCCCAAGGGCATCTATTGGGCCATCGTCACCCTGACCACCGTGGGCTTTGGCGATATTGTGCCGAAGACCCCGCTGGGCCAGGTGATTTCGTCACTGGTGATGATCACCGGTTACTCGATCATCGCCGTACCCACCGGGATCTTCACCGCCGAATTGGCCAGCGCCATGCGCGGTGAACAGCTCAAGCATGACTGCCCGGTGTGCAAGAAAGACAGCCATGAACCCCAGGCTGCGTTCTGCTCGCGTTGTGGCAATAATCTTTTCCGTAAATTGGAATAAGCAAAGTGCGTTTTAATCTTTAAACGTCTATGCGCCGCCAGCTATAGTCGCTGGCATATTGCCCTCACTCAATAGATAACCTTCTCGAACAACAAGGAATGAGCAGTGAAAAAACTCGTTAGCGCCTCTCTCCTGGCCGCCGGCCTTGCCCTGGCGGGCGCCGTCCAGGCTGCCCCCGTCACACTGCTCAACGTCTCCTACGACGTGATGCGCGATTTCTACAAGGACTACAACGCCGCCTTCCAGAAGCACTGGGAAGCCGAGCACCCGAACGACAAGCTGACCCTGCAGATGTCCTTCGGCGGTTCCAGCAAACAAGCGCGCTCGGTCATCGACGGCCTGCCGGCTGACGTAATCACCATGAACATGGCCACCGACATCAACGCCCTGGTGGACAACGGCAAACTGGTGCCGGACAACTGGGTGACCCGCCTGCCGAACAACAGCGCGCCGTTCACCTCCGCCACCGTCTTCATCGTGCGCAAAGGCAACCCGAAAGCCCTGAAAGACTGGCCGGATTTGCTCAAGGATGGCGTGCAGGTGATCGTGCCCAACCCGAAAACCTCGGGTAACGGCCGCTACACCTACCTGTCGGCCTGGGGCTATGTGCTGAAAAACGGCGGCGACGAAAACAAGGCCAAAGCCTTCGTCGGCAAACTGTTCAAGCAAGCGCCAGTGCTGGACACCGGTGGCCGTGCCGCCACCACCACGTTCATGACCAACCAGATCGGCGACGTGCTAGTGACGTTTGAAAACGAAGCCGAAATGATCGCCCGTGAATTCGGCCGTGATCAGTTCGAAGTGATCTACCCAAGCGTGTCCGCCGAAGCCGAGCCGCCAGTATCGGTGGTCGACAAAGTGGTCGAGAAGAAAGGCACCCGCGTGGCCGCCGAAGATTACTTGAAGTACCTGTGGTCGCCGGAAGGCCAGGAAATTGCCGCCAACAACTACCTGCGTCCGCGGGATGCGAAGGTATTGGCCAAGTACACCGACCGCTTCCCGAAAGTCGACTTCCTGTCGGTGGAGAAGACCTTTGGTGACTGGCGTACCGTGCAGAAGACCCACTTCAATGATGGTGGGGTTTTCGACCAGATTTACTCCGGCCAATAACGCTGTAACTGGATACATGTAGTAAAAATGTGGGAGGGGGCTTGCCCCCGATAGCGGTGGCTCAGTCACTGATGTGTTGACTGACACATCGCTATCGGGGGCAAGCCCCCTCCCACATTTGGTTCTTTGTTTGAAGTTACATCGGCGGGGTTACGCCATCTTTGCCCGCTGAAATGGCCTGCGCCGTAATCGTTCCATCCGCGCCCTTCGCCGCAAACATCACCACCTTCACCCCCGGTTTCAGCAAGCTGCGATCCCCCGGCTCCAGGTTCACGATCGGCACATCCTCCGGCACGACGATCTTCTGCTCGCCGCCCTTGTACTTCACGGTCAGGGTGCGCCCGTTGCTCACCACCAGGTCGCCGACGGTGCCGTTGGTCATGCTGCTGCCTTCTTTCAAGTCGAATGCGCGATGCCCATCACCGGTGCCCGCCATGGCCGGTGGGAACACGTGCACTTCCAGCGCCGTGAGGGTGCCGTCGGCATTGGGCATGGCGGCGGAGCCGATGTAGCTGCCGGGCTTGATCTCGTCGATCCTGGCCAGGGTGACGGCGCGGACCTGGGTGTCTTTTGTCAGGTGTACGGTGACGTCTTCACCGCTGTTGACCTTGATCTGCAACGCATCCCCCTCGATGGCAGTGATGGCGCCACGCACGCCCACCCGCGGCGCATCGGCGGCGTGTGCCAGGCCCATGGCCATGGCGGCGGCAAGGGTAGAGGCCAGGAGCATCTTGTTCAGCGTGATCTTCATGACAGTGGATTTCCTGTTTCGGCAGTTGTGTCTGAATGTATCATCGCGGTTCGACCCAAAAGTTAACGATTCAGTCATTAATTTGCGGCATGAGTGTTATCACTGCCAGCGGCCTACTGCGCACCAGGCCAAGTCTTTACTCTCGCACGCCATCTTCCTTCGCATTTATGAGAACCCCATGAACGCTACCTCACACGCTACAACCACCATGACCCGCGGGATGGTGATGCTGTTTGCGTTCTGCTGCGGCGCCATCGTTGCCAACATTTACTATGCGCAGCCAATCATCGAGCTGATCGCCCCGGACATCGGCCTCACGCCGGCCATGGCCAGCCTGATCGTGTCGTTGACGCAAATCGGCTACGCGCTGGGGCTGTTCTTTCTGGTGCCTTTGGGGGACTTGCTGGAAAACCGCAAGCTGATGATCGCCACCACCGTGCTGGCCATCGCCAGCCTGCTCGGCGCCGGGTTTACCGAGCAGCCGAACCTGTTCCTGCTGGTGTCGTTGCTGATCGGTTTCAGTTCGGTGTCGGTGCAGATCCTGATCCCGCTGGCCGCGCACCTGGCGCCGGCCGAGTCGCGTGGCCGCGTGGTCGGCAGCATCATGGGCGGCCTGTTGTTGGGCATCCTGCTGGCGCGGCCGGTATCCAGCGTCGTGGCGGACCATTTCGGCTGGCGCGCGATGTTCATGGCCGCCGCGGCGCTGATGGCATTTATCAGCGTGGTCCTGCTGATCACCATCCCCAAACGCCAGCCCGACCATAGCGCCAGCTACGGCCAACTGCTGCGCTCACTGGGCACGTTGCTGCGCAACCAGCCAGTGCTACGTCAGCGGGCGTTCTACCAAGGTTGCATGTTCGCCACCTTCAGCCTGTTCTGGACCGCTGCCCCACTTGAACTGGCGCGTAACCATGGCCTGAGCCAAAGCGAGATCGCGTTGTTTGCCCTGGTCGGTGCGCTGGGCGCCATCGCCGCGCCCCTCGCCGGCCGCCTGGCGGATGCTGGCCACACGCACCGCGCTTCACTGCTCGCGATGCTGTTCGCCGCGTTGAGCTTCCTGCCGGCCTTCGTGCATCCGCTGTACAGCGTGATCGGCCTGGCCGTCACCGGCGTGGTACTGGACTTCTGTGTACAAATGAACATGGTACTCGGCCAACGCGCCATCTACGCCCTCGACGCCAATAGCCGCAGTCGCTTGAACGCGCTGTACATGACCAGCATCTTCATCGGCGGTGCGTTTGGTTCGGCGATTGCCAGCAGTGTGTACGAACACGGCGGCTGGCTGGGCGTAATGCTGGTGGGCAGTGCATTCCCGCTGGTGGCGTTGCTGCGCTTCCTGAGCGCGTCCCGTGAACCCTCGGTGGCAACGGCCTGATTGTCGTCAGGACCGCACCAACTTCTCCAGAGCCGCGTCCGCCAGAAATGACGAGCGGCTTTTCACCTTGTGCTCGCGCACATAGCGGTCGATACGCTGGATGACATAACCGGGCAAGGTCACATTGACCTTCTCGGTCTTGCCCAGATAGGGCGAGATGTCCAACTCCAACATCCCCCAGCCCATTCCTGCGTAGTCTTCATGGGCGTGATGATTGGCCACCGACGTTGGCATCGGAATCGGCCCACCCTCTGCGGCGATCTCTTGCAGCATGATGTGCGCGACTTCCACCGCGGCGTTGTACGCCTCTTCAAAACTGTCTCCGGCGGTGACAGCCCCTGGAATGTCGGGGATCTGGATGCCAGTGGCGGTAAAGTCATCGCCCCATTCGATACAGATTGGGTATTGCATGAGCGCTCTCCTTAAAAATCAAACAAGCCGGCAGGTTTCCTGATGCTTCTGACGGTGCCCAAGGGCAGGCCCTTTTTGGGATGAGGCACGGGAATGGTGTACGGGTTATAGCGATGGGTAAAAATATGATGACTGCCCGTAACCCGATCCAGCACCCAACCTGCCTCTTGCAGTTCCTTGATCAATACCCTGCTTTGCACCGCCGCCTCCTTGGCTTGGCCCGAATAAAAATAACTCTGGAGTTACCTTTACTCAAGCACAACTTTCTCCAAACTGACTGGCGGTTGTTTTGCCGCATATTGAAAAGTCCGCCCGCTTAAAGCGAGAAGCGGGTGACACCGACAGCCCTTCGCCCTAGGCTTGGGCGTCGAATCAACTTGGCCGTATCGAATAGGACCACCCGATGGATCGCCTCACCGCCATGGAAACCTTTGTCCACGTGGTCGAAACCGGCTCGTTTTCCGCTGCCGCCAAGCGCCTGGGCATCGGCCAGCCCGCCGTCTCCAAGAGCATCGCGCAGTTGGAGACGCGCCTGGCGGTACGGTTGGTGTTGCGCTCCACGCGGGGCCTGACGCCGACCGAAGCGGGACTGGCTTTTTTCGAGAAAGCCCGCCGCGCCATCGACGAAGCCAACGCAGCGGATGACGCCGCCCGAGGCGCGGGGGCCGGGCTCACCGGCAACTTGCGTATCAGCGCGGCGGTGACGTTCGCACGGATGCACATCATTCCTCACCTGGGCGCCTTCCTTGCGCAGTACCCCGAATTGAATGTGGACGTGGTGCTCGATGACCGCAGCCTCAACCTGGTGGAAGAAGGCATCGACGTCGCCCTGCGCATGGGCAACATGAACGATTCAAGCCTTACCGCACGCAAGATCGGCCAATCACCCTGCGTCATCCTGGGCACCCCCACCTACTTCGAACGCTTCGGCGAACCCGCCACCCCGGCAGATTTGCTGCAACATGAAGCGGTGATCTATACCCGTGGCGAAGGCGCGCACTGGACCTTCACACAAGGCGAGACCGAGTACCCACTGGTTGCCCACGGCCGCCTGCGCGTCACCGCGGCAGAGGGTGTGCGTGCCGGTGTCCTGAGCCATTTGGGGCTGACGTTGTCGTCCAGCTGGATGTTTGCGCCGGAACTGGCCAGCGGAGAAGTAAAGACCGTGCTCAACGACTGGAAACTGCCGGCACGGGATTTATGGGCCGTGTTTCCCACCGGCCGAATGGCGAGTGCCAAGGCGCGGGCGTTCGTGGACTACGTAGAGCAACTGTTGAATCGTTAGACGTTAAGGCAATGCAGCAAGCGCTCGACGGTATGTTCCAGCGGCCCGGAGTTGTCCAGCACGAATACGCCCGTGGCGTCATCGGCGATCAACTGCGCGGTGAACCGAGCATTCCGTGCCAAGCGCTCCTCAATATCTGCCAACGACTCCCGCCCACGTGCGATCAAGCGTTGGCGCAATACGGCCTGGTCAACCGTCAACAGCAGCACCAACGATGCCGGGTATCGCTCGCGGGTCTGCGCCAGGTGCGCGCGTGAGCCGTTGACCAGCACATCGTCTCCCGCCGCCAGCCAGGCGTCGATGTCCTTGGGGATGCCATAGGACAACCCATTCGCCTGCCAACTCAGGGCAAACGCGCCCTGAGCCTCCATCACGGCAAACTGCGCCGGGCTCACCCCTTGTGCCGCCTCGCCCACGGCTTCCGCCGAACGGGTGATGACCCGGCGCACGATACGGCAGCCGCGCTCGGCCAAGCGCGGGCGTGCGGCGTCCAGCAGGCTGTCCTTGCCGGAGCCTGAAGGCCCGATGAGATAGATCAACCTGCCTGCCATCATTGCGTCCTCTGTCTTGGCGATGATCAACGAGCCGGCGGGGCGGAATGCGATTGCGGCCAAGCTGATGAATATTTGACCTGTGTTAAGAGGTCGAAAGGACAAAAAATAACCTGTGGCGAGGGAGCTTGCTCCCGTTGGACTGCGTAGCAGTCCCAGTCTTTTAAAACAAAGAGCAGGGGCCGCTTCGCGGCCCAGCGGGAGCAAGCTCCCTCGCCACAGTGCTCACCCTTAACTGACTGGCATTAGACCCGAAGGTCGCCTTTTGTCATTGCGCGTATTTTTTGCTCAACCCCGGCGGCACGCCCTGCACGTTGGTGTCTTCCCACGGGCCATTCGGGCTGATGGAGCGGCTCCAGCCGTTGCTCCAGCGATAGTAGGTGCGCTGGCGGTAGAAGGTGTCGGGCTGGTCTTCCAGCACGTAGACCTTCATGGTCCCGTCCCAGTGGCTCGCCGCGCCCGGCGGCGGGGCGAAGGTCGGTGATGACGTCGGGACGGGCTTGGGTGGCGGGGTCACCGGGCCGGAGGGTTTGGTGCTGGGTTGGGTCGATGGGCCCGACGGCGGGATGGTCGGGCCGGTGGGTGCGGGAGGTGGCCGGTGGACCGCACAAGCGCTCAGGCCGAGTACCAGGCTGAGCAAGGTGATGCGTGCAAATGCGGTCATGGGCGTTTCCTCGAAATTACTGATCCGGACGGTCGATGGTCAGCTGCTGCAACGCAGTGGTGGTGCTGGCCAAGGGTTGGCTGCGGCCGATCCACTCGCCAGTGGTCGGCTGACCGGCCCGGGATATGCGCGCAACCAGTTGGACTTCGGGGAAGTTCGACAGTTTCAACTGCGGCATCATCGCGTCGGCATCGCCCAGTTCGACGGTCACCGGCAGTTCAGCCACGGTGACGCGCTTGGCTGCCAGCGGCGCCGGTGGGCCGGCGACGGCACGGGCGAAGATGAATACGCTGTCGGTAGGCAGGGATTTGGCCTTCACCTCGGCGGACAAATCCACGCGCACTTTCAGAACCGCCTTGGGCGCCTGGACGACGGTGCCGCCGCTTTCTTTCAGCTTTTCCGCGGCCCGATCAATGCCGCCTTGCAACGCAACACGGGAGTTGTCCTCTGGTGGCAATTGGGCCAGCAGGCGATTCCAGTAGTCGATGGCTTCCTGGTAACGCTGGCCTTCAAATGCAGCGATGCCGAGCAGGCCGAGGCTGGTGACTTCCTTGGGGTCGAGCTTCAACGCCTCGTCGGTCAACGCCTGGACCTTGGGCGACCATTGTTTATTGTCGGCAAAATACTGGGCCTGCGCCCACTGGCCGAGCAACTCGGGCTGGCGACCGGCCAGGGCCACCGTGCGTTCGAACACCTGGGCGGCATCGGCAGCACGGTCCTGGGCCATGTAGGCGCGCCCGAGGAAGTACAGGCCTTCGGCGGAGTCTGGCTGGGCGGCGGCGGCGCGTTCCAGGCGGTGAGTCATGTCTTCCATGGACACCGGTGGCCGGGCAAATTCGCGGGTCAGTTCAACCTTGTCGCTGGCGCCGAAATGCAGGTACAGGGCAACGCCCAATACGGGTACGAGGATCGCGGCAAACAACGGCAGCGGCTTGCCCAAACGCGATTCACGGGGCTTTTCCACACCCTCGGTGTCGGCGAGCAATTCGCGGGCGGCTTCGGCGCGACCGGTGTCGAGCTGGGCGGCGTTTAGCACGCCTTCATCCTGCTGCACTTGCAGCTCGGCGACGCGTTCCTGATACAGCGCCACGTTCAGCGCGGTACGGTCCTCTTCACGCTGGGCGCGGCGGCCGCGCAGGACAGGGATCAACAGGAAACTCAGGGCAATCAGAAGCAGCAAGCCGGCTGCGAGCCAGAAATCAATCATCAGTCTTGGTGTCCAGCAATTGGTCGAGGCGTTTACGCTCATCTAAGGACAGCGCGTCGGAACCATCGGCAGGCGCGGCGCGGCGACGGCGTACGATCACGGCCATCACCACCACACCGGCCAGCAACAGCCCAGCGGGGCCGAACCAGAGCAACGCGGTCTTGCCGGTGAGGGCCGGTTTGTAGCGCACGAAATCACCGTAGCGGTCGACCATGAAGTCGATGATCTGCTGGTTGTCCTTGCCCTCCCCCAGCATGCGGAAGATTTCCTTGCGTAGGTCGGCGGCGATGGGCGCGTTGGAGTCGGCGATGTCCTGGTTCTGGCATTTGGGGCAGCGCAGTTCCTTGGTCAAGTCGCGGAAACGCTCGCGCTCGGCGTCGTTGGCGAATTCATAGGTGTCGATGGCGGCGTGGGCCACGCCGGCCAAGCCCAAGGCCAATACCGCAGCGGCTAACAGACGCTTCATGGCTTGGCCTCATCGACCAGCGCCTGGTACTTGGCGGCCAGTTGCTCGCGCCACACCACTTCGTCGATCACACCGACGTACTTGTCGCGGATCACGCCCTTGGCGTCGATAAAGAAGGTTTCCGGGGCGCCGTACACGCCGAGGTTCAGGCCGAGGTTGCCGTCTTCATCGCGGATATCCAACTGGTACGGGTTGTGGAACTCGGCCAGCCATTTCAAGGCGGCGGCGTTGTCGTCCTTGTAGTTGATGCCGTAGATCACCACGCCTTTCTCGGCGAGCTTGTTCAACACCGGATGCTCGACGCGGCACGAGATGCACCAGGTGCCCCACACGTTGACCAGCGCCGGCTTGCCCAGCAGGTCGGCCTGGGTCAGGGTTTTATCGCCCTGTACGGTCGGCAGGCTGAACGCGGGGAACGGCTTGCCGATCATCGCCGAAGGCAGCTCCGCCGGGTCCAGGTACAAACCGCGATACAGGAAGACCGCCACCACCAGAAACGCCGCCAGCGGCAAGACCATCAACCAACGCTTCATACCGCCGCTCCTTGCAGGCCGAGGGCTTCACGCACCCGGCTCTTGACCTTGACCCGATACCGCCGATCCAGCGCCGCCAGCAAACCACCGAAACCGGTGAGCAAGCCGCCGAACCAGATCCAGCGCACAAACGGCTTCACATGCACACGCACCGCCCAGGCGCCGTCGCCCAGCGGTTCACCCAGCGCCACATACAGGTCGCGGGTGAAACCGGCGTCGATGCCGGCTTCGGTCATCATCGAACTCTGTACGGTGTACAGGCGTTTTTCCGGGTGCAGCACTGCCACTTCCTTGCCGTTGCGCACCACACGCACGGTGCCTTTGTCGGAAGTGAAGTTCGGGCCCTCGAAGTGTTTGGCACCTTCAAAGATGAAGTGGTAACCGGCCAGGTCCATGGACTCGCCCGGCGCCAAACGCAGGTCGCGCTCAGCGCTGTTCTGGCTGGACAACACCACGCCCAGGGCGCACACGGCGATGCCGATATGGGCGATCTGCATGCCCCAGTAGCTGCGGGTCAGGCTTGGTAGCCCTTTGATCAGGCCTTTGTGGCGGGTCTTGTCGAAGATATCCCGCACACCGGCCAGCAATACCCAGGCCGCCAGCAGGAAGGTCGCGAGCACCGCCCAGTTGAAGTCGCCGTAGGCGATACCGGCGATCACCGCCAGCGCCACGCTGCCCAGCAGCACAGGCATCAGCATGCCTGCCAGCCATTTCACCGGGGTGTCTTTCCAGCGCACCAGCACACCGACCGCCATCACCACCATCAACAAGCCCATCAGCGGAATGAACAACGCGTTGAAATACGGCGGGCCGACGGACAGCTTGGCGCCGCTCAGAGCGTCCAGCACCAACGGGTACAGGGTGCCGAGCAGAATCATCGACGCGGCCACCACCAGCACCAGGTTATTGCCCAGCAGCAGGGTTTCCCGCGACCACAGGTTGAAGCCGACCTGGCTCTTGACCACCGGGGCGCGCAGTGCAAACAACGTGAGTGAACCGCCGACCACAAACAGCAAGAAGATCAGGATGAACACACCGCGTTCCGGGTCGGACGCAAACGCGTGCACCGAGGTCAACACGCCCGACCGCACAAGGAAAGTGCCGAGCAGGCTGAGGGAAAACGCCGCGATAGCCAGCAACACGGTCCAGCTCTTGAACACGCCGCGTTTTTCGGTGACCGCCAGCGAGTGAATCAGCGCCGTGCCCACCAGCCAGGGCATGAACGAGGCGTTTTCCACCGGGTCCCAGAACCACCAGCCGCCCCAGCCGAGTTCGTAGTAGGCCCACCAGGAGCCGAGGGTGATACCGATACCGAGGAACGCCCAGGCAACGATGGTCCACGGCCGCGACCAGCGCGCCCATGCGGCGTCGAGGCGACCACCGAGCAGCGCGGCGATGGCAAAGGCGAAAGCCACGGAGAAACCGACGTAGCCCATGTAGAGCATCGGCGGGTGCACGATCAGGCCGATGTCTTGCAGCAACGGGTTGAGGTCATGCCCGTCCGCCGGAACCTGCGGCAAGATGCGGCTGAACGGGTTGGAGGTCATGATCAGGAACAGCAGGAAACCGATGCTGATCATGCCCATCACCGCCAGCACCCGCGCCAGCATTACTTGCGGCAGTTGGCGCGAGAACACCGACACGGCAAAGGTCCAGCCACCGAGGATCAACGCCCACAGCAGCAACGAGCCTTCGTGGGCGCCCCACACGGCGCTGAATTTGTAATACCAGGGCAAGGCGCTGTTGGAGTTATTGGCCACATAGGCGACGGAAAAATCGTCGGTCATAAAGGCATAGGTCAGGCAGCCGAAGGCGAAAACCAGAAACGCGAACTGCCCCCACGCGGCCGGCTGCGCCAGGCTCATCCACAAGCGATCACCCCGCCAGGCGCCCAGCAGCGGCACCACGGCTTGCACGATGGCAAAGCACAGCGCGAGGATCATCGCCAAGTGACCCAGTTCCGGAATAAACAGTGCAGACGTCATCACTTAGCCCTCCTTCGCTGGCTTTGGCGCGGACTGGCCGCTGTCCTTGAGCGCCTTGGTGACTTCCGGCGGCATGTATTTTTCATCGTGCTTGGCCAGCACTTCATCGGCCACCACCACGCCGTCGGCATTGAGTTTGCCCAAGGCGACGATGCCCTGGCCTTCGCGGAACAGGTCCGGGAGGATGCCGCGGTAGGTGATGGTCACGGCCTTGTTGAAGTCGGTGACCACGAAGGTCACGTCGAGGGAATCGCTGGAACGCTTCAGAGACCCCTTCTCCACCATGCCGCCGGCGCGGATGCGCGTGTCCAGCGGCGCTTCGCCGTTGGCGATCTGGGTCGGGGTATAGAACAGGTTGATGTTCTGCTGCAACGCGCTCAAGGCCAGGGCCACGGCAATGCCGACGCCGGCCAGGATGGCAAGGATGATCAACAGACGCTTTCTACGCAGCGGATTCACTTTTCGGTCTCCCGGCGCAGACGACGCGCCTCTTGTTGCAGGTAACGCTTGCGGGCCAGGATCGGCGCGGCGACGTTGAGGGCCAGCACCGCCAGGCAGATGCCATAGGCCGTCCAGACATACAGGCCATGGTGGCCCATGGCGAGAAAATCACTGAAAGAAGCAAAACTCATCCGCGCGCTCCCAGGCTGCTTTGCACTTCGGCCTTGACCCAGCTGGCGCGGGCTTCACGCTTGAGCACTTCAAGGCGCATACGCATCAACAATACGGCGCCGAAGAAGCAATAGAAGCCAAGCACCATCAGCAACAGCGGCGCCCACATTTCCACGGGCATCGCCGGTTTTTCGGTGAGGGTGAAGGTGGCGCCCTGGTGCAGGGTGTTCCACCACTCCACCGAGTATTTGATGATCGGGATGTTGATCACGCCCACAATCGCCAGCACCGCGCAGGCCTTGGCGGCGCTGTCACGATTGCTGATCGCATTGCCCAAGGCAATCAGGCCGAAGTACAGGAACAGCAGGATCAACATGGACGTCAGTCGCGCATCCCACACCCACCACGAGCCCCAGGTCGGTTTGCCCCAGATGGCTCCGGTGACCAGCGCCACGGCGGTCATCCACGCGCCGATGGGCGCGGCGCATTGCAGGGCCACGTCCGCCAGTTTCATCTTCCACACCAGGCCGACGATGCCGCACACGGCCAGCATCACGTAGCAGGACTGGGCCAGCATCGCGGCAGGCACGTGGATATAGATGATGCGAAAGCTGTTGCCTTGCTGGTAGTCCGGCGGTGCGAACGCCAGGCCCCAGACCAGGCCGATGCCGATCAGCAACACGGCGAAGAGGCTTAACCACGGCAGCAGCTTGCCACTGATGCCGTAGAACCATTTGGGCGAGCCGAGCTTGTGAAACCAGGTCCAGTTCATTGCTGTTTCCATCACGGTGGCTTTTCGTCGTTGCGAAAAGCTCAGGGTCTTTACTGGCTAATGCTTAGCCAGACCTCATTATTCGCCGACGCTGATCTTCAGGCCGGCCGCTATAGCAAAGGGTGTCAGGGTGACCGCCAACGCGGTCAGGCTACCCAGCCACAGCAGGTAACCGCTGGCCGGCATGCCCATGAGCGCGGCTTGCAGTGCACCGCTGCCCAGGATCAACACCGGGATATACAAAGGCAGAATCAGCAGGGCCAGCAACAGGCCGCCGCGCTTCAAGCCCACCGTCAGCGCCGCCCCCACTGCACCTAATAAACTGAGGGTTGGCGTGCCGAGCAGCAGGGATATAAGCAGCACTGGCAGGCACTCGGTGGGCAGGCCCAGCATCATCGCCAGCAGTGGCGAGAGCAAGACTAGCGCCAGTCCGGAAAAAGCCCAGTGTGCCAGCACCTTGGCCAGTACCAGTAGGGGCAGAGGGTGCGACGAAAGGACCCACTGTTCCAGGGAACCGTCTTCAAAATCACTGCGGAACAGCCCGTCCAGCGAGAGCAGCACCGATAAAAGCGCCGCTACCCACACCAATCCTGGGGACAAGGTTTGCAACAGTTTAGTCTCGGGGCCAACCGCCAACGGGAACAACGCAATCACGATGGCAAAGAACACCAGCGGGTTGGCCAATTCAGCCGGGCGACGGCACAACAGCCGCGCTTCGCGGGCGACCAGCAGGGCAAATACGCTCATGCCGACCACCGGCCCAGGTCGAGGTCACGGTAACCGGTGGGCATGCGTGTCATCGAGTGGTGAGTCGTCAGCACGACCAGGCCACCCTGCTCGCAGTGCTGGGCCAGGTGCTTCTCCAACTGGGCGACGCCTTGTTTATCGAGCGCGGTGAAGGGTTCGTCGAGAATCCACAGCGGCGGGCCCGGCAAGTACAAACGCGCCAGGGCCACGCGACGCTGCTGGCCGGCGGACAGGGTGTGGCAGGGAACGTCTTCAAAACCCTTGAGGCCGACGGCGGCGAGAGCCTGCCAGATCGCATCGCGGGACGCAGGATGATGCAAGGCGCTAAGCCAGCTGAGGTTTTCCTCGGCGGTGAGCACGTCCTTGATGCCGGCGGCGTGGCCGATCCAGATCAGGTTGCGGGCCAACTCCGTGCGTTGTTCGTTGAGAGGCTTGCCGTTGAGTCGAACCTCACCGGCGGTCGGCTGCATCAACCCGGCCAACAGGCGCAGCAAACTGGTCTTTCCACTGCCATTGGGCCCACTGATCTGCACCATATCGCCGCCCGCCAGCCGCAGTTCGAGGTGCTCGAACAGCAGGCGCAGGTCACGTTCACAGGCAAGCGCTACGGCTTCAAGAAGAGGGCTGGTCAAAAGATCGCGGGCCTTTACGGTTCAAGTCGGCGGTGCAGCGGCCGTTAAAGAGAGATGCACAATAACGGCTTTGGCGACCGGTTTTAGAGAGCTGGATCAACTAGTTGTGTGGTTTTTAGCGCTCTCTTTGCAGACGGGCGGCATTATACATGCGATGCCCTACTCTAAAGAGGGCAATTTCCCGCAATGCAGTGTTCAAGATCGTACGAACGACGGGGAAAGAAGTCGGCGGGCATACCACCTCAGTGGTGTTATTCACGCCGGCCTGAAAAAGCGTAGCAACCTGAGGCTACGCCCCATGATCAGACCATTGATGAGCCCCGCGCCCAGCGATGACCAAGCTATCACGTAGATTTGCTGAGCCAGCTCGGGATGGATCGCCACTTGATACCCGTTGTAGTAACGCCAGGCGAAAAACACCCAATAAACAACGAGCACTTTGACTGAGCCGTCAATCACCAAGCGCTCCCCCTCTCGCTTGACGGCGCCATATGAATACACGCGCCCGGCCAGGAACCCTCCCATCAACAAACCCAGTGTGTAGGCCGACACCGGAATGAGGATGCCTTGAGTGAATGTCAAAGACACCAAGGAGATGGCGATAAATATCATGGGCGTCAGTTTCAACGACCTTCTGGACTCGTAATTTTTGAAGCAGGCAACCAGGCCGTAATAGGTCACCATCAAAAAAACGGCATAAACCCAAACAGGTGTGCCACGGAGAATATCGAGCAATAGAACCTCGCAAAACTGCGTAGAGTTTCGTCAACAGATAATGATCAGTGACTTTCCGGCGCTCAGATATTAGTACGCTGCGCTATCGGGTCAATTGTGCATTACGCAGGACAAGTCCCTAATAGCTGTAGGCTCGATCAAGCTGGTGACAAATTGGTCGATACAGAACTACAACGGCGCTCGCGAGCGATTTCAGGGCGACGAATCAAATAGTCATGCGATGCCCTACTCTAAAGAGGGCAATTTCCTTCGAGACGATGGGCACAATGACCGGCGAGATCAACCTCCCTACGCTTCCACCCGCCCCGGCGACCGGGCCTGCCCCGCCGGCTGCGGGCGGTGAATTGCTGAAACTGCTGGAGCCGCAGATCGGCTTGATCGCACCAGGAAAAACCGCGAATGCCGAAGTCATCGCCCTGAAACAAGGCGGTGAAGCCTTTCAGCTACTGCTCAAGTTGACCCTCGACGGCGGTCGCCAGACCTTGGTGCAGGCCAGCAGCGCGCAGCCGTTGCCGCTGGGCAGCAATGTGGCGGTGAGCCAGACACCGGCGGGCAACCTGACCCTGACCTTGCAGCAAGCCTTGAGCGCCAATGTGGCCGCCCTCACCCGTATCGACACCACGCAGATACCGGTGGGCACGCTGCTGCAAGCCAAGGTATTGACCACCCAGATGCTGCCCCAGGGCACGGCGCAACCGGCGGTTTATCGTTCGCTGGTGACGGTGCTCAACAACGCCTTGGCGGGCGCGACCCTGACCGTGGAAAGCCCGCAGCCGCTTCGGGTCGGGAGTTTGCTCAGTGCCGTGGTGCAGAACGCACAGACCCTGAATTTTGTGCCGCTGAGTGGCCTCAAGGATCAGTTGGCGGTCACCCAGCAACTCGCCACCCAGCAAAGCCGCCAAGGTTCCCTGGACGCGGTGTTCACCGCCCTGCAAAACCTGCCACGCGGCGACAGCACCTCGGCCGACCTACGCGCCGCCGCCGACCGCTTGCTCGCCGCCCTGCCCGACCTGGCACAGGTCAGTAACCCCAAGATACTGGCGCAAGTGGTGCAGAACAGCGGGGCCTTTCTGGAAGCCAAACTGCTTGCCGGGCAGAATCCTGGGGTTCCACCGCTGGACATGAAAGGCGCGCTGCTGCGCCTGGTGGCTGATCTGCTGCCCGCCCTGCCCGCCAGCACCAATCTGAATGCGATCCTGGCCGCCAACACCCTGGCCCTAGTGATGCCGAACTTTGTGCGCAGCCCGCTCAACACCCTCGGCCAGGTCAGCGCCCGCCAGACACCGGCCGGCTTCCCGTTGCCCGAACGGCTGATGGCAAAACTGGAAGGCGAAGGCGACCTGGAAAACCTGCTGCGCCTCGCCGCCGGCGCCATCTCGCGCTTGCAGAGCCATCAACTGTCGAGCCTGGAACAGACCGGCACCACCGCCGACGGCCGCCTGCAAACCACCTGGCAATTGGAGATCCCGATGCGCACGCTGCAAGACATCGTGCCGCTACAGGTCAAGTTCCAGCGCGAAGAACCGGCGCCGGATAAAGACCAGCCCGAACGCAAGGAGCGCAAAGACCCCAAGCAGATGCTCTGGCGCGTCGAACTGGCTTTCGACATGGAGCCGCTGGGGCCGTTGCAGGTCCAGGCGCAATTGAACCAAGGCAAACTGTCCAGCCAGTTGTGGGCCAGCCGGCCGTTCACCGCCAGCCTCATCGAAAGCCACCTGGGCAACTTGCGTGAGCGCCTGGTGACCTCCGGCATCAATGTCGGCGACCTCGACTGCCACCTCGGCACCCCGCCACGCGGGCCGAAAACCGGACTGGAGCAACGCTGGGTGGATGAAACCGCATGAAGAACCCCACACCGCCACGCCAGGCGATTGCCCTCAAGTACGACGGCCAGCAAGCGCCCACATTGACCGCCAAGGGTGACGACGCCCTGGCCGAGGCGATCCTGAAATTGGCGCGGGAAAATGAAGTGCCGATCTATGAGAATGCCGAGTTGGTGAAGCTGCTGGCGCGCATGGAACTGGGCGATAGCATCCCGGAGGAGTTGTACCGCACGGTGGCGGAGATCATTGCGTTTGCCTGGACACTGAAGGGCAAATTCCCGGTGGGCTATGACCCGGATGCAGGGCCGGTGGAGCGGGACGTGACGGAGCGCGGCGAAGACTACTGAATGTACATAGAACCCATGTGGGAGGGGCGGTGCGACGACTCGACTTGCCCCCGATGAGGGAGTGTCAGATGAAACATCAGTGGCTGACACACCGCCATCGGGGGCAAGTCGAATCGTCGCACCGCCCCTCCCACATTTGGAATGGTGTTTAGTTAAAGACTTCACTCAGGGGAATGAAGTTGACTGTATCCCCCACTCCCAACGTCGTCCCCTCCAACACCTCCACAAACCCCTCCGCCCACGCCGCGCTGCGCAGCACGCCGGAGCTTTGGTTGCGGTAGATAATCGCCTTGCCCTGCTCGATGCGCCCCCGCAGGTATTCGCGACGATTGCCCGGCTTGGGCCATTCGAAGCCCACCGGCACTTCGAAGCGCAACGGTTCCACATCCGCCACACCCTGGCGGCGCAGCAGGTAAGGCCGCGCCAGCAACGCAAAGGTCACCAGCGTCGAGGCAGGGTTACCCGGCAGGCCGATCACCGGCACGCCGCGAAAATGCCCGAAGGTCAGCGGCTTGCCAGGCTTGATCGCCAGTTTCCACAGCGCCAGCTCGCCCTCTTCACGCAAGGCGATGCCGAGGAAGTCCGCTTCGCCCACCGACACACCGCCGGTGGACAGGATCAGGTCAACCGCGCTCAGGCCGGCCAATCGAGCACGGGTCTGTTCCAGGTCATCGGGCAGGATGCCGGCGTCGATCACTTCACAGCCCATGCGCGCCAGCCACGAACACAGCACACGGCGGTTGCTGTTGTAGATCTGGCCCGGGCCCAACGCCTGGCCTGGTTCGATCAGTTCGTCACCGGTGGACAGCACCGCCACACGCGGGCGACGTATCACGCTCAATTGAGCGTGGCCCAGGGACGCGGCAAGGCCCAGCTCGATCGGACCCAGCCGCGTACCGGCCGTGAGCACCAACTCGCCGACGGTGGTTTCCTGGCCTTGGGGGCGGATGTTCTGGTCGATCTGCAACGGCTCGGTGAAGCTCACGCGCTCATCGGCGTGGACCACGGCGTTTTCCTGCATTTCCACGCAGTCGGCGCCCTCGGGGACCGGCGCACCGGTGAAGATCCGGGCGCAAGTGCCGGCGGCCAACGGTTCGGGCGCAGCACCGGCAAAGATACGTTGGCTGACCACCAGCGGCTCACCGGTCCAGTCCGCCACACGCAAGGCGTAACCGTCCATGGCGCTGTTGGGCCAGGGCGGCAGGTCGAGGGTGGAGACCAGGTCTTGGGCGAGGACGCGGCCATCGCAATCCGCCAGCGCCAGGGTTTGCTGCTCTCGAATCGGCGCGGCGGCGGCCATGTCCAGCAACTGTTGCAACGCCTGCTCTACCGGAATCAGGACACCGGTCTTGCCGGGCTTACCCACGGGATTCACAAGGTTCGGCCTGCTTGAGGTGCGGCACGAAATTGCACGGGCGATGGCGGTTGTCCAACTGCTCGGCGAGGATGCCATCCCAACCGGTACGCACCGCGTTGGTGGAGCCTGGCAGGCAGCACACCAGCGTGCCGTTGGCCAGGCCGGCCAGCGCGCGGGACTGCACGGTTGAGGTGCCGATATCGGCCACGGAGATCTGGCGGAACAATTCGCCGAAGCCGTCAACCTGCTTGTCCAGCAGGCAGCTTACCGCTTCGGGGGTACTGTCACGGCCGGTGAAGCCGGTGCCGCCGGTGATCAGCACCACTTGCACCACGTCTTCGGCGATCCAGTGGGCGACCTGGGCGCGGATTTTGTAGAGGTCGTCCTTGAGCAATACGCGCTCGGCGAGGTTGTGGCCGGCGGCGGTGAGACGGTCGACGAACACTTGTCCCGAGGTGTCGGTGTCCAAGGTGCGGGTGTCGCTGACGGTCAATACAGCGATATTCAGGGGTACGAAGGGCGCATCAGCCTTGGCTTTCATGGCACGGTCCGGTTGTCGAAGAAACAGGCCGGTGTTATATCACAGGGCCCTATTTGCTTGCCGCAGCGGAACCGCCATGACCTTCGAATCTTCGCCCCTGCCTTGTTCAATTCTGCTGCTGGCCGGCGGGCGCGGCCAACGCATGGGCGGCCAGGATAAAGGCTTGCTTGACTGGCATGGCGCGCCGCTGATCGCCCATTTGCAACGCCTTGTCCGGCCAATGACGGACGACCTGATTATCTCGTGCAACCGCAATCATGAGCGCTACGCCCCCTATGCCGACCAACAGGTGAGCGATGACAGCCCGGACTTCCCCGGCCCCCTCGCCGGTATCCGTGCAGGACTGGCCGCCGCGCGCCATGGGCACTTGCTGATCCTGCCGTGCGATGTGCCGCAGATCGACGCCCGACTGCTGAGTGACCTGCGTGCGACGGCGCAGCGCAACCCATTGCTGCCGGTGATGGTGCGCCACGGTGAGTTCTGGGAGCCACTGGTTTGCATCATTCCCACCGCGCTGCGGGACGCAGTAAACACGGCGTGGGAGGCTGGCGAGCGCAGCCCGCGCAAGATCTTCCTGCAACTGGGCGGCGTGGGCCTTGAATGCCCGGCGGATGACCCGCGCCTGGCCAACCTGAATACACCCGAGCTGTTACTCCCGAGGCCGGGCATGTCAGAATGAACCTCGCACCCGGAACTTTGTCGGCGCCGTGCGCGTCACAAGGTCAGTATTTCAAAAGATTTCTTTCGGAGACAACACCATGACACAACGGACCATCGCCGCTCTCATGCTTGCACTGGGCCTCGCCACCCTCGCCGGTTGCGCCTCGCCAACAGTGATCACCCTGAATGACGGTCGCGAAATCCAGGCCGTCGACACCCCTAAATTCGACAAGGACTCGGGCTTCTACGAGTTCGAGCAACTGGATGGCAAGCAGACCCGTATCAACAAGGATCAGGTCCGCACCGTCAAAGACCTGTAAACCTTAGGGTTTGCACCCAAGGCCCGCCGCGTGCGGGCCTTGTTGTTTGCAGCGGTTACCAGTCGAGGGTGATTGCGCTGCGGAAATTGCGTTCCACGCCGCTGACCGGGTCGATAAAACGCACGCCTTGGGCCAGCAACTTGAGGGGGTTGGCGTAGTCGTCCACCGCATCCTTGATCACGTCCGGGTAAAACGGATCGTTGCAGATACTCGCCCCCAGCGCCGTCATGTGCACCCGCAGCTGGTGCTTCTTGCCGGTCACCGGGAACAGGCCATAACGCCACAGCTCGCCATTCTTCTCGCGCACCTCCACCGCCGTTTCGGTGTTGCTGACGCCCGCGCCTTCCTGCATGCGAAAGAACGGCTCGCCATCCACCAGGCGGCTTTTGTGCACCAGTGGGAACGTCAGGTTGGGTAAGGCGGGGGCAATGGCTTCGTAGAATTTGTCGATCTTGCGCGTGGGAAATAACTGCTGATACGCCGAACGGCTCGCCGGGTTGGCCGAGAACAACACCAGCCCCGCCGTGTGCCGGTCGATGCGGTGCAGCGGCACCAGCGCGGGGTTGTCCAGGCGGCGGATCAGCCGGCGCAGCAAGGTTTGCTCGACGTACTCACCGGCTGGGGTCACGGGCAGGAAGTGCGGTTTGTCGGCGACCACCAGATGCTCGTCGGCGTACAGGATGGTCTCCTGCACCGGGATCACTTTTTCGTTCGGCACTTCGCGAAAGTAGTAGATGCACAACCCTTCCCTGTAGGCCAGGTCCTGGCGGATGGGGCTGCCGTTGATGTCCAGCACTCGGCCACGGGCGATGCGGTCCAGCCAGTGTTCACGGCGGATCGCCGGAAAGTGCTCGCACAGACAGTCCAGCACCGTCGCCCAAGGGCCAGGCGGCAGGTACAAGGTGCTGGCTTGGTGCTCGGACGGGATGAAAATCGAAGAAGACATGCTCGCAGCCTGGAGAAAACCGGCGGGCATTATCCCGCATGGTTCAAGCCTTGGCCAATTGCGCCCGCAGTAACGGCGAGGCACTGGCGGCCTCGGTGAATTCCTTGAGCCAGCGCAGCACGTCCACCGCTTCCCAGCGGCCCGGATCGTACAACGCGTACAGCAACCCCTGGTAACCCACCACATCCAACTGCTTGTGATAACCGGCGCGCTGGAACAACGCTTCGATTTCAGCAAAGCAGGTATTGAAATGCACTTTGGTAAACGGCGTCTTGCCTTCCGTGACCAGGCCGTCGAGGCGCAGCTCGTTCACCGCGTCGCGCACGACGTCGGCGGACATGCGATTGACGCTGCTTTTCAGTTGTTCAACATTCACCACGGGCGTTCCCTCTATTCAATCGCTGTACAAACATACAGTAACGTAATATTTGGAAACCCGCCATGCCGTAAACGCTAGAGCAGGAAGGACACCGCTTGCTCGGTGTCGAAGGGCCAACCCAATTCCGCCCCGGTATCGACCCGGCGAAGCACCGGAATCCTTAGGCCATAGGCCTCGAACAGGGCTTCGGAATCGGCGATATCCACCAGCTCCACCAACAGCCCGTGTTCGACGAGCGGCATGATTTCTTCTTCGGCGAGTTCACACAGGTGACAGCCCAAGGTGGTGAACAACTGACACTCGGGAGGCATGGAAAAATGACCTTATCGACAGTAGGCCATGATTCTATGCCCGCCCGGTGCCGGTGGCGAGCCGATCAGTCCTGACTGACCGCCCCGATCTTGTGGATCGACAAGTCCGCGCCGTAATACTCCTCCTCCTGGCTCAGACGCAGCCCGTGCACGCGCTTGATCACGCCGTACACCAACAGGCCGCCGCCGAACGCTACCACCACACCAAGGGCGGTGCCGATCAACTGGCTGAACAGGCTGACGCCGCCCAAGCCGCCCAGCGCGGTCTGGCCGAAGATGCCGCAGGCGATACCGCCCCACACGCCGCACAAACCATGCAAAGGCCACACACCCAACACATCGTCGATCTTCCAACGATCCTGGGCCGCGATAAAGCACCACACAAACAGGCCACCCGCCACCACGCCCGTGACCAGCGCGCCCACCGGGTGCATCAGGTCGGACCCGGCGCAGATCGCCACCAGCCCGGCCAGTGGGCCGTTATGCAGAAAGCCAGGGTCATTGCGGCCGATGACCAAGGCCGCGACGGTGCCGCCGACCATCGCCATCAGCGAGTTGACGGCCACCAGGCCACTCACACCGTTGAGGGTCTGCGCACTCATCACGTTAAAACCGAACCACCCCACAATCAGAATCCACGAACCCAGCGCCAGGAATGGAATGCTCGACGGCGCAAACGCCACCAGGCGCCCTTCGCGGTAGCGCCCATTGCGCGGCCCCAGTAGCAACACCGCCGCCAACGCCAGCCAGCCGCCCATGGCGTGCACCACGACCGAACCGGCGAAGTCATGGAAGCTGGCGCCGAAGGTCGCGAGCAGCCAGGCTTGCAGGCCGAAATTGCCGTTCCACACCATGCCTTCGAAAAACGGGTAGATAAACGCTACGATCAATGCCGTCGCGCACAGCTGCGGAACGAAGCGCGCCCGCTCGGCAATGCCGCCGGAGATGATCGCCGGGATCGCTGCCGCGAAGGTCAGCAAGAAGAAGAACTTCACCAGGCCATAGCCGTGATCGGCGCTGATCACCGCCGCCGGTTGCATGAAGTTCACGCCGTAGGAGATCCAGTAGCCTATAAAGAAATAGGCCAGGGTGGAGATGGCGAAGTCGCTGAGGATCTTCGACAAGGCATTGACCTGGTTTTTCTGGCGCACGGTGCCGACTTCCAGGAACGCGAAGCCGGCGTGCATGGCCAGGACCATGACCGCACCAATCAGGATAAACAGGGTGTTGGAGCTATGGACAAGGGTGTCCACCGCACTTTGCAGATTTTCCATGGAGGTTGGCAGGCCTGCATTAAGGGAAAAAGCACCAAAGCGGTTCAAGCCAGGATTGCATGCACTAAATTGGCACCGCCGGCTCCACCACTCTTCCGGGGTGTGAACCGCTTTAGCGCAGCGATCAATACAACAGGCCGTTGCCGACAGGGTTTTTCCGCGAGTTTCAGTTATTTAGGGTAAGGTTTTTCAAGGCTTCCTGCCCCACCGCCCGGATTCAGCGCAGCCCCTGAGGCGTGCGCACCAAGGCAAAGCAAAAGCTGTACCAGACAATTGCACTGAACCTTCACCGATAGCGGTGACTCGAAACGACAAGTACCGACTCAGCCAATCACGGAGATAACCATGGCCAGAAAAACTGCAAAGACTGCTCAAGAAATACTGCTGGCGGATTTTCAAACCCTGGTCAGTGATACCGAAAAACTGCTGGACGACACCAAGGTGCTGGCCGGCGACCAGGCCGATGAGCTGCGCACCAAGATCCATGACAGCCTGCTTAAAGCCCGCGAAACCCTGCAACTGACCGAAGACTCCCTGCGCGAGCGCGGCCAGGCAGCGGTCACTGCCACCGAAGACTACGTGCAGGCCAACCCCTGGCAGTCGGTGGGCATTGCCGCCGGCGTGGGCTTTCTGATCGGCCTGCTGGCCACAAGGCGCTAACCCTATGTCTATCGGCGAAACCGGCTCGTCTACGGGCACAACCTCAAGGCGTCTGGGCGCGGCCGTACTGGGCTTGCTGCACAGCCACGTCGAACTGTTTGGCATCGAATTGCAGGAACAGAAGGCGCGCACCGTCAGCCTGCTGTTGTTTGCCGGCTTGGCACTGGTGTTTGCGCTGCTGTTGCTGGTGGGGCTGTCGACGCTGGTGATGATCCTGGTGTGGGACACCGGCTACCGCCTTACGGGAATTATCTGCCTGTGCGTGTTCTACACCCTGGCGGCGGCCTTCTGCGGAGTGCGCCTGAAAGCGGCGGTGTTCGATGAGTCCACGCCGTTCCACGCCACCCTCGAAGAGTTGGCCAACGACCGGGAGCGCCTGCTGCCATGAGCCTGACTGAAGTTCCAAAAACCACCTCTCGGCGAGAAATGCGCAAGGCGTTGATTCGCCTGCGCATGGAAATGCACCGCCAGGAGATCCGTCACGAATCCCAGCAACTGATGCTGCCTCTGGCCAAAGTGCGCAACCTTGGCCAGAGCTGGCAGGACGGACTGGGCATCAAGCACGCGCCGCTGTGGGGCGTGGCGGCCGTGACGCTGATGGGCTTTTTTACCGGCAAGGGCGCCAAGGGCGGCGGTATCAGCAGCCTTACGCGCCTGGTACGGCTCGGCGCCGGCCTGATCCCGCTGATCAAATTGGCCATGCAGGGCAGTTCGCGCAAAGGTTAAGCCCTGCTGGCTGCATTCTTGCTAACAGAACCGGCCCGGTCCTCGTTTTCGACGGCCGGGTCTTTTTTCGCCAGCTCTCTTAAGGAGGCCCCGTGATTGACGGGCAACCGCTCGCCTGCTTCCAGCCATTTATCGACACCGCCACTGGCCGCATCGCCGGCGTCGAGGCCTTGGGCCGTCTGCGCCAGGCTGACGGCCGCTTGCAGTCCGTGGGGCCGCTGTTCGCCGATCCACGCACGCCTGGCGTGACGTTGCGTCGCCTCGACCGGCAGATCCGCGACAACGCCTTGAGCCGCCTGCATGAAGCCCCCGAAGACTGGTTCCTGAGCCTGAACATCTCACCGAGCTGGATCAATCGCTTGCGGCCAGGGCAGGCGCTGCCGAGCCTCAGGCAGATACAGCATCATGGCGTTGACGCGCGGCGCATCGTGTTCGAGATCACTGAACTGGGCGGCAATATCCAGCGCCTGGCCGACGTCGTTGCGCGCTATCGCGAAGCGGGGGCGCGCATTGCTATCGATGACTTTGGCGCCGGTTACTCCCAACTCGACCGGGTGTTGGCGCTGCAACCGGACATTCTCAAGCTGGACATGCGCCTGTTTCAGGACGCCGCCCGCGGCGGGCCAAGCAGCGAGGTGGTGCGGGCACTGGCGCAAATGGCCGAGAAGACTGGCTGCTGGATCATTGCCGAAGGCGTGGAGACCGAGGCGCAATTGAGCTTCGCGCTGGAATGCGGCTCACGGTATGTGCAGGGCTATCTGTTTGCCCAGGCACAGTTGGACTGGTTCGCCACGGACGCCTTCGTGCCGCGCTTTGCCCAACTGCGCACGGCGTATGTGCAGCAGAAACTGGCGGAACGTGGCCGAGTCATGCAGCTGCGCCATCAGTTGGCCGAACTGATGAACATCCTGCAAACCTGGGCTCATACCCAGGCACCGCTGAGCCAGTTGCCGCAACTGCAAGCCTTTCCCTGGCTGCTGCGTTTTTACCAGTGCGACCGCCATGGCACCCAGCTGACACCCAACTTCGAATGGCGCCAGGATGCCTGGCAAGCCGACAGCCGCTATCTGGGACATAACTGGTCATGGCGCCCGTATTTCTATCACCTGCTGGCCGAGGGCTGGGAGGAGCGACGACTGACCCTGTCCTCCACCTACCGCGATGCCACCACCAACCACTACTGCCTCACCGCCGGACAATTCTTCGATAACGGTCAGCGCTTGCTGTTAATCGATATCGACGCAGCCGGACTGTAGTTTTTCCCTTGCTCACGCGGTGCTGAACCGGGAAGCTGGGCAGGTCATTCACCGCACGGAGAGTACCCGCCTTGGATTGGCCCACCCTGCTTACCCGCGAACGGCTTGGAAAGCCGCTGCACAGCCCGGAAGAACTCGGCCGCAGCCCCTTTCACAAGGACCATGACCGCATTATTTTCTCCGGTGCATTCCGCCGCCTGGGTCGCAAGACCCAAGTGCACCCAGTGTCCAGCAACGACCATATCCATACCCGCCTGACCCATTCCCTGGAAGTCAGTTGCGTGGGCCGCTCCCTCGGCATGCGCGTAGGCGAAACCCTGCGCAGCGCGTTGCCCGACTGGTGCGACCCGAGCGATCTGGGCATGGTGGTGCAATCGGCCTGCCTGGCCCATGACATCGGCAACCCACCGTTCGGGCACTCCGGCGAAGACGCCATTCGCCACTGGTTCCAGCAGGCAGCCGGACGCGGCTGGCTGGACGACATGAGCAGCGCCGAGCGCAATGACTTTCTCAATTTCGAAGGCAACGCCCAGGGCTTTCGAGTGTTGACCCAACTGGAATACCACCAGTTCGACGGCGGCACGCGGTTGACCTACGCCACTCTGGGTACTTACCTCAAGTATCCCTGGACTGCCCGCCACGCCGACTCTCTGGGCTACAAGAAACACAAATTCGGTTGTTACCAGAGCGAACTGCCGATCCTCGAACAGATCGCCCACAAGCTTGGCCTGCCGCAACTTGAAGAACAACGCTGGGCCCGGCATCCGCTGGTCTATCTGATGGAGGCGGCAGACGACATCTGCTACGCCTTGATCGACCTGGAAGACGGCCTGGAAATGGAGCTGCTGGAGTACGCCGAAGTCGAGTCGCTACTGCTCGATCTGGTGGGCGATGACTTGCCACAGACCTATCGGCAACTGGGCGCCCAGGACTCGCGCCGACGCAAGCTGGCGATCCTGCGCGGCAAGGCCATTGAGCATCTGACCAACGCCGCGGCCAGGGCCTTCGTCGAACAACAGGATGCGCTGCTGGCCGGCACCCTGCCCGGTGACTTGGTGGAGCACATGCATGGCCCGGCCAAGCGCTGCGTGCTGGATGCCAAGGACATGGCCCGTAAGAAGATCTTCCAGGACAAGCGCAAGACGCTGCATGAAATCGGCGCCTACACCACCCTGGAAATCCTCTTGAATGCGTTCTGCGGTGCGGCCCTGGAGCAGCATGGCGGACGTACGCCGTCGTTCAAGAACCGGCGCATTCTCGACTTGCTGGGCAATAGCGCGCCAAACCCGGCCTGGCCGCTGCACGCATCATTCCTGCGCATGATCGACTTCATCGCCGGCATGACCGACAGCTATGCCACCGAGATGGCGCGGGAAATGACCGGGCGCTCCAGTCCTCAATAATCCATTCGTTCAAGTTGCCTGTTCCCCGAACAGAATCCCCCTACGACGGGAACAGAGCGGCCTGATCGAATTCGCACAAATACCCGAGGAATAATCACGCACGCTCTGGGCGAACAGTTCCTACACGCCCCTTATCGACACTGACTCAATATGTGCCCTCTATGCTCAGATACTCCCTTCGCATCCTGTTGGTGGAGGATCATCCCTTTCAACTGCTGGCCACCCAATGCCTGCTCAAAAGCTTCGGCTTCGACGAACTGACTCCAGTAGAAAACGCCGAACAGGCGATCCGCGTGATGACACAAAGCAAAGCGCCTTTCGACATTATCCTGTGCGACCAATGCCTGCCTGACCTGCCGGGCCTCGAACTGATCGACATCGCCAATCGTCGACGCTTTATCATGGCTGCCATCCTCCTGAGCGGGCTGCCCGCCGAAGAACTGTCAGCCCTGAAAACCCAAGCGGTGAAGCGCGACCTGCCATTACTCGGCTGCCTTGCAAAGCCCTTGAACAAAGGAGCGTTTGTGCAGTTGATCCACTCGCTGATAAAACTGTAAATGTAGGATTTTAAACATCTCTAGCCGAGAAAAATAACTTAACAACGACGGTAAAATCCTTAGCATCAGTTCCATCCCTCTGCACCTTTGAATTGCTTATATCCCACTTCACAAATCCTTAGGGGCTAGTAGTCCCATACCTTTTTTCATGTAGGAATTTTCCTGTTTTATACCAACTCCCCCCTGCCTTCATGCTACCCACTCCGCTTCTGAGCTAATGTGCCCGCTTTATTTGCACTTGCACGGAAATTGTAAACATGAACTCAGTTTTTATTATTGATGACCACCCGGTTATACGGCTTGCCATCCGAATGTTGTTGGAGCATGAAGGCTACAAAGTCGTCGGCGAGACGGATAACGGATGTGATGCCATCCAAATGGTCCGCGAATGCCTCCCGGACCTGATCATTCTGGATATCAGCATCCCCAAACTTGATGGCCTGGAGGTGCTTTGTCGGTTCAACGCCATGAACACACCGATGAAGACCCTCATCCTGACAGCCCAATCTCCTGTCCTGTTCGCCACTCGCTGCATGCGCTCAGGGGCCGACGGCTATGTCTGCAAGGAAGGTGACCTGAGCGAATTGCTGAGCGCCATCCGCGCAGTATTGTCAGGTTACAACTACTTCCCTAGCCAGGCCTTGAATGGCAATGGCGTTGATGGTGCTGATCCACACGAACTTGAACTGTTCAAAACCGTCAACGACCGGGAGCTAATGGTATTGCAACTTTTTGCGCAAGGCCGTACCAACAAAGAAATTGCAAAAGGCATGTTCTTGAGTAACAAAACAGTAAGCACCTATAAAAAGCGGCTAATGCAAAAACTTCAAGCCAAGTCCTTGGTAGAACTTATCGAGATGGCAAAACGAAACGCGCTAGTGTGAGAAAGCGGATGCCCAGGCGTATAAAGGACTATCTGATTATATTGAGTGCAGGCTTGTGCTTCAGTGCCACCGTGCTCGCCAACCACGAAACAGGCCCGGAGCATTTCACTCTACTGAGCCGCGCAAGTTCGGTTCAACTGGAAACTCACCTGAATAAGGCTCAGCGCCAGTGGCTGCAAAACAAACGCGAATTGGTACTGGGCACTTCGTCTCCCGACTACCCTCCCTTCGACCTCACCTCCAGTGGCCGTGACTACGAAGGGCTAACTGCCGACTATGCGGGCCTGTTGGCCAAGGCGTTGGCTGTGCCAGTGAAGGTGTTGCGCTACGCCTCTCGGGAAGCCGCGATCACTGCGCTTGAAGCGGGAGAAATTGATCTGCTGGGTTCATCCAATGGCTTCGAGGCTGCCAACCCCAATCTCACACTGTCAAAGCCCTACGCTGTTGATCAACCCGTGTTGGTCACCCGCGAAGGGGAAACCCGCAGTTTGGGTGACGGTCTGGTCGGAATGCGCTTGGCGCTGGTCTACCACTACTTACCCTTGAGCGAGGTGGAAAAACTCTATCCGGAGGCGATCATCCGTGCCTACCCCTCCTATCAAAATGCCTTGAATGCAGTGGCATTCGAGCAGGCCGACGTATTTCTCGGCGATACCATTTCCACCCATTACATGATCAATCGGGGCTACCTGAAAAACATTCGCATGGCCAACTTCGGCAAACATGAGGCCTACGGATTCAGTTTCGCCCTGTCTAACCACCAGCACATGCTCTTGAGTATTGTTGACACGGTGCTGGCGGCTGTCCCCACCACCGAACGGGAAAACATTGCCAAGCGCTGGAGCGCCGGCAGCGACATCTTGCTAACGGACCAAAAGTTGCAACTCACTCAACGCGAAGAACGCTGGTTGAAAGACCACCCCGTAGTCAACGTGGTAGTGAATGAAACCTTTGCGCCCCTCACGTTCTTCGATGCAAACGGTAACTTCCGGGGGATAACCGCCGACCTGCTGGAACTGATTCGCCTGCGAACCGGGTTGCGTTTTGAAGTACAGCGTGAGCGCGATGTCAACGCGATGATCAACCAGGTTGAAACAGGCAAGGCCGACATGATTGGTGCCATCGTACCCAGCATGGAACGGGAGTCGCGGTTGAATTTCAGCCGCCCCTACCTAGAAAACTCCTACGTAATGTTGACCCGCAAGGAAAATCAGGCCCCCGCGAGCCTGGAGGAAATGACCGGAAAACGCCTGGCTGTCACTCAGGGCAGCCCACTGGTGCAATTCCTGCGCGATAGCTTTCCGAAGATTCAGTTGGTCGAAACCGGTGACAATTTCAAATCCGCCGAACTGCTCGTGCAGGGGCACGTAGAGGGTGCGGTGAGTACCTTGGTCATCGCCAACTATTACCTCTCTTCACTCATGTTTCAGGATAGGATTCAGATCAGTTTCAGCGTCGGCACAATGCCTGCAACCCTTTCACTCGCCACATCACGCAAAGCCACCGAGCTCAGTTCGATCCTGGACAAGGCGATTCTCAGCATCGCCCCTGATGAACTGGGCGTGATCAACAGCCGCTGGCGTGGCTATACCGCCGCCTCCGATAGCTACTGGCGCAACTACCACGAACTGATCGCACGAATTGTCACTGGCGCCGGGTTGCTGCTGTTGATTTCCCTGACCTGGAACGCCTACATGCGCCGCCAGATCAAACACCGGAAAATGGCCGAGCGTGCCCTTAACGACCAGTTCGAGTTCATGCGTGCGCTGGTCAATGAAACGCCGCACCCCATCTACGTCCGTGATCGCAAAGGCTTGCTGCAAACCTGCAACGACAGCTACCTGCAAGTGTTCGACGTCAAGCGTGAAGACGTGATCGGCAAAAGTGCGATCCAGATGAGCGAAGCCCTGGAGACGGATGCCGCGCAATACCACGCCGACTATCAACGGGTAATGGCCGAGGGCAACCCGTTGATCCTCGACCGCACCCTGAATATCCGCGGAAAAAAGCTCACGATCTACCACTGGATCCTGCCTTACCGCGATTCTGTCGGCGAAGTGCAAGGCATCATCGGCGGCTGGATCGACATCAGTGAGCGACGCCAGTTGTTCGACGAAATCCGTGCGGCCAAAGAACGCGCCGACGATGCCAATCGGGCCAAGAGCACCTTTCTGGCGACCATGAGCCATGAGATCCGCACACCGATGAACGCAATCATAAGCGCAGATTGTAGAAACGTGAAAAATATAACTTGACTTGTAAAAAAAAGCAATGCGTGGTATGCTCTTCCCTGCCATCGGCAGGGATAGCGAAATTGCTTTTAACTACCCCCCTCCGGGGTCGGGGGGAAATTAAACATCTAATGTAACTACTTATAGAGAGCAACGCAGAAACTCGCTGTGCGAGCTTCACGAAACCTTTTTCGCTCATTAATCTATGAGTTTTTTGTTAGAGATTTTTAAACCCCTTCTTAGGGGTCTTATTAAATCTTATTAAAACCTTACTCTCTTACATATCTTACAGACTCTACAACCCACGTATTTAAAGGCTCGTAGAGCATCTATATTGACTAAAAAGGCAATGACCATTGATTTTTTAATCAATACTCGTTGATTTTTTAATCAATTTTGTATTGATGAAATAATCAATGCTTATGACTTTTTTATCAATACGATTATACTTTTTAATCAATTGCATTGACTTTTTTATCAATGGCTTTTTAGCATTTTAAACGTCATTTCAGTTAGCCCTGCAAAATACTATATTGCGCTTCAAGCAAAGAAAATCCCACCCCTGACAAAATAATTTCAAAAAAGTCAATTATTTTATCATTTTGCTCTTTATTTTCATTTTTTAAATGCTACGATGTAGTTATAACAACTAAATGAGGAAGTAAATGAGCGATTACGAAAGTTATGACAAATCAAGTTCAGAGCAAAATGATAATTTTAAGCCGTTAGATTTTCAACAGTCAGAGCATTTATCTCGACTTGTAGCAGATCAAGTTGCTGCTGCAATTTCAGAAGTGCATAGCAGATTTGCTAATGATGCAAAAAACGACGCTTCAAATTTCAAGCCAAAAATTACTACAAAAATAGATTTAGAAAGAGAAAATTCGTTGAAGAAAGACGTAAAATATTTTTACGGCTTTTCTGAGAATTTGCTTAATCTCGATTTGACACCCACCGAATTCAAAATAATTATACATATTTTAGATACATTAAAATGGGGTAATGTTGTAGCAATGACACAAGCGTCAATCGCAGCAAAAACAAAGATTAGCGCTTCTGTCGTTAACAGAAACTGGAAAACTCTTATTGCTAAAAATGTTCTAATCGTCGATGAAAATAACAGCGTGTTACTAAACACTAACTATTTTTTTGTCGGTCTTTATCAGCGAATGGACAAAGAACGTCGCGACGTTTTCGAAAAAGCGTCTGTCTTTGACGATGTGAAAATAAAGCATATGCATAATTCAAAAGGCGTAAAAATTTGAGGAAATAAATATGAATGGAAGAGGATTTGACGTTTTAATATTGCCTTTTCTTGTCGTTTTTATGTTTCTTTTAAACGTTAAATATCCTTTTTTGCCACCGTTTACAAACGGAATGGCAAAAGACGGATCGGGAAAAGTGGTTGTAGTTACACACGAAGAAGCAATAATAAACAAAGAAAAAGAAAAGCAACGAGTTGAGCAACTCGAAAAAGAAGCAGAAGAAATTAAAGCAGAATATGCACAAGCATATAAAGATTGTAATTCAAAATCATATGAAAAATATGGATCAACAAGTGCAATATCTGTTGAGTATCTATTCAACTCATATACAAAAACGTGTAGTAAAACGACAAAAACAGGCGATTTAGTAAAAGGGACGGAAGGTAACTATACTGAAAATTTTAAAATCACATATGAGACAGAATTTGTACGTAGTGATTTACGTGATTATATGCTTGTTTATCGTCAGTAAGTCAAAAGCAAAAGCGGTTAAAAGCGTCTGTGTTATCTCTGCACATAGTGCAGAGCAAAGCTTTTGGTACAATAGATAATAAATATATCAACTATGAACGAAATACAATTAAGAACAAAAGCATCTGCTTTGATTAGCACGTTAAAAGATAGAAAAGTAATTAGTGCATTTCAAACAATGCTTGATAATACAACTGACGTTGAGCAAATTTTAATGCTCATTGATTTTGTCGAGTTATATCAAACGAGCGAAATAGAGCCAGAAATATTTTTTAGGAGAGTCGTTTTTTTGGGTCAGACTAACGTAAGTTTGTCTGACACATTGCTTTTTACAGTCATAGTTAATGACGTTGCTCGTTTGTTCTTCAAATCTAAAAAATCTCGAAAAGTGGTTTTAAAAACTGATGATGATAATCAGCAGATTTTAAAAGCACATCGAGAAAATTCGTTGCGAAACTTTTGATTTTGGCTTTTGATTTGCCGTTGATTTTCGCCGTTGATTTTTGTTTTTTGGGTCCAGGGGTTTCACCCTTGGCGAGAGAGGAAGGGCGCCAGCCCGGTCAACCCTTTAGGGTTGTCCTATCTTGAACACATACTAATCGGCTGAACAACTATGAAATTGGGTTGTTACGAAATGTTATAATAAGAGCATAAACCAACAAAAACAAAATATGGAAAACTCATTTTTATACTGCACTACGTGCAAAAAAAGAACAAGGCACGGGCTGTTATACAAGCCAAAATCCTCTTATGAAAATACTCAATTTTCAATTGCTTGTATGATTTGCAGAACGATTTTTAGCAATAGCGAGTCATCGCTATGAGTATAAAAAATTGGACTGTAACAACTGAAAGAGTAAAAAATAAAGATACAGGGTTGGCTGAATATGTCAGTTATTTAACAAGTGCAACACACAAAAATCACAAAAATACAAAGATTTACGCACTGTTTAATTCTGATGCTCATAAGTTTCTTAACAAAACTATTCAAGAAACATTAGCATTTGATAGAGAAAATAAAAAAGGTGGTAGAAAGGTCGAGTCGTTCGGTCAATCTTTCAACTTTATTTTACCACCTCCGCACCAACCTAGTGCAGATCAATGGGCGGAAATTTCATATGATTTGCTTCGTGTTGCTCATTCAGAATTGAATATAAAATCAGATTTAAGCAAATTTGTTCGTGCGTGTTTTGTGAATGTGCATGAGCAATCAAACCCTCACGTCAATATCGTAATTCCAAGAATTTTTGAAAAAGAGCGATTAGCAGATTTAGACAGAAAAAATATTTTGGCAAAACTGAAACAAGAATTTAACTTATCAGTTTTGAAAAATTGCAACATTGACCACACCCATCATAATCCGAAAAGAACAAATGTTGGTGCACGCAAACGTGCTCATAAACATTTTTCGGATAAAATTATTGAAGATGTTGATAATGCTTCTAAAATTATTGTCGAAGCTTATGAAGTTTCAAAAGCAGGAATTTTAGCAGAGCAAGAACGAAAAATTAGAGAGACTGAATTGGCTCAACGTGAATTAGAATTAGCAAATCGAGAGTATGAAATTAAGCAAGAAAAAGCGGATTTGACTTTAAAAAAAGCTAAGTTTGGTTTTTTGCTCAAAGCCTTTATTGATCTGAAAAGCAGTTTGAAAAAATGGGTTGAGAGTGTAAAAACTGACTCTTATCTTGATAAACTTGCTTCAAGAAAAGACGTTGAAGAAAAAGCAAATCGAATTATTGATAGTGATAAATCAGACAATGATGATGTAAGATTAGTTAATGATATGATTAGTAGCGAAGTTGAAAATCTACAAAAAAACGGCTTTGATGTGAACAAGAATGAATTCTCAACAAGCACTAAAATAAAGATTTAGCAGAAGTGCTTTTAGTTAGGCGATTTTAATCGCCCAACTAAAAGGGCTAATCCATTTCAGAACTGCAAATGCGATTTTTGTCGTGTAGAAATTTCGTTATTTTCAACATCTACTGTATCAATCAATTTCTCATCGAGAAAGATTTCGAGAGAGAAATACTTTTTTCTCTCTGGTGTAATGACTAGTTTGATTTTTTGAGAATGTAGGAAATTATTTAGTTTTATACGACCTTTTTCTGTGATTAACAACTTACTTACATCAAATGCAGATACAGATGTTTTACTCGCAATGTGAAGATTATTGATTTTAATCGCCAGTTCGTTTTGAATTTTTTTCAACTCATCTAATTCTAAACTTACTTCGTCAATTCTCTGCAAAATGTATTTTTGCGCATTTTCAGATGACTTTTCAAGAATTGAAAAGTTATTGGCGAGCGCTTTTTCTTTCGCAATAACCAGCCCATCATTTTCTTTTTGGTCTTTTTCAAGCTGCTTAATATCGTCAGATTTTACGATAATTTGCTCAAAAGGGATTTGATTGTGATACATCATAAAAAGCATTTCAATCAATGCATATCTGTATCTTGTTCCTTTTTTCTCTTTTGCAAATTCACAATTATCGACAGTCGATGCTTGACAAACTAAATCAACATAATGGTTTTTTTGCTTGTGAAAGCGAAGGGTTGAACCGCATTTGCAATACGCAACGCCTCGAAAAATATTTCGAAATTCTTCTGCTTTTCGTCCTGAAAATTTTGGGTCTAATCTCTCTTGAAGTTTCGAACTAATCCTATAAAATTCCGCTTCGCTAATTAGAGCCGGATAATAGTTTTTTATCTCTTTATTAAAGACGTTTCTAATGCCACTCTCATCAAGTTTTAAAGCAAGAAAAGAACCATAAATTGCGTGTTTGTGTAGCACTTTACTAACTGTGCTGCTAGTGTATTTTCTTGCGTGATTTTCTTTGTTCAATTGCTGTGCAATTGATTGAAAGCCATAATCATAGCAAAGTTCTGTCATTCGTTTTACAGCGTTTGAATGTTCATTAAGAACGAATTTATCACCTACAAACGAGATCCAAAATGGACATTGTTTAGTGATAATTCCGCCATTTTCGCCCTTTTCTCTGTTCCTTTTTTTCGCGTCTGATATTCGTTCTGATTTGGCTCTACTTTCATCATTCGCACGTTCAAGAATATTTTGAATAAGACTAATATCGACACTACTATCTTTTTTTCGCTTTGAATAAAGTCGATTGTCAAATAGCGTATAAATTGCACAATCTGATTGAATAATCGAAATAATTAGTTCAAGAGCGTCATAACCGCCCATTCTCGACACTCTGTCAAAACTCTCAACTAAAAGTAGAGCGTTTGGCAAAATATCTTTTGACTTAATTCGTTCAACGAATTTAGCTAATTGACCAGTTTTAAGGTTTTTGCCTTTGAACGCTGAAACGCCCAAATCTTCGTAACGCTCGATAAGTCGAGCAATGGGGTATTGCTCGAAAAATCGGTTGATTTGTTCGAGTTGTCGAACCTCCCCAAACCCCAAAGACTGGGCTTTGGAGGAAAATCTGATGTAGCTATACACGTTTATCGTTTCGTCGTTTCTGAACACATCAGAGAACGCCCTAGGCAGTGGTTTTTGCTCTGTCATAACGTCCCAAACCCCCTAAATACGTGGATTGTAGCGGTTCTACAATCTACGTCTATGATTGCGGTCATCGGTATGTTGGAGCTGACCCTCAAGCGCGCCGACCAGGGCCATCTCGACCGCCCGGCCATTGAGGTGGCGTACAACTCGGCGAAGGATCTGCTGGAGCTGATCGGCGATATCCTCGATATAGCGCGCATCGAGTCCGGCCGCCTGAGTCTGGCGCCGGAGCGGGTCAATCTGCGGGAAGTGATCGAGTCGGTGGTACGCGTATTCGACGGGCTGGCGCGCCAGAAAACCCTCAGCCTGCTGCTGGAGTTCAAGCCTGAACTGGACGACACGCAAGTGCTGATCGACCCGCTGCGCTTCAAGCAGGTGCTGTCCAACTTGATCAGCAATGCAATCAAATTCACTGAACGCGGCCAGGTGAAAATCATGGTCGAGGTAGTGCCGGGCGAGCTGACGCAACAAGTCGAGATGAAGCTGACGGTGGAAGACACCGGCATCGGCATCAGCCGGGATGATCAGCTCCGTCTGTTCGAACCTTTTGCCCAAGCGGACAACTCCGGGCAATTGGCCAGGAGCGGCGCAGGTTTGGGGCTGGTGATCTGTCGCAGCCTGTGCGCCATGATGGGCGGTCAACTGAACCTGAGCAGCGTGCCCATGGTTGGCACCCAGGTACAGGTCAGCCTGAAAATGAATCGCCTGCATCCCAAGCAGGCGACAGACGAGGCCAAGGCCGAGCTTTCGATTACCACACCCGTGCTGAATGTCCTGGTGGTAGACGACCATCCGGCGAACCGCTTGCTGATGTGCCAGCAACTGGGCTACCTGGGCCATCAGTTCACCGCTGCCCAGCACGGCGCTGCCGGCTTCCAGGCATGGCGCAAGGAGCATTTCGACCTGGTGATCGCCGATTGCAACATGCCCATCATGAACGGCTACGAACTGAGCCGCTCGATCCGCGAATACGAGCAGCGCGAACAACTGACGCCGTGTGTGGTACTGGGGTTTACCGCCAACGCCCAACCCGAAGAAAAACACCGCTGCGCACAAGCGGGCATGAACGATTGCCTGTTCAAACCCATCAGCCTCACCGCGCTGGAACGACAACTGGCACAAATTGCCCCTGCACCGGCAAAAGTGAGCCTGGACCTGGGCAATTTCGAAGCACTGACCGGGGGCGATCCGCAAATGAGTCGCCGGTTGCTGGAGGAGTTATTGAACAGTAGCCGTCATGATCGCCAGGACCTACTCGCCTTGATGGCGGCAGAAGCGCCCCTACAGGAGATCATCGAGCAGGCACACAAGATCAAAGGCGCCGCCCGCATCGTTCAGGCTGTCTCGTTGGCTGCACAGTGCGAAACCATCGAACAGGCCTGCGCTCAGGGCGATGAGCAAGCGGTGATCGAAGCGGGCGTCAAATCCCTGGAAAAACTCATGCTTGAACTGGAGAGGACACTACAAGCCCAACTGCACGATCTGAATGGGCACGTGTAGTGAGCGGGCTCGCCCCGCGCTGGGGGGCGAAGCCGCCCTAAACCCAGGCACTTCGGTGTTTCAGGTAGACCGAGCTGAATGGATTTGGGGCGGCTTCGCCCCCCAGCGCGGGGCGAGCCCGCTCACTACAGACAGTCAGCAGTCGGTCAAACGCAGGAAGATCGCTGCCAACTGCTCAATGCCCACTTGGTCCTGCTCGGTAAAGCGGGCCAGCCGTGGGCTGTCGAGGTCAAGAACACCAACCAGTTTGCCGTCCTTGACCAGCGGCACCACCAATTCGCTGTTCGACGCGCTGTCACAGGCGATATGCCCAGGAAACGCGTGCACATCCTCGACCCGCTGGGTTTGCCGCGACGCCGCCGCCGCGCCGCATACCCCGCGGCCGAAGGGAATCCGCACACAGGCAATCTGGCCTTGAAACGGCCCCAGCACCAACTCTTCATTGCGATTGAGGTAGAAACCGGCCCAGTTCAAATCGTCCAACTGGTTAAACAAAAACGCAGAGAACTGAGCGCTGTTGGCGATGAAATCCCGCTCATCGGCCAGCAGCGATTCCAGCTGCGCACACAGCATGGCGTAGCCATCAAGGCCAGTGCCGGCCTGTTGTAGATCAATCATGGTTGACGCTCCAGCAATTTAAGGCCCACCCAATAACGGGCGAATTGATACGCGCAACGGCCGTTGCGGTTGCCACGCCCGGTCGCCCAGCGCACGGCGAGAATGTCCAGGGCTTCATCACGTTGCCACTGCAAACCGGCCTTGCTGGCCAGTTCGCCGATCCAGTGTTCGACCACATCCAGAAAGTGTTCCTGGCTGAACGGGTAGAACGACAGCCACAGGCCAAAACGGTCGGACAAGGCAATCTTGTCTTCCACCGCTTCGCTGGGGTGCAGTTCACCGTCGACGCGCTTCCATTTTTCGTTGTCGCTCTGGTTTTCCGGCACCAGGTGGCGGCGGTTGGAAGTGGCATACAACAAGACGTTTTCCGGCGCCTGCTCCAGGGAGCCGTCCAATACGCTCTTGAGCACGCGGTAGTCGCCCTCGCCCGCTTCGAACGAAAGGTCATCGCAGAACAGGATGAAACGCTGGGGCAGCTTGAGCAGTTGCTCGACCACGCGCGGCAGGTCGGCCAGGTGGTCACGTTCGATCTCGATCAAGCGCAAACCCGCCTTGGCGTGCTGGGCCAGTAAGGCACGTACCATGGACGATTTGCCGGTGCCGCGCGATCCCCACAGCAGCGCGTGGTTGGCGGGCAAGCCATCGAGAAATTGTTGGGTGTTGCGAGCCAGTTGCTCGCGTTGCTTGTCCACGCCGATCAGGTCGGACAGGCGCATGTCCAGGCTCACGTCCAGCGGCAACAGGAAACCACTGCGGCCTTCTCGCTGCCAGCGGGCGGCCAGGCACTGGTTCCAGTCGATGGCTGGGCGCAGCGCGGGCAACAAGGGCTCCAGGCGGGCGAGCACGGCGTCGGCGCGCTCGAGAAAGGCATTCAATCGACTATCCACGATGATTCCTCTGGCAAGTTCTTGCAAAAGATGGCGTATTGGCAACCCTGCGGCAGACCGCACCAGGTTGCGTAAAAAAACGATTCATGCCGGGCAGGCCAGAGCCTGTGGATGTTCAGCTATGCTTGCCGGGCGAAGGGAAACGTGAAGTGGCTCAACACTCGATGGATATCAAGTTCGCCCACCGCTTGTCTTATAAACAAGCCAGATTGACTGTGCTGGTCGGTTTCGTCTTGGGAACCTTGCTCAGCCTGATCCAAATCGGCATTGATTATGCCAGCGAAGACGCATCCATCAACCGTGAAATTACGTCGCTGCTGGAAATCAGCCATAACCCCGCGTCACGCATCGCCTACAACATCGACGCCGAACTGGCCCAGGAACTGACCCTGGGCCTGTTGCGCTCTCCCGCCATCATTCACGCGCGGTTGATCGACAACAATGGCGTGGTGCTGGCCGATGTCGACCGACCACGCAAGGAAAGCACCTACCGCCCCATCAGCGACTTCCTGTTTGGGGCCAATCGTGAGTTTGAAGATCGCCTGTTCCTGAGCCATATGCCCAACGATTCCCTCGGCGTGTTGCGCCTTGACGTCGACACCTACGCCTTTGGCAGCCGTTTTTTGCACCGTGCCGAGATCACCCTGCTCAATGGCTTTGCCCGCAGCCTGCTACTGACCGGCATCTTGCTGGCGCTGTTCTACGTCATGCTGACCCAACCGCTGGTGCGCATTATTCGTGAACTGAGCAACCGCAAACAGGCGCGCCTGGACTGCCCGCCAGGGCACGAACATGACGAAATCGGCGTGCTGGTCAGCGTCGCCAACCAGCAGTTTGAAAACATGGAGACCGAAATCCAGCAGCGCCGTCACGCCGAGGATCGGCTGACCGAGTACCTGGGCCAACTGGAAAACATCGTTTCCGCCCGCACGCTTGAACTAAAAACCAGCAACCAGCGCCTGAGCCAGTCCAATGACGAGCTGGAAGCAGCGAAAATGAATGCACTGAGCATGGCCCAGGCGCGGGCAGCGTTCCTGGCCAACATGAGCCATGAAATCCGCACTCCGCTCAACGGGCTGTTGGGCATGATTGCCTTGTCACTGGACAGCCCGCTGAACGCCGAACAACGCCAGCAACTCTCCATCGCTCATGATTCGGGCAAGGTGCTGGTGGAATTGCTCAACGATATCCTCGACCTGTCCAAGTTCGACGCCGGCCAGTTGGAACTGGAGCGCATCCCATTCGATTTGGGGGCACAAGTGGAAGACACGGCCAACCTGCTATCGCAGAACGCCGCGCCGGACGTCGAGCTGACCTGCCTGATCGACCCGCAGTTTCCCGCTCAGGTACTGGGCGACCCGACCCGTGTGCGGCAAATCGTCAGCAACCTGTTGTCCAACGCCTTGAAGTTCACCCGTTTTGGTCGGGTGGATGTGCGCCTCAGTAGCACCGAGGGTCGGGTGCGCATTGAAGTGTGTGACACCGGCATTGGCATCGCGCAGGAAGCCCAGGTGAAGATTTTCCAACCGTTCACCCAAGCCGGTGCCGGTATCACTCGCCAGTTCGGTGGCACGGGACTGGGCCTGGCACTGACCCACAACCTGTGCGAGGCCATGAAGGGCCGCTTGAGCATCAGTTCAGAAGTGGGCTTTGGCAGCCAGTTCTGTGCCGAACTGCCGCTGCCGACCCATTTGCCAGCTGTGCGGCTGGCACCGCTCAAAGGCGAAGTGATCGCCATCACCAACGCCGACAGTGGCCTGACAGAACTGCTCACCACCCTGCTGCCCCACTGGGGGCTGACACCGCGTTGTTACTCGCGTGACGAAGACATCGGCGGGCAAACTCCGGACTTATTGATCACCGACTGCCCGCAATGCCTGTTCCGTCTAAGGCCCACCCTTACTGCGCCGATTCTGCTGGTCACCGCCTATGGCAATTTCATGCCCAGTGAAGAGGTGGCAGCCCTGATGCCATTGCAGCAACAGGCGCGTCCCTTGAGCCGCAACGCGCTGTACCAGATCCTGCAACGCAATTTACGCAGCGATACGCAACTGATCCTCGACCCCATCCAAATGGAAGCCGCACCCCTGGCCCATCGGGCGCGCATCCTGCTGGTGGAGGACAACCCGGTCAACCAACTGGTGGCCAAGGGCATGCTGAGCAAACTGGGGTGTGAGGTGATCGTGGCGGCGCACGGCGGCGAGGCGCTTAAGTTCCTGGAGGAACAACCCTTCGACCTGGTGTTGATGGACTGCAACATGCCGGTGATGGATGGCTACGAGGCCAGCCGGCAGATTCGTCGCAGCGGGCGCTGGCCGGACCTGCCGATCGTGGCCTTGACCGCCAACGCCCTGTCGGAAGAACGTGAGCGTTGTCGGGCGGCAGGCATGAATGATTACCTGGCCAAGCCATTCCGACGCGAAGAACTAAAGGGCCTGCTGGACGTGTGGGTGCCGACGACGACCCGTCTTTGATCTGGCTACATGGATGCCCCGAGGCCCGGGGCACGCTCATTTGAGCAGGGTTTCGATCTCTCGGGTGAGGTCCTGGGGCTTGGTAGTCGGGGCAAAACGCTTGACCACCTGACCGTCGCGGCCAATCAGAAACTTGGTGAAATTCCACTTGATGCCTTTGGAACCCAGCAAGCCCGGCGCCTGCTTTTTCAACTGCACGAACAAGGGGTGGGCATCGCTGCCGTTGACATCGATCTTCTTGAACAGCGGGAAACTGACACCAAAGTTCAGCTCGCAGAACTCGGAAATCGCGCCCTCATTGCCGGGCTCTTGCTTGCCAAATTGGTTGCAGGGGAAGCCCAGCACCACCAGCCCCTGGTCCTTGTACTGCTGCCATAGCTGCTCCAGGCCCTTGTATTGCGGGGTGAAACCGCATTTGCTGGCCGTGTTGACCACCAAAATGGCCTTGCCGTCGAAATCGGCCAAGGTCTTTTGCTCACCCTTGATGGTGGTGCAAGGGATGCTCAGCAGGTTTTCACTCATGGCAATGTCTCGAAGGGACGATGAAAGGAAAACATAGCGCCCCATTAAATGGCGCACAATTTAATTGATCAGAATGATGACTTGGCATCATCTCTAATCACTGCGGGAGCGAGCTTGTTCGCTCCCGCAGGTATTTATCGAGGCACGAAGTCCAGGCAGACCGAGTTGATGCAATACCGCAACCCCGTCGGCGGTGGGCCGTCCGGAAACACATGCCCCAGGTGCGCATCGCACTTGGCGCAGGTGACTTCGGTGCGGATCATGCCGTGGCTGACGTCACGGATCTCGATCATCGCGCGCTCGGCAATCGGCTCGTAGAAGCTGGGCCAGCCGCAGCCAGCATCGAATTTGGTCTTGGAGTCGAACAACGGCTCGTTGCAGCAAATGCAATGGTAGACGCCATCGGCAGTGGTGGCGTTGTACTTGCCGGAAAACGGGCGCTCGGTGCCTTTGAGGCGGCACACCTGGTACTGCGCCGGGTCGAGCATGTCCTGCCATTCCTGAAGGGATTTCTGCAACTTTTCCATCGGTACACCTCGGCAACTGAAAAACCCTGATCTGTATCTTTTCCGTAGATCAGGTGGCACGTATGATTGCGCCTCTTCAAAACGCCAGTCTGGCACCCGCGCTATCGGCATTCAAACGTATTTATTTCACAGTACGATAGTGCCCCTACCGTCTGGATCGTTCATTTTCAGGATCACACCGCCATGCAGGTCAGCAAATCGAACAAGCTCGCCAACGTCTGCTACGACATTCGCGGCCCAGTGCTCAAGCACGCCAAACGCCTGGAAGAGGAAGGCCACCGCATCCTCAAGCTGAACATTGGCAACCCGGCGCCTTTTGGTTTCGAAGCGCCGGACGAGATACTCCAGGACGTGATCCGCAACCTGCCCACCGCCCAAGGCTACAGCGACTCCAAGGGCTTGTTCAGCGCGCGCAAAGCCGTCATGCAGTACTACCAGCAAAAGCAGGTAGAAGGCGTCGGCATCGAAGACATCTACCTGGGCAATGGCGTGTCCGAGTTGATCGTGATGTCCATGCAGGCCCTGCTCAACAACGGTGACGAAGTGCTGGTGCCTGCGCCGGACTACCCGTTGTGGACCGCGGCCGTGACCCTCGCCGGTGGCCACCCGGTGCACTACCTGTGTGACGAAGGCGCCGACTGGTTCCCGGACCTGGCCGACATCAAGGCCAAGATCACTCCGAACACCAAGGCCCTGGTGATCATCAACCCGAACAACCCTACCGGCGCGGTGTATTCCAAGGAAGTGCTGCTGGGCATGCTTGAACTGGCGCGCCAGCACAACCTGGTGGTGTTCTCCGACGAGATCTACGACAAGATCCTCTACGATGACGCCGTGCACGTGTGCACCGCCTCCCTGGCGCCGGACTTGCTGTGCCTGACCTTCAACGGCCTGTCCAAGTCCTACCGCGTGGCGGGTTTCCGCTCTGGCTGGATTGCCATTTCCGGTCCCAAGCACAACGCCCAGAGCTACATCGAAGGCATCGACATGCTGGCCAACATGCGCCTGTGTGCCAACGTGCCGAGCCAACACGCGATCCAGACCGCCCTCGGCGGCTACCAGAGCATCAACGACCTGGTATTGCCCCAGGGCCGCCTGCTGGAGCAACGCAACCGTACGTGGGAGTTGCTCAACGCGATTCCGGGTGTCAGCTGCGTGAAGCCTATGGGCGCGCTCTACGCCTTCCCGCGCATCGACCCGAAAGTTTGCCCGATCCTCAACGACGAGAAGTTCGTGCTCGACTTGCTGTTGTCGGAAAAACTGCTGGTGGTCCAGGGCACCGCGTTCAACTGGCCGTGGCCGGATCACTTCCGCGTGGTGACATTGCCGCGCGTGGATGACCTGGACATGGCCATTGGTCGCATCGGCAACTTCCTCAAGTCCTATCGCCAGTAACGGATGTATCGCTGTACGACCGACAATCGGTCGTACAGCGAGTATCTGGCAACACTTCTCTGGCCTACCCTGCCCCTTTCGCGTTACCGACGTACGCTTGGTCACGTTCCCCCTATAATTACAGGGCCGCAAGGCAGTCGCATGCCGATCAAGCCGCCTTTGGCGTGTCGGAAAAGCCCTTCAAGGCTCTACATTCATGCTGTAGGACACAGTTTGAAATAGTCGCCCGGTTGAATCACCCCATGCGGCACCTTATATACCCCGCAGTACGCGACATATTAAGCATGAGGAGAACTCTACAACCATGATGCGCATCCTGCTGTTCTTGGCCACTAACCTGGCGGTCGTGCTGATTGCCAGCATCACCCTGAGCCTCTTTGGCTTCAACGGGTTCATGGCGGCCAACGGGGTTGATCTCAACCTCAATCAGCTGCTGATTTTCTGTGCGGTCTTTGGTTTTGCCGGCTCGCTGTTCTCGCTGTTCATCTCCAAGTGGATGGCGAAGATGAGCACCAGCACCCAGATCATCACCCAACCACGCACCCGCCATGAACAATGGCTGATGCAAACCGTGGAGCAGTTGTCTCGAGAAGCAGGCATCAAAATGCCCGAGGTGGGGATTTTCCCTGCCTACGAGGCCAACGCCTTCGCCACGGGCTGGAACAAGAACGACGCGCTCGTTGCCGTCAGCCAAGGGCTTCTGGAGCGTTTTTCGCCAGATGAAGTCAAGGCGGTGCTGGCACACGAAATCGGCCACGTAGCCAACGGCGACATGGTCACCCTGGCGCTGGTGCAGGGCGTGGTGAACACCTTCGTGATGTTCTTCGCCCGGATCATCGGTAACTTTGTCGACAAGGTGATCTTCAAGAACGAAGAAGGCCGCGGCATTGCCTACTTCGTGGCAACGATCTTTGCCGAAGTGATCCTTGGCTTCCTGGCCAGCGCGATCGTGATGTGGTTCTCGCGTAAACGTGAGTTCCGTGCAGACGAAGCCGGTGCGCGCCTGGCGGGCACCAACGCGATGATCGGTGCGCTGCAACGCTTGCGCTCGGAACAAGGCCTGCCGGTGCATATGCCGGACAGCCTGACCGCCTTCGGTATCAACGGCGGTATCAAGCAGGGCCTGGCGCGCATGTTCATGAGCCACCCGCCGCTGGAAGAGCGGATTGACGCACTGCGTCGTCGGGGCTGATAGCGATAAACACAAAAAAGGGGCGATCTGATCGCCCCTTTTTTATGCCCGTCACACATGTGCCAATTGGTAGACCCGCTCCTCCAGCCGCGTAACGCCGTCCTGCACAAATTTCCAGCTGTCGCCCAGGATGTCTTGCGTCTCCAACACGGCCAAAGACCAACACTCCCCCATCAACACCCTGACCTCGGCATCCGCGACCGCAAACGGCGGACCGGCCTTTTGTGTCTGGTCGTAGTCGAGGGTGATCAACAGCCCCTGGCAGCCGGGCCGAAGGAATGTATTCAGGTGCTCGGTGTACTGCGCCCGCATCAATGGCGGCAACGCGATCAAGGCAGCACGGTCATAGAGCGCCGTGCAATCGGCGAGTGCTTGTGCGTCCAAGGCTAAGAAATCACCGCACCAGATCTCGATCGAATCCGCTTGGTAGACCTTGAACACACCTTGCTGACGGATACGCGGTGTCAGGTTCTGCTCACTGAAGAACGACTCGACGGCCTGCTCCGACAGCTCCACGCCCATCACCCGATGCCCCTGACTGGCCAGCCACATCAGGTCCAGGCTCTTGCCACACAACGGCACCAAGACCTTGGCGCCCTCGGCCAACCGCAACTGCGGCCAATGCCGTTGTACGTAAGGGTTGACGTCAGGCAAGTGAAAACCGATCTGATTGCGCGCCCAGCGGTCCTGCCAAAATTCAGGCTCCATAGATCCTCCGTAAAATTCGATCAAATCGCGCTAAAACTTATATTAGATTTAGATCAATGATCTGATTGAAGATGGGCTCATGTTAACGCTCAGGACCCCTATTATGTTCCCTAGCCTGTTTATCTCCCACGGTTCGCCCATGCTCGCCCTGCAACCTGGCGCCAGCGGCCCGGCCCTCCAGCGATTGGCCGCCGAAATGCCACGTCCGAAGGCGATTGTGGTGGTATCGGCGCACTGGGAAAGCCATGAACTGCTGGTCAGCGGCGGCACCGCGCCGGAAACCTGGCACGACTTCGGCGGTTTTCCCCGCGAACTGTTTGCCGTGCAATACCCGGCGCCCGGCGATCCGCAGTTGGCCGCCGAGATTGTCGAAATGCTGCACGCCGATGGCCTCAATGCCCGCGTCGACGAACGTCGCCCCTTCGACCATGGCACTTGGGTGCCACTGTCGCTGATGTACCCAGAAGCGAATATCCCGGTGGTGCAGGTGTCGCTGCCCAGCCGCATGGGCCCTGCCCTGCAGACCCGGGTCGGGCATGCACTGGCCGGTTTGCGTGAGCAAGGCGTATTGCTGATCGGTTCTGGCAGCATCACTCACAACCTGGGTGAGCTGGATTGGCACGCAGGACCTGAAAGTATCGAGCCGTGGGCACGGGATTTTCGGGATTGGGTGGTGGATAGGCTGGCAGCGAATGATGAAAGCGCGCTGCATGACTACCGCCGCCAAGCGCCTCATGCGGTCCGCAGCCATCCCAGTGATGAGCATCTACTGCCGCTGTACTTTGCACGGGGCGCCGGCGGTGAGTTCAGCGTGGCACATCAGGGGTTCACAATGGGCGCGCTCGGCATGGACATCTACCGCTTCGGCTGACTGCGGTCCAAATGTGGGAGGGGGCTTGCCCCCGATGACGGAGTGTCAGTTAACATCATCTGTGACTGATCCACCGCTATCGGGGGCAAGCCCCCTCCCACACTGATTGAGTGGAATCCTAAAAGACAGGCAAAAAAAATCCCCGAACCAGTCGGGGATTTTTTATGTGCGATCAATCAGCCCAAGGGCCGATCAATCTTCGCGGTAGCGACGCAGCTTCAACTGCTTACCGGCAACGCGAGTGTCTTTCAGCTTGGCCAGCAGCTTTTCCAGGCCATCTTCCGGCAGCTCCACCAGGGAGAAGCTGTCACGAACCTGGATGCGACCGATGGCTTCACGCGCCAGGCCACCCTCGTTGAGGATAGCGCCCAGCAGGTTTTTGGCCGCGATACCGTCACGCGCGCCCAGCGCGGTACGGCAACGAGCACGACCTTCAGCCAAAGGAACCGGAGCGCGACGCTCACGATCACCACGGTCTGGACGGTCGCCGGAACGCTCTGGACGATCACCGCGTGGTGCGCTGTTCGGAACCAGTGGACGTTCTTTCTCGATGGCTGCCAGGGTCAGGGCCTGACCGTTGGTAGCTTTACGCAGCAGGGCTGCGGCCAGGGCACGCGGGGTGCAACCGATATCGGCGGTCAGGCGGTCCAGCAGGTCGCCATGGGTCGATTCAGCGTCAGCCACCAGTGGCGCCAGGCTGTTGGTCAGTTTCTTGATGCGCGCATCCAGGACAGCCTGGGCGTCCGGCAGGCGGACTTCGGCAACTTTCTGACCGGTGACACGCTCGATCACTTGCAGCATGCGGCGCTCACGTGGAGTCACCAGCAGCAGTGCACGACCTTCGCGGCCCGCACGGCCGGTACGGCCGATACGGTGAACGTAGGACTCTGGGTCGTACGGCATGTCAACGTTGAACACGTGGGTGATACGTGGAACGTCGAGACCACGCGCGGCAACGTCGGTCGCTACAACGATGTCCAGACGGCCATCCTTGAGGGAGTCGATCACGCGCTCACGTTGGTTCTGGGCGATGTCACCGTTCAGCGCAGCGGCTTTGTAGCCTTTGGCTTCCAGGGCACTGGCCAGGTCCAGGGTCGCTTGCTTGGTGCGCACGAACATGATCAGGGCGTCGAAGTCTTCGACTTCCAGCAGGCTCAATACAGCCGAGGTCTTCTGGTCAGCGTGAACCAACAGGTGAGCCTGTTCGATCGCGGTAACGGTCTGAGTCTTGGTCTGGATCTTCACGTGCTCTGGGTCACGCAGGTGACGCTCGGCAATGGCGCGAATCGACTGCGGCAGGGTAGCCGAGAACAGTACGGTCTGACGGGTCGGTGGCAGCGCCTTGAAGATGACTTCCAGGTCATCCATGAAGCCCAGCTTCAACATTTCGTCAGCTTCGTCGAGAACCAGGTGGTTCACGGTTGCCAGCACTTTTTCGTCACGACGCAAGTGGTCGCACAGGCGGCCCGGCGTAGCGACGACAATTTGTGCGCCATTACGGATTGCTTTCAGTTGTGGGCCCATAGGCGCGCCGCCGTAAACGGCCACAACGTTAACGCTCGGCATCAGCTTGGCGTAGGTTTCGAAAGCGGTTGCTACTTGCAGCGCCAACTCACGGGTTGGCGCCAGGATCAGGGCTTGCGGTTCGCGCTTGGCAGGATCGATGCACTGCAGGATAGGCAAAGCGAACGCGGCAGTTTTGCCGGTACCGGTTTGCGCCTGGCCAATCATGTCCTTACCGGCCATGATGATCGGGATCGATTGCTGCTGAATCGCCGAAGGTTCTTCGTAGCCAGTCGCTTTGACGGCTTCAAGAATGTTCGGATTAAGATTAAAAGCGGCGAAGCCGCCGGTTTCCTGGGTCATGGGTCTGCCTCTAAGTGCATCCGCAAAGACCCATGCTCCAAAGCTGCGCATGCCGTGTTGAGACTCAAGAGTCGCCCTGGCTGCTTTGTCGGCGGGGATTTGCGAAAACGAATGAATGAAAAAGAATTCGTCAAGGGAGAGTCCGCTGTGCGGACTTGCAGCCGAAGCTGACTTCGGGGAATTGCACTACCTAAACGCGGCCCGGTTAAAGGCCGGCGCGCACTATACCGGAAATAGCTGAAAAAGGGAGCTTTTTTTATCGCGAAGCACTGATAAACCGCGCTGCGTCACAGTCTTTGCAGAGCGTTGCAGTAAGGTCTATTTTTCAAAGGCCCGGCCCTGTTGGTCATAACGCTTAAACGGTTCACCTGGTCGTTGAGACCTTTGGTCCGAAACTCTTCCCCGCGCCCGAGGGCACACCCGATGAATCAAGCCAGCAGCAGTCGCGTCAGCCGTGAATTACAGGGCCATGTCTTGCTGCTGGGCTTGGATCGGGTGGCCAAGCGCAACGCGTTTGACCTGGATTTGCTCAATGAGCTGAGCCTGGCTTATGGCGAATTTGATCGAAATACCGAAGCGCGGGTCGCCGTGGTGTTTGCCCATGGCGACCACTTTACCGCCGGGCTGGACCTGGCGAATGTCAGCGCAGTGATGGCGAGTGGCTGGCAACCGCCTTTGGGCGGATGTGATCCATGGGGCGTATTTGCTGGCCCGCGCGTGAGCAAACCGGTGATTGTTGCGGCGCAGGGTTACTGCCTGACGATTGGTATCGAGTTGATGCTGGCGGCGGACATCAACCTCTGCGCAAGCAACACACGCTTTGCTCAAATGGAAGTGCAGCGTGGGATCTTTCCGTTTGGCGGTGCGACATTGCGTTTTCATCAGATTGCCGGCTGGGGCAATGCGATGCGTTGGTTACTGACCGGCGATGAGTTCGATGCCCATGAGGCGCTACGACTGGGGCTGGTGCAGGAAGTGATGGCCAGTGAAGACCTGCTGCCCCGCGCTGTCGAGCTGGCCAACCGGATTGCGCGCCAGGCGCCACTGGGGGTGCAAGCCACGTTGATGTCGGCACGGCTGGCGCGGATGGAAGGCGAAACCGTGGCGGCTGCGGCGTTGGCGCCGGTGGTGGATCAACTGCTGAGCAGCGAGGATGCCAAGGAAGGGGTGCGGGCGATGGTGGAGAAGCGGCCGGGGGTGTTCAAGGGTATTTGATTGTCTTGAGGCCGCTATCGGGGGCAAGCCCCCTTCCACAGGGGAATGCATTTGAACAGGAGAATGCAGTCCAAATGTGGGAGGGGGCTTGCCCCCGATAGCGTCAGACCAGGCTACTCAGGTCGCCGGCCGAATCGCCTTGATCAACGCCTGCAACGAATACCCCAACCGCGGTGCCAACGCCTCGGCACGGGCCGAAAGCCCCTCGAGATCCAACCCCTGGTCCAGTTCCGAGGGCACCAACAAAATCACATTACCCTCCTTCACCGGCAGCTCCCAGTAATGCCGGTGGTACAACCCACGCAACAACGCGGCGCCCAATGGCTTGCCATCATCAGTCGCCCACTGGTTGATCACCAGCCAGCCACCGGGGTTGAGTTTTTTCTGGCAATTTTCCAGGAAGGTCCAGGCCAGGTGCCCGACGCCGGGGCCAACATCCGTGTAAAGATCGACGAAAATCAGGTCGGCCGACTCGGCCGTCTCCAGCAATTGCAGGGCGTCGCCGATACGGATGTAAAGGCGCGGATCATCGTCCAGTCCCAGGTATTCAATCGCCAGACGCGGCACATCGGGCCTTAGCTCGATAGCCTCCACATCCTCCAGCGGCAGGAACTTGAGGCACGCCTGGGTCAGCGTGCCGGCACCCAGGCCAAGAAACAGCGCACTCTCCGGTTGCGCATGGCACAGCGCGCCGATCAACATGGCGCGGGTGTAGTCGTATTCCAGCCAGCTTGGGTCAGCGGTGAACACGCAGCTTTGCTCGATGGCATCACCAAATTCGAGAAACCGGTAATCGGCCACTTCGAGCACTCGGATCATGCCGAAGTCATCATGGACCTCGGCCAACAGGCGCTCGACACGCTCCTCGGTCATCACTGCTCCTAACGGGTGTTGTTGTGCGGCAAAGGCGCGATTGTCGGCCAACCGGCGGCAGCAGGTCACGCACTAATTGCTGATAACATTGACGCCCACCGTCAATCAGCCAATCGAGTTCATGATGAGCCAACCCTGGAGCCCCGACAGCTGGCGCGCCCTGCCGATCCAGCAACAACCCCAGTACCCGGACGCCGCGCATTTGCTGCACGTGGAGCAAAGCCTGGCCAGCTACCCGCCGCTTGTGTTTGCCGGGGAAGCCCGCGAGTTGCGCCGCCAGTTTGCCGAAGTGACCCAGGGTCGCGCCTTCCTGTTGCAGGGCGGTGACTGCGCCGAGAGTTTTGCAGAGTTCTCCGCCGCTAAAATCCGCGACACCTTCAAGGTGTTGCTGCAAATGGCCATTGTGATGACCTTCGCGGCCGGTTGCCCGGTGGTGAAAGTCGGACGCATGGCAGGCCAGTTCGCCAAGCCGCGTTCGGCCAACGATGAAACCATCGACGGCATCACCCTGCCCGCCTACCGGGGCGATATCGTCAACGGCATCGGCTTCGACGAAAAAAGCCGCGTGCCGGACCCGGACCGCCTGTTGCAGTCCTACCACCAGTCCACCGCCACCCTGAACTTGCTGCGCGCCTTTGCCCAGGGCGGTTTCGCCGACCTGCATCAAGTGCACAAGTGGAACCTGGACTTTATCGCCAACTCTGCCCTGGCCGAGAAGTACAGCCAACTGGCCGACCGCATCGATGAAACCCTGGCGTTCATGCGCGCCTGTGGCATGGACAGCTCGCCGCAACTGCGCGAGACCAGCTTCTTCACTGCTCACGAAGCGCTGCTGCTCAACTATGAGCAAGCGTTTGTGCGCCGTGACAGCCTGACCAACGACTACTACGACTGCTCCGCCCATATGCTGTGGATCGGCGATCGTACCCGTCAGTTGGACGGCGCCCACGTCGAGTTCCTGCGCGGGGTGAACAACCCGATTGGCGTCAAGGTCGGCCCGAGCATGAACCCCGACGACCTGATCCGCCTGATCGACATCCTCAACCCGGACAACGACCCCGGCCGCCTCAACCTGATCGCGCGCATGGGCGCCGGCAAAGTTGGCGACCATCTGCCAGGCCTGATTCGCGCGGTTCAACGCGAGGGTAAACAAGTGCTGTGGAGTTCGGACCCGATGCATGGCAACACCATCAAGGCCAGCAGCGGCTACAAGACCCGCGACTTTGCGCAGATCCTTGGGGAAGTGAAGGAGTTCTTCCAGGTGCATCAGGCCGAGGGCAGCTATGCCGGCGGGATCCATATCGAGATGACCGGGCAGAATGTCACCGAATGCATTGGTGGTGCGCGGCCGATTACCGAGGATGGCTTGTCGGACCGTTATCACACCCACTGTGATCCGCGGATGAATGCCGACCAGTCGTTGGAGTTGGCGTTTTTGATTGCCGAGACGTTGAAGCAGGTCAAGCGCTGAGCGTTGGGTTGCCAGTACTGACGCCATCGGGGGCAAGCCCCCTCCCACATTTTGACCGCGCCGCCTATCAAATGTGGGAGGGGGCTTGCCCCCGATGGGGCCCTAAAGCCCAACACTCATGACCAGCATTGCCACTTTTAACCGGTCAGCACTCACCCTCTGGCAATTAACCTGCACCCGCTCCAACCCCAGCCAATCCGCCATCTGCCGCAAATTCAGCGCCAACGCCAATATCCCCTCCTCATCCAGCCCCGGTTCCTCCTCGTGCACCGCATGCACCGCCAAACACCCATTGGCACGTTCGGCCCGCAGGTCGACGCGGGCAGCTATCCGTTCATTGTGCAAAAACGGCAGCACGTAGTAGCCGTACACCCGCTTGTCCTGCGGCGTGTAGATCTCCAACCGGTAACGAAAATCGAACAGGCGCTCGGTGCGGCTGCGCTCCCACACCAGGGAATCGAACGGCGACAGCAAGGCGCTGGCCGGCACCCTGCGTGGCACTTTCGGCTCGGGCAGGCAATACGCGGGTTGCTTCCAGCCTTGGACCTGACACGTCAGCAGTTGCCCGTTCTCCACCAGCTCAGCCAAGCGACTGCGGCTGTCGGCAGGGTCCAGGCGGAAGTAATCGCGCAGGTCTTTTTCGGTGCCCACGCCCAACGCAGTGGCGCTGTGCAGCAACAAACCGCGCTGGGCCTCGGCTTCGCCAACAGGGGCCTGAAGAAACTCGCCGGGAATCACCCGCTCCGGCAAATCGTAAAGGCGCTCAAACCCACGCCGACCGGCCACGGTCACCAAACCTGCGGCGAACAGCCATTCCAGCGCGTGTTTTTCATCGCTCCAATCCCACCAGGGCCCGGCGCGCTCTTCGCGGGTAGACAAGCTGCCAGCGCCCAACGCGCCCTGCTGTTCGACCGTCTTCAACACGCGCTCAATCACAGCCGGTTGCTCACGACCGAAGCGCGCCAGTTGTGAATAGATCCCTTGCCCCTGCTTGGCCCGCTCCATGCGCCAGCACATCAACGGGTACAGCGCCATCGGCAGCAGCGACGCTTCATGCCCCCAGTATTCGAACAGTGAACGGCGGCGCCCCTGGCTCCACGCTGCCTGTTCAAGGATCAACGGGGAGTAGTGACCTAAGCGGGAAAACAGCGGCAGATAGTGGGAGCGCACCACGGCGTTGACCGAATCGATCTGCAACACACCGAGTCGATTAATCAGGCGGTTGAGGTGGGTGGCCTTTATCTGGGCCGGCGCCTGGCGCCCGGAAAACCCTTGGGCCGCCAGCGCCATGCGTCGAGCTTGCTTGAGTGAAAAAGACAGGTCGGCGAGCATGGAATTCTCCAGGTGGGCTCGCCACCTACCCTACTGCATCCGCGTCATTTTCGCAGGGGGTCTTGCCATGACTGCTGACGACGTTCCTGCTCCACATCCGTGCGACTGAGCCCGATATCCTTGAGGGCATCATCGCTCAGGTTTGCCAGCAACTGGCGCTCATGCCACCGGCACAGCGCGTTCAGCACGCCAGTAAACGGCCGCTTCGCCATCAATACAAAACCTCGTTGACCTTTCATCTTCTCGCCCTCCCGTGGGGATGGCGCAAGTTTGAGCGGGCGCTTAAGATCAATCCAACGAATGTTTCTTATGCAATACATCTCAGAGTTTGATCAATGACAGCCTTCCCAAGCATCGACACAGAAGTGCTTCGCACCTTCGTTGCCATCGCCGAACAGGGTGGTTTCACCCGCGCCGGGGAACACGTCAACCGTACTCAATCGGCGGTGAGCATGCAGATGAAGCGCCTTGAAGAAGATGTGCTGCAACGCAAGCTGTTCGAGCGCGATGGCCGCCAGGTGCGGCTGACACCCGAGGGCCAGGTACTGCTGGGGTATGCGCGGCGCATCCTGAAATTGCACAGCGAAGTGTTCAATACCCTGCGCGAGCCGCATATGGTGGGGCTGGTGCGGATTGGCACGCCGGATGACTATGTGATGCGGTTCCTGCCGGGGATTCTCAAACCGTTTTCCAAGGCTTATCCGTTGATCCAGATCGAGATGCACTGTGAGTCGTCAACCGTGCTGATGCAGCGTCGCGACCTGGCGCTGACCGTTATCAGCCGTGAACCAGGCCATGAGATGGGGGAATTGTTACGCACCGAACGGATGGTGTGGGCAGCGGCACCGTGCTTCTGCGTCGACGCGCACGAAACCTTGCCATTGGCCGTGTCCGGCGCCGACTGCATTTACACCCAGTGGACCCGCTCGGCGCTGGAAGCCGTTGGCCGGGATTATCGCCTGGCGTATCACAGCACCAACGGCGCGGCGATCCAGGCGGTAGTCAGTGCCGGGCTGGCGCTGATGATCTGCATGGAAAGCCTGGTGACCGAAGACCTGCGCATACTCGGCAGCGAAGACGGCTTACCCGCCTTGCCGTCCATGAATCTGCATTTGCTGCGCAACCCGCAGATGGCCTCGCCCATCACCGACTGCCTGGCCGAGTACATCCTTGAAGGTTTCAGACTTTAAACGTCAACATCACCGCACACACCATCAGGAACACACAGAACAAACTGCGTAACGTGCGCTCCGGCAACGAGTGAGCGACTTTCACGCCCCAACTGATGCTGAGCAGCCCACCCACGGCCAAGGGCACGCCGATCAGCCAGTCCACCTCATGGTGCCAGGCGTAGGTCACCAGCGTCACGCCTGTGCTTGGCAGTGCCAGCGCCAGGGACAAACCCTGGGCGACGACCTGGGTGGTGCCGAACAGGCCGGTCAACACCGGCGTGGCGATCACCGCGCCGCCCACACCAAACAATCCACCTACGGAACCAGACGCCGCACCGAGCACGCCGAGCCAGGGCCAGGGATAACGCATCTCAGCGGTGGGTGGTGCATTGCGCGTGAACATCCGCAATAAGGTGTAGGCCGACAGTGCGACCAGAAAGACAATAAAACCGATGCGCATCGCGCCCGCATCCAGGCCCACCGCCCAGATCGACCCCAACCACGCAAAGGTGAAGCCCATCACACCCAACGGCAATGCATGACGCAGGTAAATCGGGTTGCGCTGGTGATATCGCCACAGGGCCAGCACCACATTGGGCACCACCATCACCAACGCCGTGCCTTGGGCGATCTGCTGGTCCAGCCCGAAAAACACACCCAACACCGGGATTGCGATCAGCCCGCCGCCAATCCCGAACAGGCCACCCACCGTGCCCAAGGCCACGCCCAAGACCAGGTACAACACTAAATCCAACACGCTTTGCCGCTCCACAATCCCCAACCCTGCATGCTACGCAGTCGGCTATGGCATGGAAACGCACAGCAACGCACAATGGCTATGCCAATCTCGCACAAGCACATGTTATGAACCCGAATACCTTGACCGATCAGTTGGGCCTGTTTCTCGATGTACTGGAGACGGGCAGCTTTTCTGCTGCCGCGCGGCGCCATCCGCTGACACCCTCGGCGGTCGCGCGGCGGGTCGACAGCCTGGAAAGGTCGGTGGGTAGCCGTCTGTTCCAGCGCAGTACCCATGCAGTGGTGCCAACCCCGGCGGGACTGGCCTTTGCCGAGCGCGCCCGACGCATTGTCAGCGAGTTGCAACTGGCGCGGGCCGAAGCGGTTTCCCTCAGCCACGCCCCAGAAGGCCTGATTCGGGTGGACGCGCCAGCCGCGTTTGGCCGCCGGCACCTGGCACCGGTGATTGCGGACTTTCTCAACGTGTATCCAGGGCTGGATGTGCATCTGCATCTGATCGACAGTTTCGTGGATATGCAGGGCGCACACTTGGGCAAGGTTGACTTGGTGCTGCGCGCCGGGCATATCGTCGACACTCGACTGATCGCCACGCCGTTGGCCAGCATCGTACGCATTGCCTGCGCCAGCCCTGCCTACCTGAAAAATCGCGGGACGCCGACCCATCCTCGCGAACTCGGCGAGCATGACGGCCTGGATTGGGACGGCCTGGCGCCGATATTCGCCTGGCGCTTTGAGCTCGATGGACGCCGCACCACCTATCGCCCGCAACGTATTCGCATGAGCGCCAACAATGCCGAAGCCCTGCTATCGGGTGCCTTGGCCGGACTGGGCATTGCCCATTTGCCGACGTGGCTGGCCAGTGAATACCTGGTGCGCGGCGAGTTGGTGCCGCTGTTTTGCGAAAACGGCCTGCCCAGCCCGGAGACTACCGGCATCTACGCGCTGCGCCTGGAGCAACAACCCAACGCCCGTAGCCGGTTATTGCTGGAATACCTGAAAACCCGTTTCAGCCCGGTGCCACCCTGGGATCTGGCGCTGCAGAGTGGTGTGATCTGACTGCCTGGACAGAATTATCTGGCGCATTAAACATTTGACCGCTAGATTCCAGCCCAGACACGCTTTCCCGAGGTAACCCATGAGCAAGAACCCCGCCCCCTGCGAATCCCTGATGCTGGATAACCAGCTGTGTTTCGCCCTGCACTCCACATCACTGCTGATGACCAAGGTCTATAAGCCGCTGCTGCAAGCCCTTGGACTGACCTACCCGCAGTACCTGGCCATGATGGTGTTGTGGGAAGAGGACGGTTTGACCGTGGGTGAAATCAGCAGTCGCCTGCTGACGGATCCGGGCTCTCTCACCCCGCTACTCAAGCGCCTGGAGGCCGAGGGTCTGTTGAGCCGCACCCGCAGCCGTGAGGATGAGCGGGTGGTGGTGGTGGAATTGACTGAGGCCGGGCGTGCCTTACAAGACAAGGCCATGGGGATTCCGCAGTGCATCTTGGGGGCCAGTGGTCTGCAACTCGAGCAATTGCGCAAGTTGCAGGAAGACCTGATTGCACTGCGGGGCAATCTGCAGGCCTCAATCTAAAGGTATTGACGCTTT
>NZ_QUZT01000006.1 GCF_004682045.1 Pseudomonas nabeulensis
CTGGGATTAGGGCTTGCTCCCGATGACGGCATATCAGCCACCGAAAATGCTAGTTGATCAACCACTGTCGGGAATCAGTTGAATCGCTCCTCCCACACTTTTTTACCCATAAAAAACGGCGCCCGAAGGCGCCGTTTTGTTTACTGCATCCAACTAAGCGATCAAACCCCCAGCACCGCATGCTGCACCAGCGTGAGCAACGGCTGTGGGTACACACCCAGGAAGAACGCGAGCAGGGCGATGGCCAGCAGCATGACGCCGCCTGCCTTCTGTTCCCAATGCAGCTCGGCATCCACACGGCGCAGGTTTGGCTCGATCAGGTACAGGGTGACCATCACGCGCAGGTAGTAGAACACGCCGATGGCGCTGCCCAGTACCAGGGACGCGACCAACCACCACTGGTGGGCTTCAACGCCGGTGGCGACGATGTAGAACTTGCCGATAAAGCCAGCGGTCAGCGGGATACCGGCCAGGGACAGCATCATCACGGTCAGCACGGCGGTCAGGTACGGACGGCGCCAGAACAGGCCGCGGTATTCGTACAGGGCGTCGGCGTCACGGCCTTTGAACGGCGAGGACATCAGCGTGATCACGCCGAACGCGCCGAGGCTGGTGATGACGTAGGTGACCAGGTACACGCCCATGGCTTCCACGGCCAGGCCTTTGCTCGCCACCAGGGCGATCAGCAGGTAGCCGAAGTGGGCGATGGAGGAGTAACCCAGCAGACGCTTGAGGTTGTTCTGGGTCAGGGCCAGCAGGTTACCGAACAGGATCGACGCAATGGCGATCACGGTCAGCACGGTGCTCAGCACGCCGGTGTTGGCAGCAGGCGAGATCTGGAACAGACGCACCATCACCGCAAACACGGCAACCTTCGACGCGGTGGCCAGGAACGCGGCCACCGGCGCCGGGGCGCCTTCGTACACGTCCGGAGTCCACAGGTGGAACGGCACCAGCGACAGCTTGAACGCCAGGCCGATCAGCATCATCGCCAGGCCCAGTTGGGCGATTGGCGCAGGCATGTTGGTGGTCGCCAGGGCGTGGCCGATACCGGTGAAGCTCAGGCTGCCGGCTTCGGCGTAGAGCAGGGCCATACCGAACAACAGGAACGCGGAACCGGCCGCCGACAACACCATGTATTTGATGCCGGCTTCCAGGGAGCGCTTGTTGAAGAAGGCGTAGGCGACCAGGCCGTAGGTCGGGATCGACAGCAGTTCCAGGCCGATGAACAGGCCCGCCAGGTGCTGTGCGCTGACCAGTACGATACCGCCGGCCGCAGCCAGCAGGATCAGCAGGTACAGCTCTTCCTTGTTGCCGGGGTAGCCGGTGCCGCCTTCGCCCATGTAGGCGTGGGCGAGGGTGACGCAGGCCAGGGTCGCGACCAGGATCAGCGCGATGTACAGCAGGGCGAAGTCATCGACCATCATCAGAGGCGTGACCGCCAATGGCGCGACCTTGAGGGCCGGGATGATCGACAGCAGCGCCAGGTTCAGACCGGCACAGGACAGCAGGAACGTTTGCGAGTGATTGCGGCGCCAGGCGATGGCCAGCATCACCACAACAATGGTGAGGCTGGTAATCAGCAGCGGCGCAAGCGCGATAAAGTGTTGGATCGTGAATTCCATAGCGCTCTTACCGGGCCGAAGCGAGTTGAGAGAAGGCGGTGCCGAACCACTGCTGCACGCCATGCATCGTCGCGGCAGAAGTGTCCAGGAACGGTTGCGGGTACACGCCGATGTAGATCAGCAGTACCGCAAGGCCGAGCACCATGATCAGTTCGCGAGCATCCATCCCTTGCAGGACGGTGTCGGACTTGGCCGGGCCGAAGTAGGCGCGGTGGATCATGATCAACGAGTAGACCGAACCGAAGACCAGGCCGGACGTCGCAATGGCGCTGATCCATGGGGTTTGCACAAAGGCACCCATGAGGATCAGGAACTCGCCGATGAAGTTACCGGTGCCCGGCAAGCCCAGGGACGCGGCGGCGAAGAACAGGCTGATCGCCGGCAGGTAGGCAATGCGCGACCACACGCCACCCATTTCACGCATGTCACGGGTGTGCAGGCGCTCGTACAGCTGGCCACTCAGGATAAACAGGGCAGCGGCCGAAACACCGTGGGCCAACATCTGGATCACCGCGCCTTGCAGCGCCAGCTGGCTGCCGGAGTAGATGCCGATCAGTACGAAGCCCATGTGGGAAACGGACGAGAAGGCAATCAGACGCTTGATGTCGGTTTGGGCAAAAGCCAGGAATGCACCGTAGAAAATCCCGATCAGACCCAGGGTCATGGCGATCGGCGCGAACTCGGCCGAGGCATTCGGGAACAGCGGCAGGGCAAAGCGCAGCAGGCCGTAGGCCGCGGTCTTCAACAGGATACCGGCCAGGTCCACGGAGCCGGCAGTCGGCGCCTGGGCGTGGGCGTCCGGCAGCCAGGAGTGGAACGGCACCACCGGCAGCTTCACCGCGAACGCGATGAAGAAGCCCAGCATCAGGATGTACTCGGTGGTCATCGACATCTTGGTTTTCAACAGGTCGGCGTAGTTGAAGGTAATCACGCCCGTGTTGTTGAAGTTGACCAGTACCAGGCCCAGGATCGCCACCAACATGATCAGGCCGGAAGCCTGGGTGAAGATGAAGAACTTGGTCGCCGCGTAGATCCGGGTTTTCTTGCCGTCCGAAGAACTGTGACCCCAGAGCGCGATGAGGAAGTACATCGGCACCAGCATCATTTCCCAGAAGAAGAAGAACATGAACAGGTCGAGGGCGAGGAACACGCCAACCACACCGCCCAGGATCCACATCAGGTTCAGGTGGAAGAAGCCCACGTGACGCTGGATCTCTTTCCACGAGCAGAGTACCGAGAGGATACCCAGCAGGCCGGTCAGCAGGATCATCAACAGCGACAGGCCGTCGAGGGCCAGGTGCACATTGATGCCGAAGCGCTGGATCCAGACGTGCTTGAACTCGATGGCCCAGACCGGATCGACGCCAGGCGCCGGAGCAAATGAATAGTCACCATGGGCCCACAGCCAGAGGCCGAGTGCGAGTTCCAGGGACATGGTCAGCAACGCAATCCAGCGGGGGAGGGTGGCGCCGAAGCGTTCACCCATCCAGCAGAGCAGGCCGCCGATAAAGGGGATCAGGATTAGCCAGGGCAGAATCATGACAGGCTCGTTTCCTTTCGCAGGTTCGCAATATTCATAGTCAGACCGCTACCACAACGATGGCGCCGATCACCAGCACCGCACCGGCAGCCATGGACGCGGCGTACCAACGCAGTTGGCCAGTTTCGCTGCGGCTCAGGGCGGTGTGACCGGCCTTGGCGGCACGCGGGATCAAACCGATGGTCTGGTCGAGCGGGTCTTTGCGCAGAATGTGGCTGATAGCAAGGTACGGCTTGACGAACAGTTTGTCGTAGATCCAGTCGAAGCCCCACGCAGCGAACCACCAGGCCGACAGGAAGCGGCCAATGCCACTGTTGGCCACCGCCGTCACGAAGCGACGCTTGCCAAGGAACAGCAGGGCCGCCAGCAGGATACCGGCGATGGCGATGGCGCCCGAGGCGATTTCCAGGCTGTGCTGGGCTTCGCCGCCGGCATGGCCGACGCTTTGTGGCAACACGCCGTGCAGCGGCGGGGTGATCATGGCGCCGACAAAGGTCGACAGCACGATCAGCACCGACAATGGCAACCAATGCGAGATGCCATGGCCTGCGTGCGCTTCGGTCTTGGCTTCACCGTGGAAGGTGATGAAGATCAGGCGGAAGGTGTACAACGAGGTCATGAACGCACCCACCAGGCCTGCGTACAGCAGGTTCTGGTTACCGCTGGCGAAGGCTTCCCAGAGGATTTCGTCCTTGGAGTAGAAACCGGCGGTCACCAGCGGCAGGGCGGCCAGGGCGGCACCACCGACGATGAAGCTGGCGTAGGCCAGTGGCAGTTTCTTCCACAGGCCGCCCATCTTGAAGATGTTCTGCTCGTGGTGGCAGGCAACGATCACCGCACCGGAGGCGAGGAACAGCAGGGCCTTGAAGAAGGCGTGGGTCATCAGGTGGAAGATCGCCGCGTCCCAGGCGCCAACGCCCAGGGCCAGGAACATGTAGCCGATCTGGCTCATGGTCGAGTAGGCGAGGATGCGCTTGATGTCGGTCTGTACCAGGGCAGCGAAGCCGGCCAGTACCAGGGTCACGCCACCGACAATACCGACAAGATGCAGGATGTCCGGCGCCAGGGTGAACAGGCCGTGGGTACGGGCGATCAGGTAGACACCAGCGGTCACCATCGTCGCCGCGTGAATCAGTGCGGAAACCGGGGTAGGACCGGCCATCGCGTCCGCCAGCCAGGTTTGCAGCGGCAGTTGCGCGGATTTACCAACAGCGCCGCCCAACAGCATCAGGGTCGCCAGGGTGATCCAGAAGTCGCCAACCTGGAATTTCTGCGGTGCCAGCACCAGCAGTTCCTGGATGTTCAGCGTGCCCACCTGTTGGAACAGGATGAACAGGCCGATGGCCATGAACACGTCGCCGATACGGGTCACGATGAAGGCTTTGAGCGCTGCGTTACCGTTGTTGCGGTTGCTGTAGTAGAAACCGATCAACAGGTACGAGCACAGGCCCACGCCTTCCCAACCGAAGTACAGGAACAACAGGTTATCGCCCAGTACCAGGAACAGCATGCTGGCGATAAACAGGTTGGTGTACGAGAAGAAGCGCGAGTAACCGGCTTCACCGCGCATGTACCAGGACGCGAACAGGTGGATCAGGAAGCCCACACCCACCACCACGCCGAGCATGGTGATCGACAGGCCGTCGATGTAGAGGGCGAAGTTGGGCTTGAAGCCCTCCACCGCCATCCACTGCCACAGCACCAGGGTGTAGTGGCCGCCTTCCGGCGGCGCCACGTTGAATTGCCAGATGACGTAGGCGGCCACGATGGCCGACAGGCCAATGGAACCCACGCCGATCAGGGCAGAGAGGTTTTCCGACCAGCGCCCGCGAGAGAACGACAGCAGCAGGAAACCGATCAGGGGAAATACGAAAGTCAGAAAGATCATGTTCATCCGCGCATCTCACTGGCAGCGTCGATATCAAGCGTGTGGAAGCGACGATACAGTTGCAGCAGGATCGCCAGGCCAATACTGGCCTCGGCGGCTGCCAGGCTGATCACCAGGATGAACATGACTTGTCCATCCGGCTGGCCCCAACGTGCACCGGCAACGATGAAGGCCAATGCCGCAGCGTTCATCATGATTTCCAGGCTCATCAACACGAACAGAATGTTACGGCGAACCATCAGGCCGACCAGGCCAAGGCAGAACAGGATGCCGGCGACCGCCAGACCATGCTCCAAAGGGATAGCAGGCATCGTCATTGCTCCTTGGCTTCGTTGCGGCCCAAGTGGAAGGCGGTGACGGCTGCAGCGAGCAGCAACATCGACGCCAGTTCGACCACCAGCAGGTACGGGCCGAACAGGCTGATGCCCACGGCCTTCGCGTCTACGGTGGTGTGGCCGATGGCCTGGCCGCTCTGGTGAGCGAACAGCACATACAGCAGTTCACCCAGCAGCAGGGCTGCCAGCACAACCGGGCCGAGCCAGATGCCGGGCTTGAGCCAGACGCGCTCCTGGGCGACCGAAGCCGGCCCCAGGTTGAGCATCATCACCACAAACACGAACAGCACCATGATGGCGCCGGCGTAGGCGATCACTTCCAGCACACCGGCGAACGGTGCGCCGAGGCTGAAGAAGGTCATGGCCACGGCGATCAACGAAATGATCAGGTAGAGCAGGGCGTGCACAGGATTGGTGTTGGTGATCACGCGAAGCGTGGACACCACTGCAATACCGGACGCGAAATAGAAAGCGAATTCCATCTTTCTTCCTTAAGGCAGCAAGCTCTTCACGTTGATCGGCTCGGCTTCGTTTTGTGCGGCGCCTTTCGGCTTACCGGCAACGGCCATACCTGCAACACGATAGAAGTTGTAATCAGGGTTTTTACCGGGACCAGAGATCAGCAGATCTTCTTTCTCGTACACCAGGTCCTGACGTTTGAACTCGGCCATCTCGAAATCCGGCGTGAGCTGGATTGCGGTGGTCGGGCAAGCTTCCTCGCAGAGGCCGCAGAAAATGCAGCGCGAGAAGTTGATGCGGAAGAAGTCCGGGTACCAGCGACCGTCTTCGGTTTCAGCTTTCTGCAGGGAGATGCAACCCACCGGGCACGCCACGGCGCACAGGTTGCAGGCTACGCAACGCTCTTCGCCATCGGGGTCGCGGGTCAGCACGATACGGCCGCGATAACGCGGCGGCAGGTACACCGCTTCTTCCGGGTATTGCAGGGTGTCGCGCTTGCGGAAGCCATGGCCGAAGACCATCACCAGGCTTCGCAACTGGGTACCGGTACCCTTAACGATGTCGCCAATATATTTGAACATGGGTCAAATCCTCACTGAACCGCGCCGGCTGGCGTGTTCAACAACACAACGGCAGCCGTCACCAGCAAATTGATCAGGGTCAGCGGCAGGCAGAAGCGCCAGCTGAAATCCATCACCTGGTCGTATCGTGGACGCGGAATGGAAGCGCGCAGCAGGATAAACAACATGATGAAGAACGCGGTCTTGAGGAAGAACCAGAAGAACGCCAACTGCGGCAGGATGCCGAACGGACCGTGCCAGCCGCCGAAGAACAGCGTGACCAGCAGGGCCGAGATCAAGATGATGCCGATGTACTCACCAACGAAGAACATGCCCCATTTCATGCCGGCGTATTCAATGTGGTAACCGTCGGCCAGTTCCTGTTCCGCTTCCGGCTGGTCGAACGGGTGACGGTGAGTCACGGCGACGCCAGCGATGAAGAAGGTACAGAAGCCGAAGAACTGCGGAATGATGAACCACAGGTTCTGTGCCTGGTACTCGACGATGTCGCGCATGTTGAACGAGCCGACCTGCACCACGATGCCCATCAGCGCCAGGCCCATGAACACTTCGTAGGACACGGTCTGGGCCGAAGCCCGCAAACTGCCCAAGAGGGCGAACTTGTTGTTGCTCGACCAACCGGCGAACAGCACCGCGTAGACCGACAGACCGGCCATGGCGAAGAAGAACAGCAAGCCGATGTTCAGGTCCGCCACGCCCCAGGTCGGGGTGATCGGGATGATCGCGAAGGCGATCAGCAAGGCGCTCATGGCCACGACCGGTGCCAGGGTGAAGATCACCTTGTCGGCAAACGGCGGGGTCCAGTCTTCCTTGAAGAACATTTTCAGCATGTCGGCGGCGATCTGGAACATGCCGAACGGGCCAACGCGGTTCGGACCGTAACGGTCCTGCCACCAGCCCAGCAGGCGACGTTCGACGAAGCTGAGCAGGGCGCCCGCAACGACCACGGCCAACAGGATCACGATGGCCTTGACGACCGAGATGATCACGTCGATCACTTCAGGGGTGAACCAGGTCATTGCGCTGCCTCCTGCAGACCGTCAACGGTTTTGCCGAAGATCGCCGCTGGAATACCGGCGATGCCTTTTGGCAGGGCAACCAGGCCGGCGCCCAACTCTTCGTTGATACGCAGCGGCAGGCGCAGGGTCTGGCCAGCCACGTTCAGGCTGAGCAGGGCACCGTCGTTGACGCCGAGGCGGTCGGCTTCGGATTTGGCGATAGACACGTAGGCTTGCGGCAGACGCTCTTGAACCGGTGCGGCTTTCGAAGAGTTCTCTTCGCTGCCGAACAAGTGGAAGAACGGCACAACCTGCCAGGTGCCCTGGGCCGGGTTGAACGGACGCGGTACGGCGGCGAACCAGTTCAGCGAATCACCGGTGCTTTCGATCAGGCGGGTGCCCGGGTCGCCAGCGCGGATATGACCACCGACTTCGTCCTGGAACTTGTTCCAGGCTTGCGGCGAGTTCCAACCCGGCGACCAGGCGAACGGCACCTGCTGACGTGGTTCGGCCGAACCCGAGTAGCCTTCCATGGAGAACGCGAACGCGGTGTCCGGGTCTTGTGGGGTACGCGGTTCGTGCACGCTGATATTGGCGCGCATGGCGGTACGACCGGAGTAACGCAGCGGTTCGCGGGCCAGTTTCATGCCCTTGATGCGGAACGCGGCGGACGGTGCGGCGTCGACGATACGTGCCAGTTGCGGCGCGCTGGCGGCGGTAGCAGCGGTCACGTGGTCGAGCTGGGTCCAGTCGATTGGCTGGTTCAGTAGGGTGGCGCGCAGGGCATGCAGCCAGCGCCAGCCTTCGTGCACCAGGATGCTGGCGTCCATGTACTTCGGATCGAACACCTGGAAGAAGCGCTGGGCACGGCCTTCCTGGCTGACCAGAGTACCGTCGCCTTCGGCGAAGGTGGCGGCTGGCAGCACCAGGTCGGCACGCTCGCTGGTGGCGGTGGTCTGGTGGTCTGCAACGATCAGCACTTTGGCGGCGTTGAGCGCGGCGTCAACCTTGGCCGAATCGGTGCGGGTGTACAGGTCGTTTTCCAGCACTACGATGGCGTCGGCGTTGCCGTCGATCACTGCTTGCAGGCCAGCGTCCAGGGACTCGCCACCGAGCATGGCCAGGCCAAGGCTGTTGGCTTCCGGCACGACCAGGCTGATGGAACCGTTCTTATCGCGCAGCTTCAAGGCTTTGGCGATGTTGGCAGCAGCTTCGATCAGCGCCTTGGAACCCAACGAGGTGCCGGCAATGATCAATGGGCGCTTGGCCGCCAGCAGGGCGTCGGCGATACGCTGGGCCAGTTCGGCGGCTTCAGTGTCCAGGCCTTCGACGGCAGGCGCGCTGGCGTCGAGGGCGTGGGCCACGGCGAAACCGATGCGGGCCAGGTCGTCCGGTGCGGCGTGCACGCACTCTTCGGCGATGTCGTCGAGCTTGGTCTCAGCCAGGCTCGCAATAAACAGCGGGTTCAGCGCGTGCTGGCCGATGTTTTTCACCGCGGCGTCGAGCCACGGCTGGACGCGCATCGCGTCGGCCATGTCTTCGGCCTTGCCTTTGACCGACTGGCGCAGGGACAGGGCTACACGGGCAGCGGTCTGGGTCAGGTCTTCACCGAGGACGAAGATGGCGTCGTGGTCTTCGATGTCGCGCATGTTCGGCACGGGCAGCGGGCTGTCGTTCAGCACTTGCAGGACCAGGCGGATGCGCTCCAGTTCACCGGCTTCGATACCGGAGTAGAAGTGCTCGGCGCCCACCAGTTCGCGCAACGCGTAGTTGCTTTCGAGGCTGGCGCGGGGCGAACCGATACCGACGATGTTACGACCGCGCAGCAGGTCGGCGGCTTTATCCAGCGCGTCGTCCAGGCTCAGCTTGCCGCCGTTGGCCAGCAGCGGTTGGCGTGGACGGTCCTTGCGGTTGACGTAGCCATAGCCGAAACGGCCACGGTCGCACAGGAAGTACTGGTTGACCGAACCGTTGAAGCGGTTTTCGATGCGGCGCAGTTCGCCGTAACGTTCGCCCGGGGAGATGTTGCAACCGCTGGAGCAGCCATGGCAGATGCTCGGGGCGAACTGCATGTCCCACTTACGGTTGTAGCGCTCGGAGTGAGTCTTGTCGGTGAACACGCCGGTCGGGCAGACCTCGGTGAGGTTGCCGGAGAACTCGCTTTCCAGCACGCCGTCTTCAACGCGACCGAAGTACACGTTGTCGTGGGCGCCGTACACACCCAGGTCGGTGCCGCCGGCGTAGTCTTTATAGAAGCGCACGCAGCGGTAGCAGGCGATGCAGCGGTTCATTTCGTGGGAAATGAACGGGCCGAGGTCCTGGTTCTGGTGGGTACGCTTGGTGAAGCGATAACGGCGCTCGTTGTGGCCGGTCATCACGGTCATGTCTTGCAGGTGGCAGTGACCGCCTTCCTCACAGACCGGGCAGTCGTGGGGGTGGTTGGTCATCAGCCATTCGACGACACTGGCGCGGAACGCCTTGGATTCTTCATCGTCGATGGAGATCCAGGTGTTGTCGGTGGCTGGGGTCATGCACGACATGACGATGCGACCACGGGTGTCGTTCTCGTCGGTGTATTGCTTGACCGCACACTGGCGACAGGCACCGACGCTACCAAGCGCGGGGTGCCAGCAGAAATACGGGATGTCGAGGCCGAGTGACAGACATGCCTGTAACAGGTTGTCCGCCCCATCGACTTCGAGCGCTTTGCCGTCTACGTGGATAGTGGCCATGGTTCAAAGTTCTTCGTTGGCCCGTTGTCAGCGGGCGTGGCTAATGGAATCTTGTTATTCATGTGCATCTACACAGCCCTTGAGGCGTCAGCACATGAGAAAGCGAAGGGCACGGACCCTTCGCTTCTTTAAGCGTTACGCGCCGACTACGATCGGCTTTGCCAGAGGCGGGACGGCGGCGCTGGTGGGCGCGATACCGGCTTCGAACTCCGAGCGGAAGTATTTGATGGCGCTGCCCAATGGCTCCACGGCGCCCGGTGCGTGAGCACAGAACGTCTTGCCTGGGCCGAGGAAACCGACCAGACCCAGCAGGGTCTCGATGTCACCCTCGCGGCCTTCGCCTTTTTCCAGGGCCATCAGCAGTTTCACGCTCCACGGCAGGCCGTCGCGGCATGGGGTGCAGAAGCCGCAGGACTCACGGGCAAAGAACTGCTCCATGTTGCGCAGCAGCGAGACCATGTTCACCGTGTTGTCCACCGCCATCGCCAGGCCAGTACCCATCCGGGTGCCCACCTTGCCGATGCCGCCGGCATACATCTGTGCGTCGAGGTGCTCGGGCAGCAGGAAACCAGTACCGGCGCCGCCTGGCTGCCAGGCCTTCAAGGTGTAGCCGTCGCGCATGCCACCGGCGTAGTCCTCGAACAGCTCGCGTGCGGTCACGCCAAATGGCAGCTCCCACAGGCCAGGGTTCTTGACCTTGCCGGAGAAGCCCATGAGCTTGGTGCCCATGTCTTCGCTGCCTTCGCGGGCCAACGATTTGTACCAGTCCACGCCGTCGGCGATGATCGCCGGCACGTTGCACAGGGTCTCGACGTTGTTCACGCAGGTCGGCTTGCCCCACACGCCCACGGCGGCAGGGAAGGGCGGCTTGGAACGCGGGTTGGCGCGGCGGCCCTCGAGGGAGTTGATCAGTGCGGTTTCTTCACCGCAGATGTAACGCCCGGCGCCGGTGTGCACGAACAGTTCGAAGTCAAAACCCGAACCGAGGATGTTCTTGCCCAGCAGGCCGGCCGCCTTGGCTTCTTCCACGGCACGGTTGAGGTGCTTGGCGGCGGTGGTGTACTCGCCACGCAGGAAGATGTAGCCACGGTAGGTTTTCAGCGCGCGGGCGCTGATCAGCATGCCTTCGATCAGCAGATGGGGCAGTTGCTCCATCAGCATGCGGTCTTTCCAGGTGTTCGGCTCCATTTCATCCGCGTTGCACAGCAGGTAGCGGATGTTGATGGATTCGTCTTTTGGCATCAGGCCCCACTTAACGCCAGTGGGGAAGCCTGCACCGCCGCGACCTTTGAGGCCTGCGTCTTTCACGGTCTGGACGATATCGTCCTGGGCCATGTCGGCAAAGGCTTTGCGTGCAGCCGCGTAACCGTTCTTGGCCTGGTACTCGTCGAGCCATACCGGCTCGGCATCGTCACGCAGGCGCCAGGTCAGCGGGTGGGTCTCAGGCGAACGCTTGATCAGGTTGGCCGGGCCGAAAGATGTAAGGGTCATGGGTAGCCCTCAAGCAATTGGGTCACGCCAGTTGCCTGCACGTCACCGAATGTGTCGTCGTCGATCATCAACGCCGGCGCCTTGTCGCAGTTGCCCAGGCAGCACACCGGCAGCAGCGTGAAGCGGCCGTCAGGGGTGGTTTGGCCGAGGCCGATGCCCAGTTTGGTCTGGATCGCGTCAACCACTTTCTCGTGGCCGCCGATGTAGCAGACCATGCTGTCGCACACGCGAATGATGTGGCGGCCGACTGGCTGACGGAAGATCTGGCTGTAGAACGTGGCCACGCCTTCAACGTCGCTGGCCGGGATGCCGAGGATCTCGCCGATGGCGTAGAGGGCGCCATCCGGCACCCAGCCACGTTCCTTCTGGACGATCTTCAAGGCTTCGATCGACGCCGCGCGCGGGTCTTCGTAGTGATGCAGCTCGTGCTCGATGGCCGAGCGCTCGGTTTCACTCAGGGTGAAACGGTCTGTCTGGATAAGCGTGCTGTTCATGCTTAGCGGTCCACGTCGGCCATAACGAAATCGATACTACCCAGGTACGCAATCAAGTCCGCGACCATCTCGCCTTTGATCACCGAAGGGATCTGCTGCAAGTGGGCAAAGCTTGGGGTACGGATCCGGGTGCGGTAGCTCATGGTGCCGCCATCGCTCGTCAGGTAATAACTGTTGATACCCTTGGTCGCTTCGATCATCTGGAAGGATTCGTTGGCCGGCATGACCGGGCCCCACGAAACCTGCAGGAAGTGCGTGATCAGGGTTTCGATATGCTGCAGCGTGCGCTCTTTCGGCGGCGGCGTGGTCAGCGGGTGATCCGCCTTGTACGGGCCGGCCGGCATGTTGCGCATGCACTGCTCGATGATCTTCAGGCTCTGGCGCATTTCTTCGACGCGCACGATGCAACGGTCGTAGGCATCGCCATTTGCCGCCAGCGGCACTTCGAATTCGAAGTTCTCGTAGCCCGAGTACGGGCGCGCTTTACGCAGGTCGAAATCGCAGCCGGTGGAACGCAGGCCAGCACCGGTGACGCCCCACTCGAGGGCCTCTTTGGTGTTGTACTGCGCGACGCCGATGGTACGGCCTTTGAGGATGCTGTTATCCAGTGCGGCCTTTTGGTATTCGTCCAGACGCTTGGGCATCCACTCGACGAATTCCTTGACCAGGCGCTCCCAGCCGTTCGGCAGGTCGTGGGCCACGCCGCCGATGCGGTACCAGGCCGGGTGCAGGCGGAAACCGGTGATGGCTTCGATGACCTTGTAGGCGCGCTGACGGTCGGTGAAGGTGAAGAACACCGGGGTCATGGCGCCGACGTCCTGGATGTAAGTACCCAGGAACAGCAGGTGACTGGTGATCCGGAAGAACTCGGCCATCATGATGCGGATGGTGTCGACGCGGTCTGGCACCTTGATGCCGGCCAGCTTCTCGACCGAGAGCACGTACGGCAGGTTGTTCATCACGCCGCCGAGGTAGTCGATACGGTCGGTGTACGGGATGAAGCTGTGCCACGACTGACGTTCGGCCATCTTCTCGGCACCACGGTGGTGGTAACCGATGTCCGGCACGCAGTCGACGATTTCTTCGCCGTCCAGTTGCAGGATGATGCGGAAGGCACCGTGAGCCGAAGGGTGGTTCGGGCCCAGGTTGAGGAACATGTAGTCCTCGTTGGTGCCGGAGCGTTTCATGCCCCAGTCTTCCGGACGGAAACGCGCCGCTTCCTCTTCAAGCTGTTGCTTGGCGAGGTTGAGGCTGAACGGATCGAATTCGGTGGCGCGGGCAGGGAAGTCCTTGCGCAGCGGGTGACCTTCCCAGGTCGGCGGCATCATGATGCGCGTCAGGTGCGGGTGGCCCGGGAAGTCGATACCGAACATGTCCCACACTTCACGCTCGTACCAGCTGGCGTTCGGCCAGATACCGGTGACGGTCGGGATGCTCAGGTCGCCTTCGTTCAGTGCGACCTTGATCATCACGTCGCTGTTACGTTCCAGCGACATCAGGTGGTAGAACACGGTGAAATCGGCGCCGCTCGGCAGCCCTTGACGCTTGGTGCGCAGACGCTCGTCCACGCCATGCAGGTCATAAAGCATGACGTACGGCTTGGGCAGGTTACGCAGGAAGGTCAGGACTTCGACGAGCCTGGCACGCGCCACCCACAGCACCGGCATACCGGTACGTGTGGCCTGGGCGGTAAAGGCATCAGGGCCAAAACGGTTATTGAGTTCGACGACCACATCCTGGTCGTCTGCCTTATAAGGCGGGATGTACAGAGCGCTGCCTGTAGTCATGGTTTTTTTATCGCTTTCGGTCAACGTAAAGAATGAAGCCAGGTGTTCGTTCTATAAAAGAAGCGGTGCTGGATCAGACTTCGTCAGGGCTGCGCAGGTTGGTGACTGCGATTCGCTGTTCGCGGCGCTCTTCCTTTTGCGAAGGCATCTCGGCGCGGTATACGCCTTGATCGCCAACGACCCAGGAAAGCGGGCGACGCTCCTTGCCAATCGATTCCTGCAACAGCATCAAGCCTTGCAGGAACGCTTCAGGGCGAGGCGGGCAGCCAGGCACGTAGACGTCCACCGGCAGGAACTTGTCCACGCCTTGAACCACGGAGTAGATGTCGTACATGCCACCGGAGTTGGCGCACGAACCCATGGAGATAACCCACTTAGGTTCGAGCATTTGCTCGTAGAGACGCTGGATGATCGGCGCCATCTTGATAAAGCAGGTGCCGGCGATAACCATGAAATCCGCCTGGCGCGGCGATGCCCGGATGACTTCGGCGCCAAAGCGCGCGATGTCGTGGGGCGCCGTGAAGGCGGTGGTCATTTCCACGTAGCAGCACGAAAGACCGAAGTTGTACGGCCACAGGGAGTTTTTACGTCCCCAGTTGACCGCGCCACTCAGCACGTCTTCCAGCTTGCCCATGTAGATGTTTTTGTGGACTTGGTCTTCTAACGGATCGGAGACGGTTTCCCGTTCGCCGATGGGGTACTGCTCGTTAGGAGCATCCGGGTCGATCCTGGTGAGATTGTATTGCATCGCCAAAGCCTCATTGTTTCAGCTTCGCTTGCCGCTTACGACGAGCTTCCGGAGCCCAGTCAAGGGCGCCCACTCGGAATAGGTAGACAAGGCCTGCCAACAGAATTGCTATGAAAACGAGAGCTTCGACGAATCCGGTCCAGCCGCTTTCGCGGACGGACACAGACCAGGCAAAGAGAAAGAGGGCTTCGATATCGAAGATCACGAACAGCATCGCGACCAGATAGAATTTGGCTGAGAGCCGCAAGCGGGCGCCACCTGTAGGCAGCATGCCGGACTCGAACGGTTCATTTTTACTGCGGCCCCAGGCTTTTGACCCGAGGAGGCTGGAGACGCCGAGCATGAAGGCGCAGAGGCCGACAACACCGAGGAGGAAAATGGCAAAGCCCCAGTTGTGGGCCATGAGTCCTGTCGCTTCGGTCATGCTGGAAATCCTTAACAGAGAGCAAAGGTCTCTGAGCTCGAAAAAGTAACGAGGCAGTGACGATATGTCGCACTGCAATCAATCGCGGTGATTTTATGGCTAAACACCGGGCAAGTAAAATTCCTATGGCGAAATTATTCGATGGAATAAGGACATAGTGCACCTCGATGGGGCTGTAGCCCTTGTGGTGTGGGCATTAGCGGGCATTTGATCAATTATGTTTTGTTTAACCTGTAACGAAGTTTTCATGGGCTAAATGATAATGAATATTGTTTGCGCAGGGTTTAAGCGAATGTTTCTCGTGTGGCGGGGGAAGTTGTCGTTACTTGGTTGATTGCGGCTTAGTTGGTGACGGGGATCTTTTAACCGATCTGGTTCGCGCCAATACCGCTCTGGATCAATGTTTTGCCGAAAATCTCCGGGCTGAATGCATTCCCATGTGGGAGGGGGCTTGCCCCCGATAGCGGTGTGTCAGTAGCAGATTTATTGGCTGACACTCCCTCATCGGGGGCAAGCCCCCTCCCACATTTAGATCTTCATTTTGTCAGGGGGATTTTCACGAAATAAAAAAACGCCCCGAACCAGTCGGGGCGTGATTGTTGTGCGGCACTGCGGTTAGGTCTTCCTTGGGGCCGCAGTGGCCGGGTACGCGGTACTTAGTGGAACTGTTCTTCTTCAGTCGAACCGGTCAGCGCAGTCACGGACGAGGTGCCGCCCTGGATCACGGTGGTCATGTCGTCGAAGTAGCCGGTGCCCACTTCCTGCTGGTGAGCCACAAAGGTGTAACCCTTGGCGGCGTCAGCGAACTCCTGCTCTTGCAGCTTCACGTAGGCAGTCATGTCGTTGCGGGCGTAGTCGTGCGCCAGGTTGAACATGCTGTGCCACATGTTGTGAATGCCGGCCAGGGTGATGAACTGGTGCTTGTAGCCCATGGCGGACAGTTCGCGCTGGAACTTGGCGATGGTTGCGTCGTCCAGGTTCTTCTTCCAGTTGAAGGAAGGCGAGCAGTTGTAGGACAGCAGTTGGTCCGGGTATTCCTTCTTGATCGCTTCGGCGAAGCGACGGGCTTCGTCCAGGTCCGGCTTGGCGGTTTCGCACCAGATCAGGTCGGCATACGGTGCGTAGGCCAGGCCGCGGGCGATAGCCTGGTCGAGACCGGCGCGCACCTTATAGAAGCCTTCCTGGGTACGCTCGCCAGTGACGAACGGTTGGTCGTACGGGTCGCAGTCCGAAGTCAGCAAGTCTGCTGCGTTGGCATCGGTACGCGCCAGAATGATGGTCGGCGTGCCGGCAACGTCTGCGGCCAGGCGGGCTGCGGTCAGCTTTTGTACAGCTTCCTGGGTCGGTACCAATACCTTGCCGCCCATGTGGCCGCATTTTTTCACGGAAGCCAGTTGGTCTTCGAAGTGCACGCCGGCAGCGCCTGCCTCGATCATGCTCTTCATCAGTTCGTAGGCGTTCAGTACGCCGCCGAAACCGGCTTCAGCGTCAGCCACGATAGGGGCGAAGTAGTCGATGTAGCCTGCGTCGCCTGGGTTCTTGCCGGCTTTCCACTGGATCTGGTCGGCACGACGGAACGAGTTGTTGATGCGCTTGACCACGGTTGGAACCGAATCCACCGGGTACAGCGACTGGTCGGGGTACATGGATTCAGCGGAGTTGTTGTCCGCTGCCACTTGCCAGCCGGACAGGTAGATCGCCTGGATACCGGCTTTTACCTGTTGGACTGCCTGGCCGCCAGTGAGGGCGCCCATGCAGTTGACGAAATCTTTGTCGGGACGGAAGGAAGGCTTGGCACCTTGGGTTACCAGGTTCCACAGCTTCTCGGCGCCGAGTTTTGCAAAAGTGTGCTCAGGTTGAACCGAGCCACGCAGGCGGACGACGTCAGCAGCGGAATAAGCGCGGGTCACGCCTTTCCAGCGTGGGTTTTCAGCCCAATCTTTTTCAAGGGCTGCAATTTGCTGTTCGCGTGTCAGTGCCATGGGGAAAACCTCGTCGCATAGGTCTGGGTGGAAAATTCCGTTTGCCAGCCACGTAATCAGTGCGTGGTTGTGGCTGCTCGCTGACCAGAAGCTTAGGCGGCCAAGTCAGGTTCGGCGGGGAAGGCGACGGGATGAACGATCGGCTCAAGGGGGAGTTGAGCAGGTAAGGGCAAACCGCGAACAGTCTTCGGGCGTCGTGGGCCCTTGTACGATCCATCAGTGTGTAGCCGGGTTACCTGGTTAGCTTCCGTCCCTCGGGACAACTTCGTTCCAGTCGCAACCTCGTCAAACACACCTTGTGGGCGGTACAGACACGAATCGGCTCAGGTGGGTAGCTTAGAGCGACGATCCGAAGGCCCTTGCCAGGGCCCCTGATTAGCGGGAGCGAGGCCATCATGCCCATGCTTTTTTGGATCGTCAAATGTTTTGTAGTGCTTTTTTTCAAGCACTACATCTTTGGTCTAATACGACTCGTCAGTCAGTTTTTGGTGCTTCAGTTCAAGGTGTCGACCTTGACCCGCAAAGTCAGGTCGTCGCGGCCCTGAGTAGAGTATGTGCGGGTTGTAGAGGATTTGTCGGCCTGGGTCTCGCGGTTGATGCCGGCCAGGGTGATCCACTCGCCAAGTCGGCCGCTGATGGTTGTGTCGGTACTTTGTACGTTCACTACATCGGGACGCTCCTGGCTCATGCGGTCACGGTTGGTACTGATCGCCAGGTGCACGGTCTCGCCGGTCACGCTGGCAGTGACGTAGAAACCTTGGGTGACGTTACGGTATTGGGTCTGGTTTTGCGGGCGCCCATAGCTGTCTTGCTGGGTGGTGGTGAGCGGTACGCTCTGGCCAACCTGGATCAATGCCGGCACGCCTTCACTGGCCTGGATCTGCTGGATGCCACCGTCGCGACTGGCAGTGCCATAGCTGATGATGCGGGTCTGGCTGTCGCCGCTGTTTTGCTGGTTGGTTTCGTTGGTGTCGACGGTGATCAGCAGGCGCTTGGCCGGTGTGTCGAGTTGGGCAAGCAGGGCGCGCAGGTCCTGGATCTTGCCGGGGTCAGCCTTGACGATAAGCTGGTTGCCATAGGCGCTGACGCTGCCGTCCTTGCCGATAAAATTCTGCGCCACGGGCAGCAGGTCTGCGCTGGTGCGGTTGCTCAGATTGACGACTTCGGTGTCGGCCATCGCGGTGACGCTGGCGGTCAGGAGGAGGGCGGTGAGCAGGGTGCGTAGGGACATGTCCGTTATCTCTGCGAGTCATTTGGCTTGATAGTGCCAGTTTGTCGGCCGGGCGGGGTGCTTGTTGAATCGTAGACGGCAAAATGCCCTGGCAGGCAGGGCATTTTTGGGGTGTTGCTGATAAAGCTATCGGGGGCAAGCCCCCTCCCACAGTTGACCGCGTTTAATCTGTAGGAATGCGGTCAAAATGTGGGAGGGGGCTTGCCCCCGATGGCAGTATCAGCCTTCGCGCACCATATCGACATGCGGAATCCCAACTTCCAGGAATTCCTCGCTGACGATCTTGAAACCCAGTCGCTCATAAAACGGCGCGGCATACACCTGCGCACTGAGAAACTGTTTGGTCTGGCCACGCTGCTCCGCCTCGCCAATCACCGCTTCCATCAACTTGTCGCCGACTTTGAGCCCGCGCCAGTCTTTGAGTACCGACACGCGCCCGATCTCGCCGCTGGGCAGCAAACGAGCGGTGCCAATCGGGAAATCGCCCTCGAATGCCAGGAAGTGCACCGCATCAGCGTCGTCTGCGTCCCACTCCAGCTCCGGTGGAACCGATTGCTCAGCGATAAATACCGCTTCACGAATGCGCCGAATCTCAGCGATATCCTTTTGCCAGTCCGCGACACTTACGTGAATCTTATTCATCGGCAAACCCCAGGCTTCCTTGCTTGACCAGTTCGCACAGCAGGTCGCGGCCGTCTTCGTCCGCCAGCCATGGGCCGAGGTTTTCCGCGTGCAGGGCGTCGGCGGCGCAGATCAGCTTGAGCAGTTCGCGCAATTTGCCCGGCAGGTAACGGCTTTGGCCGCTGGCGAACAGCAGGACGTCGTCGTCCACTTCCGACCAGGCCAGGCGCGCGCTTGGGTTGCGCACCAGGATCGCGCCGTCTTGCAGGGCGCTGATGAAGTCGTCTTCGCCCAGTTCCTCGCCTGCCACCAGTTCCGGGTAGCGTGGCTCGGTCATGAATTGGCCGAACCAGGTCAGCAGCATGCGCTCGTCGCTCATGTGTTCGGCCAGCAGGCTTTTCAGGCGATCAAGCGCATCGGTCTGAATCTGGTGCGGGTCGCTGACCGGCTGCGCGTCGGCGTCGGTGTAACGCTCTTCGTCGGTCAGGTACTGGCTGAGGAAGTCGGTGAAGTGGGTCAGCACTTCGGCGGCGCTCGGTGCACGGAAGCCTACGGAATAGGTCATGCAGTCATCTTCGGCAATGCCGAAATGCGCCAGGCGTGGCGGCAGGTAGAGCATGTCGCCCGGTTCCAGCACCCATTCGGCGCTTTCTTCGAATTCGGCGAGGATGCGCAGGTCGGCGTGTTGCAGCAGCGGGCTTTCCGAGTTGCACATCTGGCCGATTTTCCAGTTGCGCTTGCCCTGGGCTTGCAGCAGGAACACGTCGTAGTTGTCGAAGTGCGGGCCAACGCTGCCGCCCGGAGCGGCGAAGCTGATCATCACGTCGTCGATGCGCCAGCTTGGCAGGAAGCGGAACTGCTCCAGCAGCTCGGCGACTTCCGGCACGAACTGGTCGACGGCTTGTACCAGCAGGGTCCACTCACGCTCAGGCAGGGTGCTGAACGCATCTTCGGCGAACGGGCCGCGGCGCAGCTCCCACGGACGCTCGCCGTGCTCGATCACCAGGCGCGACTCGACTTCTTCTTCCAGGGCCAGGCCCGCCAGTTCGTCGGCGTCGATCGGGCTTTCGAAATCGGGGATGGCCTGGCGGATCAGCAGAGGTTTTTTCTGCCAGTAGTCGCGCAGGAATTCCCGTGCCGTGATGCCGCCCAGAAGTTGAAGAGGGATGTCAGGATTCATGTGTAACCTATTGAAAGAAAGCACTTTTCAGACTGGAATAAAAACGCCCGGCGCGGCCGGGCGTCTCAAGGGTCTTGCGGTAATCAGATGCGCTTGGCTTGCTCTACAGCGTTGCCGATGTAGTTGGCCGGGGTGAGCAGTTTCAGCTCGGCCTTCGCAGCGGCTGGCATGTCCAGGCCGTCGATGAAAGTTTGCAGTGCTTCAGGGCTGATGCCCTTGCCGCGCGTCAATTCTTTCAGCTTCTCGTAGGGGTTTTCGATGTTGTAGCGGCGCATCACGGTCTGGATCGGCTCGGCCAATACTTCCCAGCAAGCGTCCAGGTCAGCGGCAATCTTCTGCTCGTTCAGCTCAAGCTTGCTGATGCCTTTGAGGCTGGCTTCGTACGCGATCACGCTGTGAGCGAAGCCCACGCCGAGGTTGCGCAACACGGTGGAGTCGGTCAGGTCGCGCTGCCAGCGGGAGATCGGCAACTTGCTGGCCAGGTGCTGGAACAGCGCGTTGGCGATACCGAGGTTGCCTTCGGAGTTTTCGAAGTCGATCGGGTTGACCTTGTGCGGCATGGTCGACGAACCGATTTCACCGGCAATGGTGCGCTGCTTGAAGTAGCCCAGGGAGATGTAGCCCCAGATATCGCGATCGAAGTCGATCAGGATGGTGTTGAAGCGCGCAATGGCGTCGAACAGCTCGGCGATGTAGTCGTGCGGCTCGATCTGGGTGGTGTACGGGTTGAAACCCAGGCCCAGCTCGTCTTCGATGAAGGCGCGGGCGTTGGCTTCCCAGTCGATCTCAGGGTAGGCCGACAGGTGGGCGTTGTAGTTGCCCACGGCGCCGTTGATCTTGCCCAGCAGTGGCACGGCGGCGACTTGAGCGATCTGGCGCTCCAGGCGGTACACCACGTTGGCCAGTTCTTTGCCGAGGGTGGTCGGCGACGCTGGCTGACCGTGGGTGCGCGACAGCATCGGCACGTCGGCGAAACGGATGGCCAGTTCGCGGATGGCGTTGGCGGTCTGGCGCATCAGCGGCAGCATTACGTCATCACGGCCTTCGCGCAGCATCAGGGCGTGGGACAGGTTGTTGATGTCCTCGCTGGTGCAGGCAAAGTGGATGAATTCGCTGACAGCGGCCAGTTCCGGCAGCTTGGCTGCTTGCTCTTTGAGCAGGTATTCGATGGCTTTTACGTCGTGGTTGGTGGTGCGCTCGATCTCTTTCACACGCTCGGCGTGCTCCAGGGAGAAGTTTTCCGCCAGGGTGTTGAGCACAGCGTTGGCTTCGGCGGAGAACGCCGGCACTTCGCTGATGGCGGGGTGAGCGGCCAGGCGCTGGAGCCAGCGCACTTCAACCAGTACACGAGCACGGATCAGGCCGTATTCGCTGAAAATAGGGCGCAGGGCCTGGGTTTTGCCGGCGTAGCGGCCGTCAACAGGGGAAACCGCAGTGAGCGAAGAGAGCTGCATGGGGTGTTCTCGGACAGTCGGGCAACGAAATGGGGCGCGTATCATACATGAAAAAATCCGCCGGTCCGTCGCCAACTGACCGGCGTATTACGCGTACTGCTTGCAAATAGTGGCTGCTGCGACTTATTCGTTGCGCATCAACGGGTAAAGCTCTTTAAGCAATTTGCGACGGCTGATGACCAGCTGCCAACGGTGACCGCCCAACTGACGCCACAACCGCGCCGAACGAATGCCGGCCAGGAGCAGGGCGCGGATTTTCGAGGCGTTGTTCGGCTGTTGCAGGTTGCGCATGTCGCCGTGGACCTGGATCCGCTGGCGCAAGGTGCTCAAGGTGTCCTGGTACAGCGCGCCGCAGGCCGCGATCACGTTTTCGTGGGCCGGGCCGAAATGTTCTACCTGGGACTGAATCTGTGGCAGGCGCTTGCCGATGATTTCAAGCATGTCCTCGCGCTTGGCCAATTGACGCTCAAGGCCGAGCATCGACAACGCATAGCGCAACGGCTCGCGCTGCAAGGTGCTGGGGTCGCGCTCCAGGGCGCCGATCAGTGCGCGATAACCTTCACGCAGCGCCAGGTCGTCGCCACCGTAGACTTCCAGGGTGTCCTTGGGGTCGCGGATCAGCAGGCTGCCGAGCATGCAGGTCAGGCCTGCCTCGGAGACCTGGCCGGTCTTGGCGATCTTGTCCACCAGTACGGCGGCGAGGAAAACCCCACCCAGCGCCGTCAACTGCTCCTGGATTGGGCTCATGCCGGGTTGCTCCAGGCTTCGGCGACTTCAATCACGCCGCCGCCCAGGCAGATTTCGCCGTCGTAGAACACCACGGACTGGCCGGGGGTGACTGCGCGTTGCGGGTCATCAAAGGTGGCGCGATAGCCGGTCGCGGTTTTTTCCAGGGTGCAGGGCTGGTCGCTCTGGCGATAGCGCACCTTGGCGGTGAGGCGACGTGGTGTGCTCAGGTCGATCGGGTTGACCCAATAGATCTCCGAAGCCAGCAGGGCGCCGGAGAACAGCAATGGATGCTCGTTGCCCTGGCCGACGATCAGCTCGTTGTTGTCCAAGTCCTTGACCAGCACGTACCACGGCTCTTCACCGGCGTCTTTCAAGCCGCCAATGCCCAGGCCCTGACGTTGGCCGATGGTGTGGTACATCAAGCCGTGGTGACGGCCGATGACTTCGCCTTCGGTGGTCTTGATCTCGCCCGGTTGCGCCGGCAGGTATTGCTTGAGGAAGTCGCTGAAACGGCGCTCACCGATAAAGCAGATTCCGGTGGAATCCTTCTTCTTGGCGGTGGCCAGGCCGTGTTTTTCGGCGATCTTGCGCACTTCGGGTTTTTCCAGTTCGCCCACCGGGAACAGGGTCTTGGCAATCTGTTCGCCGCCGACGGCGTGCAGGAAGTAGCTCTGGTCCTTGTTCGGGTCCAGGCCTTTGAGCAGTTCGGTGCGGCCATCGATGTCGCGGCGGCGCACGTAGTGGCCCGTGGCAATCAGGTCGGCGCCGAGCATCATGGCGTAGTCGAGGAACGCCTTGAACTTGATCTCGCGGTTACACAGGATGTCCGGGTTCGGCGTACGGCCGGCCTTGTATTCGGCCAGGAAGTGCTCAAACACGTTGTCCCAATACTCGGCGGCGAAGTTGGCGGTGTGCAGCTTGATGCCGATTTTGTCGCACACGGCCTGGGCGTCTGCCAGGTCGTCCATGGCGGTGCAATATTCGGTTCCATCGTCTTCTTCCCAGTTCTTCATGAACAGGCCTTCCACCTCATAGCCCTGCTCCATGAGCAGAACGGCGGAAACGGAAGAGTCCACGCCGCCGGACATGCCGACGATGACGCGCTTCTTTTGTGTGTCAGAAGGGGCTGGATCACGCATAGGATTTCAACGGGTGTCTTGAAAAAGGACGCGATTCTATCAGGCTCAGGCCTTCAAGGCTAAAGAGAAGGGCGGATCAATTCGAGACTGTGGCGCTGGCCGGCCAGATAATCATCGATACAACGGATGATCAGCTCGCTACGCCAGTCGTCGCGCACGGCCATCAATTCGTCGCGGGTCAGCCAGCGGGCGCGCAGGATGCCTTCGTCGAGTTGATAGTCCGGGTGGTGTTTGAGAGCTTTGGCGATGAAGCAGACCCGTTGATAGGTCACGCCATTGCTGGGGGCGGTGTACAGGTAGATGCCCACGATGCCGGTGGCTTCGACGTCCCAGCCGGTTTCTTCGAGGGTTTCACGTATGGCGGCTTCGGTGAGGGTTTCGTGCGGGTCGAGGTGGCCTGCGGGTTGATTGAGTACGGCGCGGCCGCCTTTGAGTTCTTCGACCATGAGGAAGCGGCCGTTGTCTTCGACGATGGTGGCGACGGTGATGTGGGGTTGCCAGGTCATGGTTGCCTCGATGCGGTCTATTGGCTTGAGTACAGTCAATGTGGGAGGGGGCTTGCCCCCGATGGCGGTGTGTCAGCCACCCATTTGTTAACTGACACCCCCTCATCGGGGGCAAGCCCCCTCCCACATTTTGATTCGGTTTTTTCAGTTAAAGAGTAAAAACAGAAACCCCGGCACTAGGCCGGGGCTTCTTTGCATCCTTACAACCTTACTTCAACTTGGCAATTGCCGCATTGAGGGTGTTGCTCGGGCGCATGGCCTTGCTGGTCAGCTCTGGGTTCGGCGCGTAGTAGCCGCCGATGTCCACTGGCTTGCCTTGTACAGCGTTGAGCTCGGCAACGATGGTCGCTTCGTTCGCGGTCAGGGTCTTGGCCAGTTCGCCAAACTGCGCTTGCAGTGCAGTGTCTTCAGTCTGGGCCGCCAGGGCTTGAGCCCAGTACAGCGCCAGGTAGAAGTGGCTGCCGCGGTTGTCGATGTTGCCGACTTTGCGCGATGGCGACTTGTTGTTGTCGAGGAACTGGCCGGTGGCCTGGTCCAGGGTCTTGGACAGTACCAGGGCTTTCGAGTTGTTGTAGTTGACACCCAAATGCTCAAGGGAGGCGGCCAGGGCCAGGAACTCGCCCAGGGAGTCCCAGCGCAGGAAGTTCTCTTCAACCAGTTGCTGCACGTGCTTCGGAGCCGAACCGCCGGCGCCGGTTTCGAACAGGCCACCGCCGTTCATCAGCGGCACGATGGACAGCATCTTGGCGCTGGTGCCCAGTTCCATGATCGGGAACAGGTCGGTCAGGTAGTCACGCAGCACGTTGCCGGTCACCGAGATGGTGTCCAGGCCCTTGCGGGTGCGCTCCAGGGTGAACTTCATCGCGTCGACCGGGGACATGATGCGGATATCCAGGCCGTCGGTGTTGTGGTCTTTCAGGTAGGCCTGAACTTTCTCGACCACGACGCCGTCGTGTGCACGCTTAGGGTCCAGCCAGAAGATGGCCGGGGTGTTGCTGGCGCGGGCGCGGTTGACGGCCAGTTTGACCCAGTCCTGGATCGGCGCGTCTTTGGTCTGGCACATGCGGAAGATGTCGCCGGCTTCAACCGCCTGTTCCATCAGCAGGTTGCCCTTGCTGTCGGTGACGCGGACTACGCCGTCAGCCTTGATTTGGAAGGTCTTGTCGTGGGAGCCGTACTCTTCGGCTTTCTTCGCCATCAGGCCAACGTTTGGCACGCTGCCCATGGTGGTTGGGTCGAAGGCGCCATTGGCCTTGCAGTCTTCGATGACCGCTTGGTAGATGGTGGCGTAGCAACGATCCGGAATCACGGCCTTGGTGTCGTGCAGTTGGCCGTCGGTGCCCCACATCTTGCCGGAGTCACGGATCATGGCCGGCATCGAGGCGTCGACGATCACGTCGCTCGGCACGTGCAGGTTGGTGATGCCTTTGTCGGAATTGACCATCGCCAGCGATGGGCGGGCAGCGTAGACCGCCTGGATGTCAGCTTCGATCTGTGCTTGCTGGTCAGCCGGCAGGGCCTTGATGCGAGCGTACAGGTCGCCGATGCCGTTGTTCAGGTTGAAGCCGATCTGCTCCAGCACGGCAGCGTGCTTGGCCAGGGCGTCTTTATAGAACTCGGCAACGATCTGGCCGAACATGATCGGGTCGGAGACCTTCATCATGGTGGCTTTGAGGTGGACCGACAGCAGCACGCCTTGTTTCTTGGCGTCTTCGATCTCGGCGGCGATGAAGCTGCGCAGGGCTTTCTTGCTCAGCACGGCGCTGTCGATGATCTCGCCGGCTTCAACCGAAGTCTTTTCCTTCAGGACGGTGGCGGTACCGTCTTGGGCGATCAGTTCGATCTTCACAGCGTCAGCCGCTTCGATCTGCACGGCTTTTTCGCTGCCGTAGAAGTCGCCATTGCTCATGTGAGCGACGTGGGACTTGGAGTCTGCTGCCCATGCGCCCATTTTGTGCGGGTGCTTGCGCGCGTAGTTCTTGACCGACAGCGGGGCGCGGCGGTCGGAGTTGCCTTCGCGCAGTACCGGGTTCACGGCGCTGCCCTTGACCTTGTCGTAACGTGCACGGGTTTCTTTTTCCGCGTCGGTGGTTACGGTTTCCGGGTAGTCCGGCAGGGCGTAGCCCTGGGCTTGCAGTTCCTTGATCGCGGCTTGCAGCTGCGGGGTCGAGGCGCTGATGTTAGGCAGCTTGATGATGTTGGCTTCAGGCGTAACGGCCAGGTCGCCCAGTTCGGCGAGGTGGTCCGGGATGGCCTTGGTGCCCAGTTGCTCGGGGAAGCTTGCGAGGATGCGCGCGGCGAGGGAAATGTCGCGGGTTTCCACGGCAATATCAGCGGAAGCGGTGAAGGCCTCTACGATAGGCAGCAGTGAATAGGTGGCGAGGGCCGGGGCTTCGTCGGTGAAGGTGTAGATGATCTTCGAGCGGGTGGGCATATTCGGATTAACTCTCTTCTTTGCTGAAAGCGTGCGCAGAAACTCGAGATGCGCCGGGTGGAGCGCGTTCGTTCAAAGTCATCCATGAGCGAAATGTCGAGGTTTCTTCGCGGTGATGTTGGGTTGCATCAGTCGAGCGTCAAGCGTTTGGACTATTGTAATAGTCCGGCTTTATGGCTGAAGGCACCTGTTCCAGAGCGGTCAGCCGTCGTGACTCTTGGGTCAGCGGCGGCATTATACATAGGTCGCTATGCTTACGCCGAGCCTTCATACAAAAGGTGTGTCGTCCATTGGTCTAAAGGTCGCAGGTACTTTGTTGCGCACAAAGTCGCATGGCGTGCTCAAGATTGGCGATTTTGCCTTTGATTTCAGGCTTGTAGGCGACAAATTATGCTGTTTTCGATGCAAATGAGCATGGCGTGAGGTTTCAGTCGCCATTTATCTGGAGTAGGCTCGAACGCAGCCAGATGTTCAATCCATAGATGGAGTTCAGCATGGGATACAAGAAGATTCAGGTTCCAGCCGTCGGCGACAAAATCACCGTCAATGCAGACCATTCTCTCAATGTTCCTGATAACCCGATCATCCCTTTCATCGAAGGTGACGGTATTGGCGTCGACATCAGCCCGGTGATGATCAAGGTGGTCGACGCAGCTGTTCAAAAGGCCTACGGCGGCAAGCGCAAAATCTCCTGGATGGAGGTGTATGCCGGCGAAAAGGCCACTCAAGTCTACGACCAGGACACCTGGCTGCCCCAGGAAACCCTGGATGCGGTCAAGGATTACGTGGTTTCCATCAAGGGCCCGCTGACGACTCCGGTGGGGGGCGGTATCCGTTCGCTGAACGTGGCCTTGCGCCAGCAACTCGACCTGTATGTGTGCCTGCGCCCGGTACGCTGGTTCGAAGGCGTGCCCAGCCCGGTCAAGAAGCCCGGTGACGTGGACATGACCATCTTCCGCGAAAACTCTGAAGATATTTACGCGGGTATCGAATGGAAGGCCGGTTCGCCCGAAGCGATCAAGGTGATCAAGTTCCTCAAGGAGGAAATGGGCGTTACCAAGATTCGTTTTGACCAGGATTGCGGGATTGGCGTGAAGCCAGTCTCCAAAGAGGGCACCAAACGCCTCGCGCGCAAAGCCCTGCAATATGTAGTGGATAACGACCGCGACTCGCTGACCATTGTGCACAAAGGCAACATCATGAAGTTCACCGAAGGGGCCTTCAAAGAGTGGGCTTATGAGGTGGCGGCCGAAGAGTTCGGCGCGACGCTACTCGATGGTGGTCCGTGGATGCAGTTCAAGCATCCTAAGACCGGCAAGAATGTGGTAGTCAAGGACGCCATTGCCGACGCCATGCTCCAGCAGATCCTGCTGCGTCCGGCGGAATATGACGTGATCGCCACCCTCAACCTGAACGGTGACTACCTTTCCGATGCCCTGGCGGCTGAAGTGGGCGGCATTGGTATTGCGCCGGGTGCCAACCTGTCGGATACCGTGGCAATGTTCGAGGCGACCCACGGCACCGCGCCGAAGTATGCAGGCAAGGATCAGGTCAATCCCGGCTCATTGATCCTGTCGGCGGAAATGATGCTGCGCCATATGGGCTGGACCGAGGCGGCTGATTTGATTATCAAGGGGACCAATGGCGCGATTTCGGCCAAGACCGTGACCTATGACTTCGAGCGCTTGATGGATGGCGCGAAGTTGGTGTCATCTTCGGGCTTTGGTAGTGCGTTGATTTCGCATATGTAGAGACGAAACGGGAAGCGGCCGCCTCATATTGATTGGGGCGGCCGTTTTTCGTTGCACACTGCACGCTCGTTGGCGGATCAGGCCGTTAGTTTCTTTTCTTTATGAGCGGGCGCGTGTGCAGATTTTTCAGCTGCTTCGACTTTCACTGCATCAATGTTCACAGCGTGCAGTCCTTTCGGTCCCTGAATGATTTCAAAGCTTACTGCTTGGCCCGCTTTCAGCGTTTTGTACCCGTCCATGATAATCGCTGAGTAATGCGCAAAAAGGTCCTCGGTTTTGCCTTCTTCATTAACGAACCCGTAGCCTTTGGCATTGTTGAACCATTTGACCTTGCCATTGATCTTGACGCCAGACATACCATATCCCTCTGCACCAGACTCCATCACTGGAGTATCATCCAGTTTATCCGTCCTAACCCGAATAAATTAAGGTTGACTGCGCGGACCTTTTTTACCCACTGTGGGTTCTATTGGTTGTAACACCGATTTGCCGATAGTCAAGGCGACCAGTCGGTCAGAGTTGAAATTCCGGCAGGCCGCCCCCACCACTGTATTTGAACCACTGACGAACCTTTCTTTCCATGCATGCAAACAGCCAGATTCGACTAACATTCAATCAGGATCGACCGGATCAGGAACATGATGACGACGGTTCTGCAGGCATTGCTGTTCAGGAGGCCAAGCCTGCCTTACAGGCGCCGCCGATGTACAAGGTGGTTTTGTTCAATGATGACTACACACCGATGGATTTCGTGGTCGAAGTGCTCGAGGTGTTTTTTAACCTGAACCGCGAGTTGGCGACCAAGGTAATGCTGGCCGTTCATACAGAAGGACGGGCAGTATGTGGAGTGTTTACCCGCGACATCGCCGAGACAAAGGCCATGCAGGTCAACCAGTACGCCAGGGAAAGCCAGCATCCGCTACTCTGTGAAATCGAGAAGGACGGTTAACGCCGACCACTTGGGTATGAGGTGAAGCTATGTTAAACCGCGAGCTCGAAGTCACCCTCAATCTTGCCTTCAAGGAGGCTCGTTCGAAGCGTCATGAGTTCATGACCGTCGAACACCTGCTGCTGGCACTTTTGGATAACGAAGCTGCCGCCACCGTACTGCGTGCGTGCGGCGCCAACCTCGACAAACTCAAGCATGACCTGCAGGAGTTTATCGACTCCACGACGCCCCTGATTCCAGTCCACGATGAAGACCGTGAGACCCAGCCAACCCTGGGCTTCCAGCGGGTGCTTCAGCGTGCCGTGTTCCATGTACAGAGCTCCGGTAAGCGTGAAGTCACAGGCGCCAATGTGCTTGTGGCGATTTTCAGCGAACAGGAAAGCCAGGCAGTGTTCCTGCTCAAGCAGCAGAGCGTTGCCCGTATCGATGTCGTCAACTACATCGCCCACGGAATCTCCAAGGTGCCTGGGCACGGCGATCATTCCGAGGGTGAGCAGGATATGCAGGACGACGAGGGCGGTGAGTCTTCTTCTTCGGGCAATCCACTGGATGCCTACGCCAGCAACCTCAATGAACTGGCGCGCCAGGGGCGGATCGATCCGCTGGTGGGGCGTGAGCTTGAGGTTGAGCGCGTAGCGCAGATCCTTGCGCGTCGTCGCAAGAACAATCCGTTGCTGGTGGGCGAGGCGGGCGTGGGTAAAACCGCGATTGCCGAAGGCCTGGCCAAGCGCATCGTCGACAATCAAGTGCCGGACTTGTTGGCCAACAGCGTCGTCTATTCCCTTGATCTGGGCGCGTTGCTCGCCGGGACCAAGTACCGTGGCGATTTCGAGAAACGCTTCAAGGCGTTGCTCGGAGAACTGAAAAAACGCCCGCAAGCCATCCTGTTTATCGATGAGATCCACACCATCATTGGGGCTGGTGCGGCATCCGGTGGGGTGATGGACGCCTCCAACCTGCTCAAGCCGCTGCTGTCTTCGGGTGATATCCGTTGCATCGGCTCGACCACGTTCCAGGAATTTCGCGGGATCTTCGAAAAAGACCGTGCCCTGGCGCGTCGTTTCCAGAAAGTCGACGTGTCCGAGCCTTCGGTTGAAGACACCATCGGTATCCTGCGTGGGCTCAAGGGTCGCTTCGAGGCGCACCACGGCATCGAGTACACCGATGAAGCCTTGCGCTCGGCGGCTGAGCTGGCGTCGCGCTACATCAATGACCGGCATATGCCGGACAAGGCCATCGATGTGATCGACGAGGCAGGGGCTTTTCAGCGTCTGCAGCCGGTCGAGAAACGTGTGAAGCGCATCGATGTGCCTCAGGTCGAGGACATTGTGGCGAAGATTGCGCGTATTCCGCCTAAGCACGTCACCAGTTCCGACAAGGAGCTGCTGCGTAACCTGGAGCGCGACCTCAAGCTGACCGTGTTTGGTCAGGATGCGGCCATCGACTCGCTGTCCACGGCGATCAAGCTGTCCCGTGCGGGCCTCAAGTCGCCGGACAAGCCGGTGGGTTCGTTCCTGTTCGCAGGCCCTACCGGTGTCGGCAAGACCGAAGCGGCGCGGCAGTTGGCCAAGGCCATGGGCATTGAACTGGTGCGTTTCGACATGTCCGAGTACATGGAGCGTCACACAGTGTCGCGCCTGATCGGTGCGCCTCCGGGCTATGTCGGGTTCGACCAGGGCGGCCTGTTGACCGAAGCAATCACCAAGCAACCGCATTGCGTATTGCTGCTTGATGAAATCGAGAAGGCTCACCCGGAAGTCTTCAACCTGCTGTTGCAGGTGATGGACCACGGCACCCTGACCGACAACAACGGGCGCAAGGCGGACTTCCGCAACGTGATCGTGATCATGACCACCAACGCCGGTGCCGAAACGGCCGCGCGGGCTTCGATCGGCTTCAGCCATCAGGATCACTCTTCCGATGCCATGGAAGTGATCAAGAAGAGCTTTACGCCGGAGTTCCGTAACCGTCTGGACACCATTATCCAGTTTGGTCGCCTCAGCCATGAGGTTATCAAGAGCGTGGTGGACAAGTTCCTTACCGAGCTTCAAGCGCAGTTGGAAGACAAGCGCGTGCAGCTGGAAGTGACGGACGCGGCGCGCAGCTGGCTGGCCGAAGGCGGCTACGATGCGGCAATGGGCGCCCGCCCAATGGCGCGTCTGATCCAGGACAAGATCAAGCGGCCGCTGGCCGAAGAAATCCTGTTCGGCGAGCTGTCCGACCATGGTGGTGTGGTGCATATCGACTTGAAGGACGGCGAGCTGACCTTCGAATTCGAAACCACGGCTGAAATGGCCTGATCGATTGCTGCAATAAAGTGTGGGAGGGGGCTTGCCCCCGATTGCAGTGCTTCAGTCAATACATCTGTGGCTGATACACCGCTATCGGGGGCAAGCCCCCTCCCACATTGGTTTATGGCGTTGCACAAATCCCGCACACACAAAAACGCCCGGCATAACCGGGCGTTTTGTATTGACTTGCTTAGCGAGCGCGGTAAGTGATGCGCCCTTTGCTCAAGTCATAGGGCGTCAGCTCGACGCGCACTTTGTCACCGGTAAGAATACGAATGTAGTTCTTGCGCATCTTGCCGGAGATATGCGCGGTTACGACGTGCCCATTTTCCAACTCCACACGAAACATGGTGTTGGGCAGGGTGTCGACGACAGTGCCTTCCATTTCGAAGCTGTCTTCTTTCGACATGCAGTAAAGCCCTCGGTATCCAGTGAATGGCCCGGTGCAACTGCGCCAGGCAAAAGCGGCGTGCATTGTGCCCGAAAAAGGGTGTTTAAGCCAAGGGGTTCTAGTTAAGCGTGACCCATCTTTGGTTAATCAGCAGTTCTATGGGCCGATATTGGGTCTTGTAATTCATCTTTTTGCAGTTTTTGATCCAGTAGCCGAGGTACACCGCCTCCAGTTCCAAGCGTACTGCCTCGCCAATCTGCCAGAGAATCGCGAAGCGCCCCAGGCTGCGGCGTTCTTCGGTCGGTTCATAGAAGGTGTAGACCGCCGACAGGCCATTAGGCAGCAAATCGGTCACGGCCACCGCCACCAGGCGGCCATCCGCGCGAAATTCATAAAAGCGCGAGAAAGGCAGGTCACGCACCAGGAACGTCGAAAACTGGTCGCGGCTGGGCGGGAACATATCGCCGTCGGCGTGCCGCTGCTCGATGTAGCGTTGATAAAGGTCGAAATACTCTTCGGTAAAGCGTGGCTTGGCCGAGGTTACCGTCAGGTCGGCATTGCGTTTGAGGATGCACTTCTGGTTGCGCTCCGGCAGGAACTGCGCCACGGGGATGCGTGCCGGTACGCAAGCATTACAGTTTTGGCAATGAGGCCGGTACAGATGATCGCCGCTGCGCCGAAAGCCCATTTCCGACAAATCGGCGTACACGTGCACGTCCATAGGCTGGCTGGGATCGAGGAACAGCGTGGTGGCCTGCTCGTCGGGCAGATAGCTGCAAGAGTGAGGTTGAGTGGCATAAAACTTCAAGCGCGCCAACTCGGTCATGATCAACCCTCGGATAAGCTTTGAAATAAGTGTAAGCCAGGTGCGCCCATGGCGCTCAGGAAACCCACGGTCCGGCGTTGGGTTGATCCAGATGGTCGCGCAGGAAACCGGCGAATTCGCTGCGGGGTATGGCGCGGGCACCCAGGCTGTGCAGGTGGTCGTTGGGCATTTGGCAGTCAATCAGCACAAAGCCCCACGCCTGCAATTGGCGGGTCAGGGTGGCAAAGCCAAATTTCGAGGCGTTGTCGGCGCGGCTGAACATGGATTCGCCAAAGAACAGTTGGCCCATCGCCAGGCCATACAGGCCGCCAACCAATTTACCTTCATCCCACACCTCTACGGAGTGGGCGTGGCCGCGGCGGTGCAGTTCCAGGTAGGCGCTCTGTATGCCCTCGGTGATCCAAGTGCTATCGGCATAGGCGCGCGGCGCTGCGCAAGCCTTGATGACCGCAGCAAAGTCCTGGTCGAAGGTCACTGTGTAGCGCTGCTGGCGCAGTAACTTGCCCAGACTGCGGGATACGTGCAGTTCGTCGGGGAATATCACGGTGCGCGGATCGGGTGACCACCACAGGATGGGCTGGCCTTCCGAAAACCAGGGGAAGCAGCCATGACGGTAGGCTTGTACCAGTCGCTCGGCCGACAGATCGCCGCCGGCGGCCAGCAGGCCGTTGGGTTCGCGCATGGCCTTGGCCAGCGGGGGGAATGTCAGTGAGTCGCGTTGTAACCAGGTCAGCATGGTATCCAGGCTTGCGGAAGGGGAGGGGAGTGGCAGGTATGGCACCTGCCGCGGCAGTGCTGATTATTGTCGACGCAGCCTCATCGGGCCAGTCCGAATCCGGCATTGAGGCAGATTCGCGTAAGCGCGTGTTTCTGCAACTCTGCACCGGGGATGTGGTCGTAATCGGGTCTGTGGGATGCAGGCCATTTGCCAAGCTTGCTTTGATTGGCAAAAACAGCTCATAAGCCTTTGTCAGCAAAGACAATGCATGCTCAAATTGAACATGTTGTGACACTTAAATTAGCTATGCTACTGGGGAAAGGGCGAGGGCGTGGCATCGCGGGCACAAACCCGTACAATGCGGCCATTGTGGCGTTATCGTCATTCCATCCAGCATTCGCCCAGTGTTAAAAGTAGATTCAACGACGCTCGTTCATTTTTCAGCTGCTCGGATTGGGCAGTATTTGTCGTCATTCAATAGATGGACGCGCTAAAGGCGCAGGAAAAGACCCGTTTTGAAGAAATCCGCCGCAACACCCAAAGCAGCAGTTGTGCCGGCCTGGCGCCAGCACCTGCACTATCGTCTCAAGGAAGGTGCGCTGATCGCGATTGGTGCGCTGTGCCTGTTCCTGATGATGGCCTTGCTCACCTATGGCAAGGACGATCCGGGCTGGAGCCACAACAGCAAGATCGAAGACGTGCAGAACTTCGGTGGCCCAGCCGGTTCCTACAGCGCCGATATCCTGTTCATGGTGTTGGGCTATTTCGCCTATATCTTCCCGCTGCTGCTGGCGATCAAGACCTGGCAGATTTTCCGCCAGCGCCACGAGCCGTGGCAGTGGAGCGGCTGGCTGTTTTCCTGGCGCTTGATCGGTCTGGTATTTCTGGTGCTTTCCGGTGCGGCGCTGGCCCATATCCATTTCCACGCGCCCACCGGCCTGCCGGCGGGCGCGGGTGGCGCGCTGGGTGAAAGCCTCGGCGACCTGGCGCGCAAGACCCTGAATATCCAGGGCAGCACGCTGATGTTTATCGCGCTGTTCCTGTTTGGTCTCACCGTGTTCACCGACCTGTCGTGGTTCAAGGTGATGGACGTGACCGGCAAGATCACCCTCGACCTGTTGGAGCTGTTCCAGGGGGCCGCCAACCGCTGGTGGGCAGCCCGTGTCGACCGCAAGCGCATGGTGGCCCAGTTGCGCGAGGTGGACACCCGCGTCAACGAAGTGGTGGCGCCTAGCACCCCGGACCGTCGCGAGCAGGCCAAGGTCAAGGAACGCCTGATCGAACGCGAGCAGGCCCTGAGCAAGCACATGTCGGACCGCGAGAAGCAAGTGCCGCCGGTGATCGCCCCTGCGCCGCCGAAGCCGCCCGAGCCGAGCCATCGCGTACAGAAAGAGAAACAGGCGCCGCTGTTCATCGACAGCGCCGTCGAAGGCACCTTGCCGCCGATCTCGATCCTCGACCCGGCGGAAAAGAAACAACTCAACTACTCCCCGGAATCCCTGGCGGCCGTTGGCCACCTGCTGGAAATCAAACTCAAGGAGTTTGGCGTCGAAGTGTCGGTGGATTCGATCCACCCCGGTCCGGTGATTACCCGCTACGAGATCCAGCCGGCTGCCGGTGTGAAGGTCAGCCGTATTTCCAACCTGGCGAAAGACTTGGCCCGCTCCCTGGCGGTGACCAGCGTGCGTGTGGTGGAAGTGATCCCCGGCAAGACCACCGTGGGTATCGAGATTCCCAACGAAGACCGCCAGATCGTGCGCTTCTCCGAAGTGCTGTCGACGCCGGAATACGACAACTTCAAATCGCCGGTCACCCTGGCCCTGGGTCACGACATCGGCGGCAAGCCGGTGATCACTGACCTGGCAAAAATGCCCCACTTGCTGGTGGCCGGTACCACCGGTTCCGGTAAGTCGGTGGGTGTGAACGCGATGATCCTGTCGATCCTGTTCAAATCCGGTCCGGATGACGCCAAGCTGATCATGATCGACCCCAAAATGTTGGAATTGTCGATCTACGAAGGCATTCCGCACCTGCTGTGCCCGGTCGTGACCGACATGAAGGACGCTGCCAACGCCCTGCGCTGGAGCGTGGCCGAGATGGAGCGCCGCTACAAACTCATGGCCAAGATGGGCGTGCGTAACCTGTCGGGCTTCAACGCCAAGATCAAGGAAGCCCATGACCGCGGCGAGACCATTGACGACCCGTTGTACAAGCGCGAAAGCATTCACGACGAAGCGCCAAAACTGACCAAGCTGCCGACTATCGTGGTGGTGGTCGACGAATTCGCCGACATGATGATGATCGTCGGCAAGAAGGTCGAAGAGCTGATTGCACGTATCGCCCAGAAAGCCCGAGCCGCCGGTATTCACTTGATCCTCGCGACCCAACGTCCGTCGGTGGACGTGATCACCGGTCTGATCAAGGCCAACATCCCGACGCGCATGGCGTTCCAGGTGTCGAGCAAGATCGACTCGCGGACCATCATCGACCAGGGCGGCGCCGAGCAACTGCTGGGTCACGGTGACATGCTCTACATGCCGCCAGGCACCAGCCTGCCGATCCGTGTACACGGCGCGTTCGTCTCCGACGATGAAGTGCACCGCGTGGTGGAAGCCTGGAAACTGCGTGGCGCACCGGAATACAACGACGACATCCTCAATGGCGTCGAAGAGGCCGGCAGCGGCTTCGAGAATGGTGGCGGTGGCGGTGACGAAGATGCCGAGACCGACGCGCTGTACGACGAAGCCGTGGCCTTTGTGCTGGAAAGCCGTCGCGCCTCGATCTCTGCGGTGCAACGCAAATTGAAGATCGGCTACAACCGCGCCGCCCGCATGATCGAAGCCATGGAAATGGCCGGCGTCGTCACCGCAATGAACACCAACGGCTCGCGTGAAATCATCGCCCCCGGGCAGATGCGCGACTGATCCCGCGCCGCGTGGCAGCACGCGGCGCGCCCTGACTACTCAATGAGGACTCCCATGCGTCTTATCCGCATGCTGTTGTTGCCGGCACTGGCCTTGACCGCTGCTTCGGCCCACGCCGACCCAGCCTCCGTCGCCAGCCTGACCAACCTGTTGGACAAATCCAAGACCCTGACGGCGCGTTTCTCGCAGCTGACCCTGGATGCCGGTGGCACCCAGTTGCAGCAAACCGAAGGCGAGATGGCCGTACAGCGCCCCGGCCTGTTTTACTGGCACACCGAAGGCAAGGCCGAGCAGACCATCGTGTCCGACGGCCAGAAGGTCACGCTGTGGGACCCGGACCTTGAGCAGGCGACTATCAAGAAACTCGACCCCCGCTTGAACCAGACCCCCGCGCTGTTGTTGTCGGGCGACGTGTCGAAAATCAACGACAGCTTCGAAATCACCTCCAAGCAAACCAGCAACGTGATCGAGTTCACCCTCAAGCCCAAGTCCAAGGACACCTTGTTCGATACGCTGAACCTGTCGTTCGGTAACGGGGTGATCAACAACATGCGCCTGATCGACAGCGTCGGCCAGCGCACCGATATCCTGTTCTCCGGGGTCAAGGCCAACGAGCCGGTGCCGGCGTCCAAGTTCAAGTTCGACATCCCCAAGGGTGCCGACGTGATCCAGGAATAATCTGCCCAGAGGTTTCAAGCGCTGCCCATGGATTTGTTTCGAAGTGACCCGATTGCCCAGCCCTTGGCCGCGCGCTTGCGCTCGACCAACCTGGATGAGTACGTTGGGCAAGAACACCTGCTCGCTCGTGGCAAGCCTCTGCGCGAAGCCTTGGAGCAGGGTGCGCTGCACTCGATGATTTTCTGGGGGCCGCCGGGGGTGGGCAAGACCACCCTGGCGCGGCTGCTGGCGAAAGTCTCGGATGCGCACTTCGAAACGGTGTCGGCAGTGCTCGCTGGGGTCAAGGAGATCCGCCAGGCGGTGGACGTGGCCAAGCAGCAGGCCGGGCAGTATGGCAAGCGCACCATCCTGTTTGTCGACGAAGTGCACCGTTTCAACAAGTCGCAGCAGGATGCATTCCTGCCTTACGTGGAAGACGGCACGCTGATCTTTATCGGCGCCACCACCGAAAACCCCTCGTTTGAACTGAACAATGCGTTGCTGTCACGGGCACGAGTCTATGTACTCAAGAGCCTGGACGAGGCCGCGATGCAGAAGTTGTTGCACCGTGCCTTGAGTGAAGACAAGGGGTTGGGCAAGCGCCAGTTGAGTGTCAGCGACGAAGGTTTCCAGATCCTGCTCACCGCCGCCGATGGCGACGGCCGGCGTTTTCTCAACTTATTGGAAAACGCCTCCGACCTGGCCGAAGACGGCAGTGAGATTGGCGTCGACCTCCTGCAAAGCCTGCTGGGCGACACCCGTCGGCGTTTCGACAAGGGTGGCGAAGCCTTCTACGACCAGATTTCAGCGCTGCACAAATCCGTGCGCGGTTCCAACCCCGACGGTGCGTTGTATTGGTTTGCGCGCATGATCGATGGCGGCTGCGACCCGCTGTACCTGGCGCGGCGCGTGGTGCGCATGGCCAGCGAAGACATCGGCAACGCCGACCCGCGTGCACTGAGCCTGTGCCTGGCCGCGTGGGACGTGCAGGAACGCCTCGGCAGCCCCGAGGGCGAGTTGGCGGTGGCACAGGCCATCACGTATCTGGCCTGTGCGCCGAAAAGCAACGCGGTGTACATGGGCTTCAAGTCCGCACTGCGTGCCGCCGCCGAATACGGCTCCCTGGAAGTGCCGCTGCACCTGCGCAACGCGCCGACCAAGCTGATGAAACAACTGGGCTACGGCGATGAATACCGCTACGCCCATGACGAACCCGATGCCTATGCGGCTGGCGAAGACTACTTCCCCGAAGCGCTTGAGCCACTGCCGCTGTATCAGCCGGTGCCCCGTGGCCTGGAGCTGAAAATCGGTGAAAAGCTCAATCACCTCGCTCAACTCGATCGACTCAGCCCCAAACAGCGGAGAAAGTAGTGCTCAAGACGATTCTTGCCGTGTCCGTAGCCGGCATCGCTGGTACATTATTGCGTTTCGTCACCGGTACCTGGGTCAGCGCCAATTGGCCCAAGCATTTTTATGCGGCGACCCTGGCCGTCAACCTGGTGGGTTGCTTGATCATCGGCCTGTTGTACGGCTGGTTCCTGTTGCGCCCGGAAGTGCCGATTGAAATTCGCGCCGGCTTGATTGTCGGCTTTGTAGGCGGTCTGACGACCTTTTCATCCTTTTCACTGGACACGCTGCGCTTGCTGGAAAGCGGGCAGGCCCTGATTGCCTTCGGGTACTTGGGCATCAGCGTGTTCGGCGGGCTGCTCGCCACCTGGGCTGGCCTGTCCTTGACCAAACTTTGATAAACGAGAGACCGACATGCTCGATTCCAAACTGTTACGTAGCAACCTTCAGGACGTAGCGGACCGCCTGGCATCCCGTGGCTTTGCCTTGGATGTTGCGCGCATCGAAGCGCTGGAAGAACAGCGCAAGACCGTCCAGACCCGCACCGAAGCACTGCAGGCTGAGCGTAATGCGCGTTCCAAATCCATCGGTCAGGCCAAGCAACGCGGCGAAGACATCGCGCCGTTGATGGCGGACGTCGAGCGTATGGGCACCGAGCTGTCCGACGGTAAAGTCGAGCTGGACAAGATCCAGTCCGAGCTGGATTCGATCCTGCTGGGCATCCCCAACATCCCGCACGAATCCGTGCCGGTGGGCGAAGACGAAGACGGCAACGTTGAAGTGCGCCGCTGGGGTACGCCAAAGGCCTTTGATTTCGCGGTCAAGGACCACGTTGCCCTGGGCGAATTGACCGGTGGCCTGGACTTCGAAACCGCCGCCAAGATGTCCGGCGCACGCTTCTCGCTGCTGCGTGGCCCTGTGGCGCGTCTGCACCGTGCCCTGGCGCAGTTCATGATCAACCTGCACACCGCCGAGCACGGTTACGAAGAAGCCTACACCCCGTACCTGGTGCAGGCGCCGGCATTGATGGGCACCAGCCAGCTGCCGAAATTCGAAGAAGACCTGTTCAAGATCAGCCGCGAAGGCGAAGCCGACCTGTACCTGATCCCAACGGCCGAAGTGTCGCTGACCAACATCGTGTCCGGCGAGATCCTCGACGCCAAAGAGCTGCCGTTGAAGTTCGTCGCCCACAGCCCGTGCTTCCGCAGTGAAGCCGGTGCTTCGGGCCGCGATACCCGCGGCATGATCCGCCAGCACCAGTTCGACAAGGTCGAGATGGTGCAGATCGTCGAGCCGTCGACCTCGATGGAAGCCCTGGAAGGCCTGACCGCCAACGCCGAGCGCGTCCTGCAACTGCTGGAACTGCCTTACCGTGTCCTGGCGCTGTGCACCGGCGACATGGGTTTCAGCGCCGTGAAGACCTACGACCTCGAAGTGTGGGTGCCGAGCCAGGACAAGTACCGCGAGATTTCGTCGTGCTCCAACTGCGGTGACTTCCAGGCCCGTCGCATGCAAGCGCGTTTCCGCAACCCGGAAACCGGCAAGCCGGAGCTGGTGCACACCCTCAACGGTTCCGGCCTGGCCGTAGGCCGGACCCTGGTAGCCGTGCTGGAAAACTACCAGCAGGCCGACGGTTCCATCCGCGTACCGGAAGTGCTCAAGCCGTACATGGCGGGCGTCGAGGTCATCGGCTAAATGGAATTTCTGCCGCTGTTTCATAACCTGCGCGGCAGTCGTGTGTTGGTCGTCGGTGGCGGGGAGATTGCCTTGCGCAAATCCCGGCTGCTGGCCGACGCCGGCGCGTTGCTGCGGGTGGTTGCTCCCCAGATTGAAGACCAGCTCAATGAGTTGGTGCTGGGCAGTGGCGGGGAATTGCTGTTGCGCGGTTATCAGGAAGCCGACCTTGACGGTTGCACCCTGATCATCGCCGCCACCGACGATGAGTCGCTGAACGCCCAGGTGTCCAGCGATGCCAAGCGCCGCTGTGTGCCGGTCAACGTGGTGGACGCGCCGGCCTTGTGCAGCGTGATCTTCCCGGCGATTGTCGACCGTTCGCCGTTGGTGATCGCAGTGTCCAGCGGCGGCGATGCGCCGGTGCTGGCGCGTTTGATTCGGGCCAAACTGGAAACCTGGATTCCCTCCACCTATGGCCAGCTGGCCGGGTTGGCGGCGCGTTTTCGGGCCCAAGTCAAAGGTTTGTACCCGGATGTGCAGCAACGCCGTGCATTCTGGGAAGACGTGTTCCAGGGCCCGATTGCCGACCGTCAGTTGGCCGGGCAGGGTGCTGAGGCTGAGCGCCTGCTGATCGAAAAGGTCAACGGCGCTGCGCCGAACGCTCCGGGTGAGGTTTACCTGGTGGGTGCCGGCCCGGGCGACCCGGACCTGCTGACTTTCCGCGCGTTGCGCCTGATGCAACAGGCCGACGTGGTGTTGTACGACCGTTTGGTCGCACCAGCGATTCTGGAGCTGTGCCGCCGTGACGCCGAGCGCGTGTACGTCGGCAAGCGCCGCGCCGATCACGCCGTGCCTCAGGACCAGATCAACCAGCAATTGGTGGACTTGGCCAAGCAAGGCAAGCGTGTGGTGCGCCTCAAGGGTGGCGATCCGTTCATCTTTGGGCGCGGTGGCGAGGAGATCGAGGAACTGGCGGCCCATGGCATTCCGTTCCAGGTGGTGCCGGGTATCACGGCGGCCAGTGGTTGCGCGGCGTATGCCGGGATTCCGCTGACTCACCGCGACTATGCACAATCGGTACGCTTTATCACCGGGCATCTCAAGGACGGGACGTCGGACCTGCCCTGGCATGACCTGGTGGGGCCGTCGCAGACCCTGGTGTTCTACATGGGTTTGGTGGGCTTACCGATCATCTGCGAGCAATTGATCAAGCATGGTCGCGCAGCGGATACCCCGGCGGCGTTGATCCAGCAGGGCACGACCGCTAACCAGCGTGTCTTCACCGGTACGTTGGCGGACTTGCCCCGCCTGGTGGCGGAGCATGAAGTGCATGCGCCGACACTGGTGATCGTTGGTGAGGTGGTGGTGTTGCGCGAGAAGCTCAAGTGGTTTGAAGGCGCTCAGTCCCAGGTCTAAAAGCATCGGGGGCAAGTCGAATCGTCGCACCGCCCCTCCCACACTTGACTGTGTTCGCAGTTCAAAATGTGGGAGGGGGCTTGCCCCCGATGAGGCCCTCAATCACAGCCCATCTCTTGGATCAGCTCCAGACACCCTTGGTACTCAACCGCCCACGATCATGCTGGCCATCAAACACTTGCAACGGGCCTTTGGGCACAATCCCTGTCGGATTGATGGTCCGATGGCTGGCATAGTAATGCCCCTTGATATGCGCAAAATCCACCGTCTCGGCCACTCCCGGCCACTGATATATCTCCCGTAGCCAATTCGACAAATTCGAATAATCCGCGATCCTGCGCAAATTGCATTTGAAGTGGCTGTAATACACCGCATCAAAGCGAATCAGCGTGGTGAACAGGCGCACATCTGCTTCGGTCAGGTATTCCCCCGCCAAATAGCGATGTTGGCCCAAGTGCTGTTCCAGGTAATCCAGCTCGGCAAACACATCATCAAACGCACTTTCATACGCCTGCTGTGACGTGGCGAAGCCTGCGCGGTATACGCCGTTGTTCACGGCGGGGTAGATGCGTTCGTTCAGTGCATCGATGGTCGGGCGAAGTGCTTCGGGGTAGAAGTCCAGCGTATTGCCGGTCAGCCCGTTAAACGCGCTGTTGAACATGCGGATGATTTCCGCCGATTCATTGCTCACGATACGGTTGAGCTTTTTATCCCACAGCACGGGCACGGTGACGCGCCCGGTGTAGTCAGCGGTGTCGGCCGTGTAGCGCTGGTGCATGTATTCGAAATCGTCCAGCTTATCGCCCGTCGAGCCGCGTGCCTTGTCGAAGGTCCAGCCGTTTTCCAGCATCAGCCAACTGACCACCGATACATCGATCAGGCTTTCCAGGCCCTTTAGCTTGCGCAGGATCAGCGTGCGATGGGCCCATGGACAGGCGAGGGACACATACAGGTGGTAGCGACCGGCCTCGGCCTTGAAGCCGCCTTCGCCGCTCGGGCCTGGTGCGCCGTCGGCGGTCACCCAGTTGCGGCGTTGCGCCTGTTCGCGCTGGAATGCGCCATCTGCGCTACTTTCGTACCACTGGTCTTTCCAGTGCCCTTCGATCAGCAAACCCATGACTGGCTCCTCAACTAATAAGCGTTGGAGACCAGTCTAAAGGGATAGGTTCGATTTAAAAGCGCAAAGACTGCGGGTGAATTATCGATTAAATCGATTTGTCCCGCGCGTCCCAGTATTGCTGGGCCAGGGCGAACGCCTGTTCCCGTGGATGGCCAAGGCCGCGCAAGGCGAGGGCCATGGTGGCGATCAGCGCCAGCTGCGGGTAGCTGTCCTCAACGTCACCGTGCCACAACGCTTTCAAATGCTCGGGCTCCAGCGACGCGGGTTTGACATGACGCTGGGCGGAGAGGGCGGGCCATTCTTCGTCCCAGCTTTCGCCGCCGGTGGTGCCGTAGAGGTGGCTGGCGGAGTCGGGGTTGATCTCGATTTCGCCGCCATCGCCCTTCACCACAATCACGTTGTCCCCCAGCAGGCCGCTGGCATCGCGGTGTACGCCCTGGTAGCCCGGATGGAAAATGCTTTGCAGGCCCAGGCGCGCATTCAACGGGTTGAGCAGGCGCGCCAGAGAGTGAATCGGTGAACGCAGACCCAAGGTGTTGCGCAGGTCAATCATGCGTTGCAATTGCGGCGCCCAGTCACCCAGCGGGATAAACGCCAGGTTGCCCTGTTCGAAGGCACTTGCGACCTGCTGCCAGTCGCGGCACAGCGGGATCTGCAAACCTTCCAGCAGTTGCTCGGTGTACAAGCGCCCCGCCGTGTGAGCGCCGCCGCCATGCAGCAGGATGCGCACTCCGTTTTGTGCCAGGCACTTGGCCGCCAGCAGGTACCACGGCAGGTGGCGCTTCTTGCCGGCGTAGGTCGGCCAATCGACATCCACGTTCAGCGCCGGAGCGTCAAGGCGCTCGCGCACGGCCTCGGTAAAGCCGGCGAGTTCTTCCGGGCTTTCTTCCTTGTGGCGCAGCAGCATCAGGAACGCGCCGAGTTGGGTGTCTTCGACTTTTTCATCGAGCAGCATGCCCATGGCTTCGCGGGCTTCCTCACGTGTGAGGTTGCGCGCGCCGCGCTTGCCTTTGCCCAGGATGCGCACGAACTGCGCAAAGGGGTGTTCGGCAGGGGTTTCGAGGGTCAGCGGGGCAAAGTCGGTCATAAGCAATTCGTCGGCCTGGGCAGGCCCGCCAGCTTGGCGGCGAGTTTGGCGGGAGTGCCGTTGAACAGTTTGTTGAGGTGCAGGCTGTTGCCCTTTTCCGGGCCCAGCTTCAAGGCGGTGTACTTGATCAGCGGACGCGTGGCGGGAGACAGCTGGAATTCGGCGTAGAAGCCGCGCAGCAGGTCGAGGATTTCCCAGTGGGCCGGGGTCAGCTCCAGGGATTCGGCAGCGGCCAGTGCATTCGCGACGTCGACGGACCAGTCGTTCAGGTCGACGAGGTAGCCGTCCTTGTCCAATTCATAGGTGCGTTCGCCCACGGTCAGGGTGTTCATAGCCAACTGTTGACCTTGTCGTAGTCGATGGACAGCTGCACAAAGCCTGGGTAGTCCACGCTGACGGCCCAATCTGGCAGCGACAGATTGCGTGCTTGATGGTCTTCGGCGAGTACGAAAACCTTTACGCCTTTGGCGGGCAGGTCCGGGTCATGCAGGCCATAGACGCCGTCGCCGCACAGCAGGATTGCGTCCTGACTGCCGCACACCCGCAGGCAACTGGCTAGGCGGTTGTCGGAAAATGGAGAATGGGATACCACGTGTAAAGTCGGCATCAGAGTGTTATCACCTGGTCGTAACGGTCGATCAACTGGGAAATCTCTTCGTCGTTCAAAGGCTGTGTGCTGGAGGGAGAGGTCAGCCCCCGTTCCGTCAAGCTCTGACTGCTGGCGAAGACATCATCGATGCCAAACAGCTCCAGCGCCTGCAGGTTGGCGCTCAAGTCCTTTTGCTGCACGGCCTTGGCGTCCTGGTGCGGCGCCAGTTGGAACACGCCGTCATCCATGAACAGCAGGCCAATCGGCAAATCGAAGGCGCCGCCGGCCAACACGATATCCAGCGCTTCCCGAGCACTTGGGCCGGACCACGGCGCCTGGCGGCTGATGACCAATAAGGATTTGGACATGTCACGGCCCTCCAAAACAAATCAGGCGGTCGGCGGTTTGGACAGCATCGTGCAACTGGCCGAGGCCTGACAACGCCCACGGTGCGCCCAGGTTCACCGCGCTGCGCTGATAGCGCGTGGCTTCTTCGCTGTTGAGCACGCCGCGACGCAAGGCCGCTGCGATACACACCACCCCATCCAACTGGTGCTGGCTGACGAACTCACGCCATTGGCGAGCGATGTCCTGCTCATCCTGGGGGGCGACGATGTTGTTGGACGCGCTGTACACGCCATCCTGATAAAAAAACAGCCGCACAATCTCATGCCCGCCGGCCAACGCCGCCTGGGCGAACAGCAGGGCGCGGCGCGAGGAGGGCGCATGGGCGGCGGAAAACAGGGCTATCGCAAACTTCATGGAACACTCGGCAAGCAAACGTGGGCCAATGATAAAGCCGTCGCCCTGAAAAAGCCCGCCGTGATCAAAACGGTCACTGTCGTTGATCGTTCTGACGATTGCCGGTAGGCAAAAGCCTGCCTAGGCTGTGGGCAAACTAAACGGAATTGGAGTGCCCATGTCAGGTCCCTTGGCGTCCCTCAACGTGCTGGATTTTTCCACCTTGCTGCCTGGCCCGTTTGCATCCCTGCTGCTGGCGGACATGGGCGCCGAGGTGTTGCGCATCGAGTCGCCCACGCGCATGGACCTGCTGCGGGTGTTGCCGCCCCATGACCAGGGGACTTCGGCAAGCCATGCCTATCTCAATCGCAACAAGCGCAGCCTGGCGCTGGACCTCAAGCAGCCTGAGGCGCTGGAGATAGTGCGAGCGCTGGTGAAGGACTACGACATCGTGCTCGAACAGTTTCGCCCTGGGGTGATGGAACGCCTGGGTTTGGGGTATGACGCGTTGAAGGCGATCAACCCCCGGCTGATTTACGTATCGATCACCGGTTATGGCCAGACCGGTCCTTATAAAGACCGCGCCGGGCACGATATCAACTACTTGGCATTGGCTGGCGTGGCCAGCTATACCGGTCGTCAGGACAGCGGGCCGTTGCCGCTGGGCGTGCAAGTGGCGGATGTGGCCGGCGGTTCGCTGCACGCGGTGGTGGGGTTGCTGGCGGCGGTGATTGCCCGGCAGCACAGTGGCGTGGGCCAGTACCTCGATGTCAGCATGACGGATTGCTCATTCAGCTTGAACGCCATGTCGGGCGCGGGTTACCTGGCGTGTGGCGTTGAGCCGGCGTGGGAAAACCAGGTGTTGAATGGCGGCAGTTTCTACGATTACTACCGCACGCGGGACGGGCGGTGGATGTCCGTGGGCAGCCTGGAGCCGGCGTTTATGCAGCGACTCTGTGCGGCATTCGGACGGCCGGAGTTGGCAGCAAAGGGCTTGTCGCTGGAACTCAAGACGGCGCTGCAGATCGAGTTTGAAAAGCGCAGCTTCGATGAATTATGTGAATTGTTTGCCGGGGTGGATGCGTGTGTGGAGCCGGTATTGAGCCTGAGCGAAGCGGTGGAACATCCGCAGTTGAAGGCGCGGGAACTGGTCAGCCAAGTGCCTCGGGGCGATGGCTCGACCCAGGCGCAACTGGCCTGCCCGCTGAAATTTTCCCAAGGGTTGCCGGAACCACGGCATATCGGGGTTGCCGTAGGGGCGCACAGTGATGAGGTGTTGGCGGAGTTGGGGCTCAGTGTTCAGCGGATAGCTGAGTTGCGGCAGGCCGAAGTGGTGGGGTGACTGGCCTGACCTTATCGGGGGCAAGCCCCCTCCCACCTTTGAATGTGTTCACAGATCAAAATGTGGGAGGGGGCTTGCCCCCGATGAGGCCCTTATTCCACCCGAGTTTCCCCAGTGAACACCAAGGTCTGCCGACACCGCCGGCACAAATACCGCCGCCCCTGAGCCACCAACCCATGGCGCTGCGACGAAAACGGAAAGTCGCTGTCCGCACACGGGCACCGGTAGATATAGCGGGTCACCTGGCGACGCTTGACCTCATAGGTATGGCAACGGTCCGGCGGCAATTCATAGACCCCACGCATGATCAACTGCCATTCCTCGCCATGGGGCTGGATACGCTCGCCAAACAATTGATGGGCGATCAAGTGCGCGACTTCGTGGGCCACGGTCTGTTTAAGGAAATGTTGGCTGTTTTCACGGTAGAGCTGTGGGTTGAAACGCAGCAGGTTCTCGTGCAAATGCGCGACACCGGCTTTCTGGCCCCGCAGCTTGAGGCTGACCTGGGGGCGTTTGAAGCTTCGTTTAAAAAAGGATTCGGCTTGTAGGAAACAATCTTCGACGCGGGTATTGAGTTGCTCGGGCATGCTGTACATATCTCCAGAGACCCCCAGTATGCCGCAAAACCAGGTGTTTCCGAATCTGTCAGGCGCCGAATGGTCATCCATCATGCACAAAGCCACCTTGCGGTGGCTTCGCTCACTGGCTAAAACCGCTTAGTTGGTATAGATCGGCCCTACGCCCAGGCCCCAGACGATCACGGTAAACGCCATGATTGCCACCAGCACGACCAGGCCCACAGCCAATACCGAGCTGGAAAACAGGAAGCCCTCGTCCGGGTCGATGTTCATGAAGGTCGGTAGCCCCACGTACAGCAGGTACACCGTGTAGCAGATTGCCGCCGTGCCCACGACCATGCCCAGCCACATATGCGGATACAGCGCCGCCAGACCCCCAATAAACAGCGGTGTTGCGGTGTAGGTGGCAAATGCCACGCAGCGTGACATGCTGGGATTGGCGTCGTAAGTGCGCGCCATCCAGTGAATGAACGCCCCCATCACCGCCACGCCAGCGAGCATGGCTGCGTAGGACATGATGGTCATCCACAGTGCGCTTTCCTGGGTCAGCATCACCGGCGCACGGCTGCCGATGACCCAGCCGACCTGGGTGGTGCCGATAAACGCGGAAACGGCGGGGATCGCCGCAAGAATCAAGGTGTGAGTGAGGTACATGTGGCCGATGCTTTCTTCTTTATCGCCACGGATTTCCCGCCATTCCTGGTCGGGATGGGTAAACAGCCCCACGACGTGATGGATCATGCCAGTCACTCCTGTCGTAATTACCATCGCCCCCCATCGGAGCGCCCACGGGCCAAATTGGCCTGAAAGGTCTGGATATCGATGCGACCTCAAGTCGCAGTATAGGAAGGGATGGCCCGGATGACTGTAGGGTCTTTAGAGCGAATTGCGCTGTAAATACTGGCGCTAATCGCGGTGAGGACTGTTGTTCGGAGTGCTGACCAGTGTGGGAGGGGGCTTGCCCCCGATAGCGGAGGGTCAGCTATAAATGAGTAGCTGATACACCGCCATCGGGGACAAGCCCCCTCCCACATTGGAACTCAGCGGTCCATGAAGGTAAAATGCCCGGCTTTTCGTCACACACTTTCCAGCGGATCCAAGCGCCATGGGCACTCTTACAGTCAACCAGAACAAACTGCAAAAACGCCTGCGCCGCCTGGCCGGTGAAGCGGTCACCGATTTCAACATGATCGAGGACGGCGACAAGGTCATGGTCTGCCTCTCCGGCGGCAAAGACAGCTACACCATGCTCGACGTGCTGATGCACCTGCAAAAGGTCGCGCCGATCAAGTTCGAGATCGTTGCCGTGAACATGGACCAGAAGCAACCCGGTTTCCCCGAGCACGTGCTGCCGGCCTACCTGAAAGAACTGGGCATCGAGTACCACATCGTCGAGAAAGACACGTACTCGGTGGTCAAGGAACTGATCCCGGAAGGCAAGACCACCTGCTCGCTGTGCTCGCGCCTGCGCCGTGGCACGCTCTACACCTTTGCCGACGAGATCGGCGCGACCAAGATGGCCTTGGGGCATCATCGCGACGATATCGTCGAGACCTTCTTCCTGAATATGTTCTTCAACGGCTCGCTCAAGGCCATGCCGCCCAAGCTGCGTGCCGATGACGGGCGCAACGTGGTGATCCGCCCGCTGGCGTATTGCAACGAGAAGGACATCCAGGCGTATTCCGACTTCAAGCAATTCCCGATCATCCCGTGCAACCTGTGCGGCTCCCAGGAGAACCTGCAACGCCAGGTGGTCAAGGAGATGCTGCTGGACTGGGAGCGCAAGACTCCGGGCCGCACCGAAAGCATCTTCCGCAGTTTGCAAAACGTGATCCCGTCGCAATTGGCCGACCGCAATCTGTTCGATTTCACCAGCTTGAAGATCGATGAAACCGCCGCTTCGCGCTTCGTCAACGTTGTGAACCTCTGATGCGCGATTACAAGTGGCTGCATGAATATTGCCTGAACCGCTTTGGCTCGGCCGCCGAGCTGGAGGCCCACCTGCCGGTGCCGAACACCCCGGCGCAACTGCGCAAGATCAGTGATGATCGCTATCTGTCGACCCTGGCGCTGCGGGTGTTTCGCGCAGGCTTGAAGCACAGCGTGGTGGACGCCAAGTGGCCGGCGTTCGAGAAGGTGTTCTTCGGCTTCGACCCGGAAAAAGTCGTGCTGATGGGCGCCGAACACCTGGAGCGGCTGATGCAGGACACCAGCATCATCCGCCACCTCGGCAAGCTCAAGAGCGTGCCGCGCAATGCGCAGATGATCCTGGATATCGCCCAGGAGAAGGGCAGCTTCGGTGCGTTTATCGCTGACTGGCCGGTGACCGATATCGTCGGCTTGTGGAAGTACCTGAGCAAGCACGGCCATCAACTGGGCGGGCTGTCGGCGCCGCGCTTTTTGCGCATGGTGGGCAAGGACACGTTTGTGCCGAGTTATGACGTGGTGGCGGCGCTGAATGCGCAGAAGATCGTCGATAAGGCACCGACCAGCCTGCGGGACTTGGCGACGGTACAGAATGCGTTTAACCAGTGGCATGCCGAGAGTGGGCGGCCGATGTGTCAGTTGTCGATGATGCTGGCTTACACCGTCAATCACTGATCAGCACTTATTTGTGGCGAGGGAGCTTGCTCCCGCTGGAGTGCGAAGCGCTCCCAAAAGAATTGGGGCCGCTACGCAGCCCAGCGGGAGCAAGCTCCCTCGCCACATTTTAACCGTTCGCAGCCATCCGCCGATTCAACTGATGCCGCCACCGCACATACAACAGCGCCGTACAAAACACCGCCAGACTCGCCAGCATCTCCAGCACCCCGAACCACTGCCGGTTCGGGTCATACGCTGCCAGTGCGCCCTTGATGAAATACAGGTTCACCACAAAGCACATCCACGAATGCCCGCGTGCACTGCCCAGCAGCATGCCGGGTGCCAGCACCAATAACGGCACCAGTTCGATCAGCAGGATCACCCACGGCCGCGCGCCGTGCAGGTCGGCGACGAACAGGTAATACCCGCACAACAAACCCACCAGCCCGAAAAATGCCAGCAAGCTCAATGCACGCGCCACCTTCACCCGTGGTTCCAGCCACGCCTGGGGCGGCAGGACCTTAGGCTTCCTGGCCACGGCCACCCTCCAGCAGGGTCGCAGTGTTAGCCAGGCGCAGGCCAAGGGCGCGGCACAGGGCGATTTCATGCGGGTCGAGCATGCGCTTGCCGTCCGGACCCGCGTGGTGGCTGGCGCCGTAAGGTGTGCCGCCGCCCTTGGTGTCGAGCAGGGCCTGTTCGCTGTAGGGCAGGCCGGTGATCAGCATGCCGTGGTGCAGCAACGGCAACAGCATCGACATCAAGGTGGTTTCCTGGCCGCCGTGCAGGCTCGCGGTGGAGGTGAACACGCCAGCGGGCTTGCCGACGAGGGCGCCGGTGAGCCACAGGTTGCTGGTGCCATCCAGGAAATACTTGAGCGGTGCAGCCATGTTGCCGAAGCGGGTCGGGCTGCCCAGGGCCAGGCCCGAGCAGTGTTTCAGGTCGTCGAGGCTGGCGTACAGCGCGCCTTCGTCCGGGATACTCGGTGCCACGGCTTCACACTCGGTGGAAATCGCCGGCACGGTGCGCAGGCGCGCTTCCATGCCGCCTTGCTCGATGCCTCGGGCAATCTGCCGGGCCATTTCGCTCACCGAGCCATTGCGGCTGTAATACAACACCAGCACATAAGGCGTCGTCACGGCAGAATCTCCAGCACGTTCTCCGGCGGACGGCCGATGATGGCTTTGTCGGCGGTTTCTAGGATTGGGCGTTCCATCAACTTGGGGTGTTCGGCGATGGCGGCGATCAATTGCGCTTCGCTGAGACTGGCGTCGGCCAGGTTCAGGGCCTTGTATTCGTCTTCGCCGGTGCGCAGCAGTTGGCGCGCGCTGATGCCGAGCTTGGCGAGCAACGCCTTCAATTGCGCGGCGTCCAGCGGGGTTTCCAGGTAGCGCACCACGGTTGGGGTGAGGCCGCGGGCCTCGAGCAGTTCCAGCGCACCGCGGGATTTCGAGCAGCGCGGGTTGTGATAAAGCGTCAGATCGGTCATGTGCGGGTCGCATCTTGCGTAAGGTGGCGGGTATTCTACCCGCGCTGCGCCCCGTCCTTAAACCGTAAGAGGCGATCCGTCGCAGCCAACGTTCATTTTTACGAAGGATTACCCCATGACTAGGCGACTGATCGGTGCATTGGCGATCATCACAACCCTGCTGCTCAGCGGCTGCGGCAATGACTACGGTGTTGACCAATACGGCAAGAAGGTAGCCGCCGAGCGCCTGGATAAACAGTGGGTGGTGGTCAATTACTGGGCCGAATGGTGTGGCCCGTGCCGTACGGAAATCCCGGAGCTCAATGCGTTGGCCGAGCAGTTGAAAGGGCAGAACGTGGGGGTGTTCGGGGTTAACTTCGACAATGTGCAGGGTGAAGAATTGAAGGCGGCCAGCGAGAAACTGGGCATCAAGTTCACCGTGCTGGCGCAGAACCCCGAAGAGATTTTCGATATTCCCCGCAGCGAAGCGTTGCCGGTGACCTACATCATCGATGACAAGGGCAAGGTGCGTGAGCAGTTGATGGGTGAGCAGACGGCGGAAGGGGTGATTGCGAAACTGAAGGCGCTGCGCGGTTAAAGCAACAACGCTAATCAAATGTGGGAGGGGGCTTGCCCCCGATGGCAGTGTGTCAGCCAATACATAAGCTGATTGACCCACCGCTATCGGGGGCAAGCCCCCTCCCACATTTTGACCTCACTCAGTCTTGAGATGGGTGCTGTCAGCCCTCTTCCAGCCACAACCGAATCGGCTTGCCTTCCGCCGGCCAGAACCGCGTCTGTTCGATCGGCGAGATATCCCAACGCTCCACACTTTGCAGCGCCTGGAAGAAGCGATGTTCCTGCTCCATCAACGCCTCGGCGCAGAGTTTGCGCGTGCTGCCGATCTTGCCAAAGCTGAGCGTGTCGCCGTCCAGGGTGTATGGCGCGAACCAATGGTTGCAGCCGCCGTTGCCGTAGGCGCGGCCATCAGCGCCGAGGGTGACGGTCAGGTGCGCGTAGTCCATCAGCGGCCGCTCACCAATCCATTCCACCACGTAGCTGTGATCCTGCTTGAGCTTGACCGCGTCCCCGGCGCAACCGGTCAGGCCGGCACCGAGGGCGGCGAGCAGAAGCAGGCCTTTCATTGCGCAGCCTTTTGGCATTTCGGGCAGCGATGCTTGTCGCCTTCGCTGGCCCAGCCCAGCTCCTTGATGCGGGCGTTGGCCGCCGGTTGCAGGGGCTCTTTGGTTAGCTTGGTTTCCACCGCGAATTCAAACTCCAGCACGCTGTCGCAGCTGTCGCAATTGACTTTCCAGGTGTGAATTTCCAACTCGCCGAATTTCGGCCCTTGGGCCATGGCGACCCACTGGCCCGCCGGGCGGATGGAGTAGCGCGCGTCACCTTCGACGGTCAGGCGCATCGACAGGGTTTTACTGCCGCGCAGGGAGACGATCAAGACGTCGCCATGCTTGATCGAACCACCGTTGCCGGTGACCTGGTAACGGCCCGGCATCAAGGCGCGGCATTCGATCAGGGTGTGTTGCGGGCTCAGCAAGCTGAAGCGGAAATCGTGTTCGGCCATGGATCCTCCAAATAGGCGCGGCATCCTATCACGGGTGCCGGCCTATCATGCGCCTGGTATGTGACCGCTGATCATCCCTCGACCAGGTTCTGCGCCCGGCCATCGGCCCATGCAGCGATGTTGGCCAGGGTGGTGCCGGCAATCGCCCCCAGGGCCTCGCGGGTGAGGAACGCCTGGTGGGCAGTGATGATCACGTTGGGGAAGGTCAGCAGGCGCGCAAGTACGTCGTCTTGCAGCGGCAAATCGGAGCGGTCTTCGAAGAACAGTTGCGCTTCTTCCTCATAGACATCCAGCCCCAGGTAACCGAGTTGGCCGTCCTTGAGCGCTTCGATCAGTGCGGGCGTGTCTACCAGGCCGCCGCGGCCGGTGTTGATCAGCATCGCACCGGGTTGCATATGGGCCAGCGAACGCGTGTTGATCAAGTGCTTGCTGTCGGTGGTGAGCGGGCAGTGCAGGCTGATGATCTGCGCCTCGGCCAGCAGTTCCGGCAGGCTCACGTAGCGTGCGCCGAGGGCCAGCACCTGCGGGTTGGGGTAGGGGTCGTAGGCCAGCAGTTGGCAGCCGAAACCGGCCATGATCTTGGCGAATGTGGCGCCGATCTGCCCGGTGCCGACCACGCCGACGGTCTTGCCTACCAGGTCGAAGCCGGTCAGGCCGTGCAGGCTGAAATCCCCGTCGCGGGTGCGGTTGTAGGCGCGGTGCAGGCGGCGGTTGAGTGCCAGGATCAGTGCCACCGCGTGTTCGGCCACGGCGTGGGGCGAGTAGGCGGGGACGCGCACGATGGTCAGGCCCAGGCGCTTGGCGGCGGCCAGGTCGACATGGTTGTAGCCGGCCGAGCGCAGGGCGATCAAGCGTGTGCCGCCCTTGGCCAGGTGTTCCAGCACTGGGGCGCTGAGGTCGTCGTTGATGAACGGGCAGACCACTTCGTGGTGTTCGGCGAGGGCTACGGTGTCGAGGTTGAGTCGGGCTGGCTGGAATTGCAGCTCGACACCAGGTGGCAGGGGCTCGCCGAGGAAGCTGTCACGGTCGTAGGTTTGGCTGCTGAAGAGAATGACGCGCATATGAGAAGCTCCCTGCAATTTACTGCGTGGAAATACAAAACCCTGTGGGAGGGGGCTTGCCCCCGATAGCGGTGGGTCAGTCGGCGCATCTTTAGCTGACAGATCGTAATCGGGGGCAAGCCCCCTCCCACATAAAGCACCTAAAACACACAAAGCAGATTTTGTTCGCTCAGGCGTCAGGCGCTCACCCGCGCCTCACTGGCCAACCGCGTAATGGCAACGTCCAGCTCATCCAGCGCGGTCAGGGCCTTGGCGTCGTCCTGCTTGAGCAGGGTCTCGGCCCGTTGGCAGGCAGCACGCAGTTGCGGCACGCCGCAGTAGCGCGTGGCGCCGTGCAGGCGGTGTACGCGTTCAATCAGTGCGTTGTTGTCGTCAGCGTCGCGGGCAATGGCGATGGCCATGCGGTCGGCTTCCAGCGAGGCCAGCAGCATGGCGAGCATGTCTGCGGCCAGGTCGGTCTTGCCGGCGGCCAGGCGCAGGCCTTCTTCGTGGTCCAGCACCGGCAACTGAACCCCAGGGCCCGTGCCATCGGTCGCGCGTTCCGGGCTTTGGTTGCGCAGCGCCAGGCCGGTCCACTTCAACACCACTTGGGCCAGTTGGCGTTCGCTGATGGGCTTGGTCAGGTAATCGTCCATGCCGCTTTGCAGCAAGGCGCGTTTTTCGTTGGCCATGGCGTGGGCGGTCAACGCCACTACCGGCAGCGGGGTGCCGTCGCGTTCGCTCTCCCACTGGCGGATCGCCTCGGTGCTCTGGCGGCCATCCATGCCGGGCATCTGCACGTCCATCAGCACCAGGTCGAAGGTGTCTTGTTTTACCGCATCGATCGCTGCAAAACCGCTTTCCACTGCGCGCACCCTGGCGCCCATATCTTCCAGCAGGGTCTGTACCAACAGCAGGTTCGCCGGATTGTCGTCCACGCACAGTACGCGTGGCGCCCTGCTGGACAACGGCTCGCCCGGTTCGCTGCGCGACGGACGCGGGCTGATCAGGTCGGACAAGGCCCGACGCAGCTTGCGCGTGCACGCTGGCTTGGCTTGCAACTGGCTATTGGGGTTGGGCACCGACTGGTTGAACAGCATCTGTTCGGTGGTCGGGCACAACACCAGCACCTTGCAACCCAGGTGTTCAAGGTCCCACAGGTGTTGGTTGAGGCGCTCGGGTGGAATGTCGTTGGCGGTCACGCCAAGTACCGCCAGGTCAATGGCTTGCTCGGTCTGGTGGGCGCTGGTGATGCCGTTGGTCAGGCTTTCCAGGCTGTTGAACGGCGTGACTTCCAGACCGCAGTCTTCCAGCTGATGTTGCAGGGCCTGGCGCGCCAGCTCGTGGTTTTCCAGCACCGCCACGCGATGGCCCAGTAATGGCGCGCAGGGCAGGTCCTCGACGTCGTCGCGGGTCTTGGGCAGGTTCAGGCTGATCCAGAATTCCGAGCCTTCCCCCGGCGTGCTGTCGACGCCAATTTCGCCGCCCATCTGTTCGATCAAGCGCTTGGAAATCACCAGACCCAAGCCCGTGCCACCCGGTTGGCGCGACAGCGAGTTATCCGCCTGGCTGAACGCCTGGAACAACGCACGCACATCCTGGCTGGACAGGCCGATACCGGTGTCCTGCACGCTGATGCGCAACTGCACGCTGTCTTCCTGTTCATCCTCGATCATCGCCCGGGCGACGATGGTGCCTTCGCGGGTGAACTTGATCGCATTGCTGATCAGGTTGGTGAGGATCTGCTTGAGGCGCAGCGGATCGCCCACCAACGCCAGCGGTGTGTCGCGGTAGACCAGGCTCACCAGTTCCAGCTGTTTGGCGTGGGCGGCAGGGGCGAGGATGGTCAGGGTGTCTTGCAGTAAATCACGCAAGTTGAACGGGATACTGTCGAGCACCAGCTTGCCGGCCTCGATTTTCGAGAAGTCGAGGATCTCGTTGATGATGCCCAGCAGGTTGTCGGCGGATTTCTCGATGGTGCCCAGGTAGTCGAGCTGGCGCGGCGTGAGTTCGCTTTTTTGCAGCAGATGGGTAAACCCGAGGATGCCGTTGAGCGGTGTGCGGATCTCATGGCTCATATTGGCCAGGAACTCCGACTTGATGCGGCTGGCTTCCAGGGCTTCCTTGCGGGCCAGGTCCAGCTCGATGTTCTGGATCTCGATGGTTTCCAGGTTCTGGCGTACGTCTTCGGTGGCCTGGTCGATGCTGTGCTGCAATTCTTCCCGGGCGTTTTGCAGGGTCTCGGCCATGCGGTTGATGCCGGAGGCGAGCTGGTCCAGTTCCTGGCTGCCCAAGGGCGGCAAGCGGGTTTCCAGGTTGCCGTCCTTGAGTTGGGCTACGGCTTGCTTGATCAGGCCAATCGGTGAGTTGATGGTGCGGCTGATGCGCAACGCCAGGGCCGCCGTGCAAGCCAGGCCGATGGCGATCAACAGCAGGCTGGCGAACAGGCTACGGTAACCGCGCAGCAACATGCCGTTGTGGGACAGCTCCACTTCGACCCAGCCCAGCAGGCGGTCGGCTTCGTCCGGGACCAGGTCGCCGGCCAGGTTACGGTGACGGCCAAATACCGGCAGCAGGTAGCGCGTGGCGTCGTTACCGGAGCGTTGCAACAAGTGGGAGCTGTTGCCGATGGGCGGCTGGTTGAGCATGGTCGGGCCAGCGTGGGCGAGGGGCGTGCGGTCCGGACCGAGAAGGGAGACAGCCCGCACATCCGGTTGTTCCAACGACTGGGTGGCGATGCGCTCCAGCAGGTCAGTGTTCCTCGCGCTCAGGGCCGGCGCTGCCAGCGGGGCCAACTGTTCTGAGATCATTTCACCGCGTTGCAGCAACTGGCTCTGCAATTCCGAGAGCTGCATCCAGGTGAAATAGCCCCCCAACAACAAGGCCATCAGGCTGGTCGGCAGTAACGTCAGCAACAGCACGCGGCCTTTTATCCCCATTCTTCTCAGCACGCCACTCTCCTGCTACCCCAGTGTCAACGATGATTCGCCCGGGCATCCGGCCCGCGCCACCTGCGCAGTGTAGCCATTTGCACGCTGTGGAATCTTGCAAATTAATGACATACAGCAATCTTCATGCTCATTCGGGGCCGCGCGGCGATTGCCTGTCGCGGGTTAATCTTGAATAATCAGTCATTGAGAATGACTTGCAGACGCTAATGAATCCCGCAGCCGTAGGCCAACCCAGTATCCTGACCATCGAAGATGACCCCGTGCTCGGCGCTTATGTCCATGAGCACCTGGGGCGCTGTGGCTTCCACGTAACCTGGTGTCAAAACGGCCAGCAAGGGTTGCAGATGGCCCGCGATCAGGCCTTCGATGTGGTGCTGATGGATATCCTGCTGCCGGGCATGGACGGCCTGTCGATCCTGACCCATCTGCGCCAGAGTCATACAATCCCCGTGATCCTGATGTCGGCCCTGGGCGCCGAAGCCGATCGTGTCAGCGGCTTTCGCCTGGGCGCCGACGACTACCTGCCCAAGCCGTTCAGCATGATCGAGCTGCGGGTGCGTATCGAAGCCATCCTGCGCCGCGTGGCCCTGGATCGGCGACCGGTGTCTACACTGGCGCCAGTGCGTGACGATGCACGTACCCTGCGATTTGACGATGAATTATGTGATGTCTTCCACCTGGAACAGTGGGCAGGTTTGACCCGCAGCGAATACCGCTTGCTGGAAACCCTACATCGCAACAGTGAAGAAGTCCTCAGCAAAGCCTTCCTTTATCAGCATGTGTTGCAGCGCGGCTACGCTCCCCATGATCGCAGCCTCGATATGCATATCAGCCAGATTCGCCGCAAGCTCAAGGCCATCGGCTACGGCGAGCGCGAGGTGCGCACGGTATGGGGCAAGGGCTATGTGCTGAGCGGTCCTGATGACAACGTTTGAACGTCCCTTGAAGCAACTGCCCGGCAAACACTCGTTATTCTGGAAACTGGCGTGCCTGCTGATCGCCTTCTGTTTGCTGATGATCTGGCTCAGTTGGTCCTGGGGCCGGTACATGGAGGAACAGAACGCCTACCTCGACGATGAGGCGCGGGCCACCTTGAGCGGTTATGCGGTCAGCGCTGAGCAGGCCTGGAACCGAGGGGGCAGGGCGGGCGTTGATGCGTGGCTGCAAGGCATGCGTACTCGGGAAAACACTTGGGTCGGCGTGATCGGCAGTGACTTGCAATCGCTGAGCAGCACGCCGTTGACCGAAAAAGAAAGCCAGCGCCTGACCTTTCTACGCGGCCTGGATTGGCCGGTGAGCCGCCACGTGAAAGGCTTGCCATGGTTGAAGGTGCCCTTCGCCGTGAACCCGAACGCGGGCTCCCTGGTGATCGAGCTACCGCAGCGTTATTTGCCCGGGCGCTACCAGTTGTTCTGGCGCGTGGTGACCAATGGCGTGATCCCAGGCCTGTTTACCCTGTTGCTGTGCATTGGCCTGTATCGACTGTTGATCATGCCCCTCAATCAATTGCGTGAGCAGGCCAACGCGTGGCGCGCGGATCAATTGCATACGCGCCTGTCCCACGATGCCACCAGTCGTCAGGATGAGTTGGGCGAGCTGGGCCGGGCGTTTGATCATATGTCTGAACGTTTGCAGGGCACGGTGGTGTTGCAGCAACAACTGCTGCGGGATATGTCCCACGAATTGCGCACGCCGTTGAGTCGATTGCGGGTGGCCTGTGACAGTGAGCAGGACCTGACCCAACTGCGCGAACGCCTCAGCCGCGAGATCGACGCGATGCAGCGCCTGGTGGAAGACAGCCTGCAACTGGCCTGGCTCGACACCGAGCGCGCGCCGTTGCCCAAGGAAGACATTCAACTCCAGGCGCTGTGGGACATGCTGCGCGAGAACGCGTGTTTTGAAAGCGATTGGCCGGCGGCGCGCCTGCCGTGCCTGTTGGAAGCCGATTGCTGGGTGCGGGGCAACCTGAACACGCTGGCCCAGGCCTTGGAGAATATCCTGCGCAACGCCATCCGCCATTCACCGCCCGATGGCGTGGTGAGCCTGGACGGGCAGCGTGAGGGTGACTACTGGCACTTGTGGCTGGAAGATCAGGGCGGAGGCATTGCTGAGCAGGATCTGGAACGCATTTTCGCGCCGTTCACCCGCCTGGAGGGTTCACGCCCTGGCAATGGGGGCTTTGGCCTGGGCCTGAGCATTGCCCGCAATGCGGTGCAACGCCAGGACGGCAGCCTGTGGGCGGAAAATACCGGGCGGGGGTTGCGGGTACACCTGCGATTGCCAGCACGCTAACGTTCACCCGCGGCGCTGCTTACGCTTCTTCCACTGGTGTGCGACCCACCAGCGCCAGTAAGCCATGGTCAGGCAATAGGCCAGTGCGCCCAGTACCAGCCCCAGCACCACTGAACCCAACAGGAAGGGCTGCCACAACGTACTCAGTTGGCCGCTGATCCACTCCCAGGTCAGGTCGTCGGGCAACCTGCGGGGTGGCACGTTCATCAGCCACGCGCCGGTGAGGTAGGTGCCGACGAATACAAACGGCATAGTGATCGGGTTGGTCAGCCACACGAGGCTGACGGCGATGGGCATATTGCCACGCACCACAATCGCCAGGACGGCTGCCAATAGCATCTGCAGCGGGATCGGAATAAACGCCGCAAACAGGCCCACCGCCATCGCCCGTGCGACCGAGTGCCGGTTCAGGTGCCACAGGTTCGGGTCATGCAGCAACGTACCGAGAAACTGTAAGGACTTGTGTTCCCTGATACTGGTGGGGTCGGGCATGTACCGTTTGAATAAGCGCCGGGGCATAAGGGGTCCAGGTCAGTTCGAGGGGCAAGTATGCCCGCATTCTATAAACGGAAAATTCAGACTTTGTGACAAAACATCATAGGCCGTGCTGGGCATCCGGCTAAGACTGATTGGATCACTTGAAAGGGATGATTCATGAAGACAGGGATGTTCGCGCTGGCGCTGGGCCTATTGGTGCTGCGTTGGTTGCCCGCGCTGCCGTCGACCGGCTGGCTTCTGGTCATGCTGGTGCTGGCGTTGATGCTGTTGCCGTTTCGCACCTATCCGTTGGCGTTTTTCCTGTTCGGGCTGAGTTGGGCCTGCATCAGTGCGCAATGGGCGCTGGATGACCGCTTGCAGCAAGCGCTCGACGGCCAGACGCGCTGGATCGAAGGTCGGGTCATTGGCTTGCCGCAACAGACGGGAGAGGGGGTGCGGTTTGAATTGGCCGACAGCCGCGCGCGAAATGCGCGGTTACCCAAGCGGATCCGGGTGTCTTGGCGCGGCGGGCCAGCGGTTCGCAGCGGTGAACGCTGGCGCTTGGCTGTCACGCTGAAGCGGCCATCCGGGCTACTGAATTTTCATGGGTTCGATCAAGAGGCCTGGTTGTTGGCCCAACGTATTGGGGCGACTGGTTCTGTCAAAGATGGTGAACGGCTGGCACCCGCACGCAATGCCTGGCGCGACGGGGTTCGCCAGCGCCTGCTGGCGGTGAATGCCCAAGGTCGCGAGGCCGGCCTGGCAGCATTGGTTATCGGCGACGGTTCCGGATTGAGCCGCGAAGATTGGCGGGTGTTGCAGGACACCGGCACCGTTCATCTATTGGTGATTTCTGGCCAGCACATCGGCATGTTGGCGGGCCTTGTCTACGCCCTGATCGCCGGGCTGGCGCGGTATGGTTGCTGGCCCCGAGGCTGGCCGTGGTTGCCTTGGGCGTGCGGCCTGGCATTCACCGCTGCGTTGGGATACGGCCTGTTGGCGGGTTTCGGTGTGCCGGTACAGCGCGCCTGCGTGATGGTGGGGCTGGTGCTGCTGTGGCGCCTGCGTTTTCGCCATCTTGGGCTCTGGTGGCCCTTGTTGTTGGCGCTTAATGGGGTATTGCTCCTTGAACCATTGGCCAGCCTGCAACCGGGATTCTGGCTGTCGTTCGCCGCGGTAGCGGTGCTGATCCTGGCATTTGGCGGACGGCTGGGGCCGTGGAGCGTGTGGCAGGTATGGACGCGGCCGCAGGGGTTGATCGCCATCGGTCTTTTTCCGTTGTTGCTGGTGTTGGGGCTGCCCATCAGCCTCAGTGCGCCGCTGGCCAATCTGGTGGCGGTGCCGTGGATCAGCCTGGTGGTATTGCCGCTGGCATTGTTGGGTACGGTCTTGTTGCCGCTGCCGTGGATCGGCGAGAGCCTGTTGTGGCTGGCAGGTGGTGCGCTGGACGGGTTGTTTAGGGGCTTGGCATGGCTTGCTGAGTATGTGCCTGCCTGGATTCCGTCCGAGGTGCCGTTGGGATTTTGGTTGATAAGCCTGGCCGGTGCCGTGCTCCTGTTACTGCCTAAAGGCGTGCCATTTCGGGTGTTGGGCTGGCCGATGCTGTTGCTGGCCGTGTTCCCCCCGCGAGAGCCGGTGCCCGATGGTCAGGTCGACGTGGTGCAGTTGGATGTCGGGCAGGGCCAGTCGCTACTCCTACGCACCCGTCATCACACGTTGCTCTACGATGCCGGCCCGCGCTCTGGGACCTTTGATCTGGGGGAGCGGGTGGTGTTGCCGTCATTGCGCAAATTTGGTGTTGGGGCGTTGGAGGTGATGCTACTTAGCCACGCCGATGCGGATCATGCGGGTGGCGCTGCGGCAGTTGCCAATGGATTACCGGTCAAGCGCGTGGTTGGTGGGGAAACCGAGGGGTTACCGGCATTTCTGGGTGCAGAGCCTTGTGTGAGTGGCGAACGCTGGGTGTGGGACGGCGTGTCATTCGAGCTTTGGCAGTGGCCGGACGCCACCAATGGCAACGCAAAATCCTGCGTATTGCAGGTGCAGGCGAATGGCGAGCGTCTGCTGCTGACGGGCGACATCGACCGTGCCGCCGAACAAGCATTCCTCGCGTCTGCACTGGCGGTGCCGACCGATTGGCTGCAAGCTCCGCACCATGGCAGTCGCAGTTCTTCCTCATGGCCTTTTCTAGAGCGGCTGGCACCCAAGTCGGTGCTGATTTCCCGTGGGCGTGGCAATGCGTTTGGCCATCCTCATCCACAGGTCACCGAGCGCTACCAGGCGTTGGGCAGCCAGGTGTACGACAGTGCCGAGCAGGGGGCGGTGCGTTTGCGACTGGGTGCCTTCGCACCGCCGGTGGTTGCGCGCGGTCAACGTCGGTTCTGGCGTGAGCGGTTACCTTAATCCGGCGTTACAAACGGCCGACATCGGTCCAGGGTCGACGAGCCCCGTCACCGAACCTATATGGTAAAGTGGCGCACTTTTTCGAGGGGACATTCACTGTGTGGGAATTGGTCAAATCCGGCGGCTGGATGATGTTGCCGATCATCATGAGCTCTATCGCCGCACTGGGCATCGTTGCCGAACGCCTGTGGACCCTGCGCGCCAGCCGCGTCACCCCCGAGCATCTGCTGGGGCAGGTCTGGGGCTGGATCAAGAACAAGCAACTGGACAAAGAGAAACTCAAGGAACTGCGCGCCAACTCACCGCTGGGTGAAATCCTCGCCGCAGGCCTCGCCAACTCCAAGCATGGTCGCGAGATCATGAAAGAGTGCATCGAAGAGGCCGCTGCCCGGGTCATCCATGAGCTGGAGCGTTATATCAACGCCCTCGGCACCATCGCGGCCATGGCGCCATTGCTGGGCTTGCTCGGCACGGTGCTGGGCATGATCGATATTTTCAGCTCGTTCATGGGGTCGGGCATGACCACCAATGCCGCCGTGCTGGCGGGTGGCATTTCCAAGGCCTTGATCACCACGGCGGCGGGCCTGATGGTCGGCATTCCTTCGGTGTTCTTCCACCGTTTCCTGCAACGCCGCATCGATGAACTGGTGGTGGGCATGGAACAGGAAGCCATCAAACTGGTGGAAGTGGTGCAGGGCGACCGTGATGTGGACCTGGTTGGGGGCAAAGCGTGAAATTTCGCCGCAAGCAACGGGAAAATGTCGATATCAACCTCGCGTCGCTGATCGACGTGGTGTTTATCCTGCTGCTGTTTTTTGTCGTCACCACCACGTTCACTCGTCAGACTGAGCTTCGCGTCGACCTGCCAGAAGCGGTCAGTGGCTCGCCGGCCGAAGACCAGGAAGTCAAGCAACTGGACATCGCCATCAGTGCCGACGGGGTGTTTTCGGTGAATAACCAGTTGCTGGAGAAAAACGACCTGGCCAGCCTGATGGCTGCACTGGAGAAAGAATCCGGCGGTGATACCAAGATGCCGCTTTCGATCAGCGCGGATGGCAAGACCCAGCACCAAGCCGTGATCACCGCGATGGATGCTGCCGGCAAGCTGGGTTTCAGCCACTTGCGCATGACCACCATCGAGGCGGCGAGCCAACCCTGATGGCCATGTCCGATCGTTTGCTCAAGGCCTGGTACGAAGGCCATCCGGCGCTGACGCTGTTGCGGCCGCTGGAAGCGCTGTATCGGCGCGTGGTGCAGCGCAAGCGTGCGCGGTTTGTCGCGGGTGAGGGTGAGATCTACCAGTCACCGGTGCCGGTGGTGGTGGTAGGAAATATTACCGTCGGCGGCACTGGCAAGACGCCGTTGATCCTTTGGCTGATCGAGCATTGCCGTAACAGTGGATTGCGCGTAGGCGTGGTCAGCCGGGGCTACGGCGCCAAGCCACCGCAGTTGCCGTGGCGGGTTGAGGCCAGCGATAGCGCCGAGGTCGCCGGTGATGAGCCGTTATTGATCGTGCAGCGCTGCGGCGTGCCATTGATGATCGACCCCGACCGCAGCCGTGCGGTCAAGGCATTGCTGGCCAGCGAAACCCTGGACCTGATCCTGTCCGACGACGGCCTGCAACATTACCGCCTGGCTCGTGACCTGGAATTGGTACTGATCGACGCCGCCCGTGGCCTGGGCAATCGCCGTTGCCTGCCGGCCGGGCCGTTGCGCGAACCCGTCGAGCGCCTGCAAAGCGTGGATGCGCTGCTGTACAACGGCGCGCAATCAGATCGTGACGATGGCTTTGCCTTTCACCTTCAGCCCAAGGCACTGGTCAACTTGCAGACCGCTGAGCGTCAGCCGATCGATCATTTCCAGGCAGGCCAGCAGGTGCATGCCGTCGCCGGTATCGGCAATCCGCAACGTTTCTTCAATACCCTGCAAACGCTACACTGGCATCCGATACCCCATGCTTTTGCCGACCACGCGCCCTACAGCGCCGAGGTCTTGACTTTTACGCCGTCATTGCCACTGGTCATGACCGAGAAAGACGCGGTGAAGTGCCGCGCCTTCGCCCAGCCCGACTGGTGGTACCTTGCGGTGGATGCAGTGCCGTCGCCGGCGTTCGTCGCCTGGTTCGACACGCAACTGATGCGCCTGTTGCCCGCCCGACTCTTGCCTTAAAACGCTTATTTCCAGGAAACACTCATGGACACCAAACTGCTCGACATCCTCGCTTGCCCGATCTGCAAAGGCCCGCTCAAGCTCAGCGCCGACAAAACCGAGCTGATCAGCAAAGGCGCTGGCCTGGCCTACCCGATCCGTGATGGCATCCCGGTGATGCTGGAGAGCGAAGCTCGCACCCTGACCGATGACGAGCGCCTGGATAAATGACCACTGCCTTTACCGTTGTCATTCCCTCCCGCTATGCCTCGACACGCTTGCCGGGCAAGCCGCTGCAACTGATCGGCAGCAAGCCAATGGTTCAGTTGGTGTGGGAACAGGCCTGCAAAAGCAGCGCCGAGCGCGTCGTGATCGCCACTGACGACCCGCGCATCATCGAAGCCTGCAAAGGCTTTGGCGCCGAAGCCGTACTGACGCGTGAAGACCACAACTCCGGCACCGATCGCCTGGCCGAAGTAGCCACGCAGCTTGGCCTGGCGCCAGATGCCATCGTGGTCAATGTGCAAGGTGACGAGCCGTTGATCCCGCCCAGCGTCATCGACCAAGTAGCGGCCAACCTGGCTGCCCATGGCGAAGCACGCATGGCCACCCTGGCCGAGCCCATCGAAGACACCGACACCTTGTTCAACCCGAACGTGGTGAAAGTGGTCAGTGACATTAACGGGTTGGCGCTGACGTTCAGCCGTTCGACCTTGCCGTGGGCGCGCGACGCCTTCGCCAAGAGCCGTGACGTATTGCCAGAGGGCGTGCCGTATCGTCGCCACATTGGTATTTACGCCTACCGCGCTGGCTTCCTGCATGACTTCGTCAGCTGGGGCCCGTGCTGGCTGGAAAACACCGAGTCCCTGGAGCAACTGCGTGCCCTGTGGCACGGCGTGCGCATTCATGTGGACGATGCGCTGGAAGCACCGCCCGCCGGTGTGGACACACCGGAAGACCTTGAGCGCGTTCGTCGCCTGCTGGGGGCCTGATGGAGGTCCTGTTCGTCTGCCTGGGCAATATCTGCCGCTCGCCCACCGCCGAAGGTGTATTGCGCCACAAACTGCGCGAAGCGGGGCTGGCGGATCAGATAGAAGTTGCTTCCGCCGGTACGGGCGAATGGCACATCGGCAGCCCACCGGACCAACGCAGCCAACGCGCAGCGTTGGCACGTGGCTACGACTTGTCGGCGCAACGTGCCCAGCAGGTCTCCCGGGCGGACTTCGCGCGCTATGACCTGATCCTGGCCATGGACCACAGCAACCTGCGCAACCTCAAGGCGATGCAGCCGGGGCAGGGCAAGGCAGAGCTGGACCTGTTCCTGCGCCGCTACGACGGGCCAGTGGACGAAGTACCCGACCCCTATTACGAAGGCGAACAAGGCTTCGAGCGGGTCCTGGACCTGATCGAACAGGCCTGTGATTTATTGGTGATCGAATTGAAGGGGCGACTATGACCTTGCAGGTGCTTGCGCAGGTGTCGCTCAAGCCATTCAACAGCTTCGGCATCGACGTGCGCGCGCAGTTATTCGCCGAGGCTCGCAGCGACAACGATGTGCGCGAAGCGTTGGCGTATGCGGCGGCGCAAACGTTGCCGCTGCTGGTGATCGGAGGTGGCAGCAACTTGCTGCTGACCCAGGACATCCCCGCGTTGGTTTTGCGTATGGCCAGTCAGGGCATCCGTGTGTTGCAGGATGATGGCGTACAGGTGGTGGTCGAAGCCGAAGCAGGCGAAGCCTGGCACCCCTTTGTGCTGTGGACGTTGGAGCAGGGCTTTTGTGGCCTGGAAAACCTCAGCCTGATCCCCGGCACCGTCGGCGCAGCGCCCATGCAAAACATCGGCGCCTACGGTGTTGAGATTAAGGACGTCTTCGCCGGTCTGACTGCCCTCGATCGCCACACTGGCGAACTGCGGGATTTCAGTCTCGAAGAGTGCAACTTCGCCTACCGCGACAGCCTGTTCAAACACGAAATCGGACGCTGGCTGATCCTGCGGGTGCGCTTCACCCTGAGTCGCGCCAGCCACCTCAAGCTTGATTACGGCCCGGTCCAACAACGCCTGGCGGGGCAGGGCATCACCGAGGCGACGCCGAGCGACGTCAGCCGCGCCATCTGCAGCATCCGCCGCGAAAAACTGCCGGACCCCGCAGAGCTTGGCAACGCCGGCAGTTTCTTCAAGAACCCATTGGTCTCCCAGGTACTGGCGGCCGAGCTACAGGCGCTGTACCCGGACCTGGTGGCGTACCCACAGCCAGACGGCCAGATGAAACTCGCCGCTGGCTGGCTGATCGACAAAGCCGGTTGGAAAGGCTTTCGCGATGGCGATGCCGGCGTCCACAAGCTGCAAGCGCTGGTGCTGGTGAACTACGGCGGTGCCACCGGACACGACATTGCAAACCTGGCGCTGCGCATCCAGCAAGATATCGCCAAGCGCTTCAAGGTCGACCTGGAAATGGAGCCCAACCAGTACTGAAACCGTCCCTTGAAAACAAAAATGCCCCGCATCTTTCGATACGGGGCATTTTTTATGGCGTTACAGGATCAGTCGTCGCGACCCATGATGCCGAAGATCTGCAACAGGCTGATAAACAGGTTGTAGATCGATACATACAGGCTGATGGTCGCCATGATGTAGTTGCGCTCACCGCCGTGGATGATTGCGCTGGTCTGGAACAGGATGCACACCGACGAGAACAGCACAAAACCTGCGCTGATCGCCAGTTGCAGCCCGCTGATCTGGAAGAACATGCTCGCCAGGACCGCCGCCAGCAACACGAAGAAACCAGCGGTGATGAAACCGCCCAGGAAGCTCATGTCCTTACGGGTGATCAGCACGTAGGCCGACAGACCACCAAACACCAGGGCCGTCATGGCAAACGCCGAGCTGACCACTTCCGCACCGCCGGCCATGCCGAGGTAACGGTTGAGGATCGGGCCAAGGATAAAGCCCATGAAACCGGTCAAGGCAAACGCCGACACCAGGCCCCAGGCCGAGTCACGCAGCTTGTTGGTGAGGAAGAACAGGCCATAGAAGCCGATCAGTACCACAAAGATATTCGGATAGCCGACGCGCATCTGCTGCGCCACGAATGCCATCACGCCGCTGAAAGCAAGGGTAAGGGCGAGCAAGCCATAGGTGTTGCGCAACACGCGGCTGACTTCAAGCTGCTCAGCCTGCGCGTTGCCATTCACTGCGTAATTCTGTTCGCGCATGGCGACACTCCTTCGGTTTTGAAACGTTCAGTCGCAAAGATCATAACAGACGCTCTGTAACAAGCGATGCCGAGAGTTTGACAGTGTGTTTCATTCGGGTATTATGGCGCCCGCTGAGACAGGATGAGCTATCCTAATCCTGTGATGCACAAGGGAAATTGGCAGAGTGGTTGAATGCACCGGTCTTGAAAACCGGCGAACGTTAATAGCGTTCCCAGGGTTCGAATCCCTGGTTTCCCGCCAAGATTCATACGAAAGCCCCGCGATTGCGGGGCTTTTGTGTTTCTGGGGTTTGGGTGCGGTGAGACGGTTTTTTACAGGCGTTCCGAAACTTTGCCTATTTGGAAGGCTTCGCGGTCGCGCCAATCCTCCTGTAAACCCTCTTGGTGATCTCCTGTTTGCTATGAAATGAAGGAGGCTGCGTGACATGGAAGGGCTAGCGTTTTGGGATCGATTACCCCCTGTTTTAGGAAGTAACGGATACTGACGTTTCGAAACCTTGCCACCCATGCGGGTGCTTAGAGACGATCAGCAACCGGTTCCCCATGCCGACCGTCGAAGCAACGCATCGACCCTTCTCATCCCAAAACGCGCTTTGACCAGCAGCAGCCCATCCACCGGTCGGGCCGCCATGATTCGCCATGAGCACAGCCATACCATGACGCTCTGAGTAGGTCTGCAATAGCGAACTATCGTGTGGATAACCGCCCTCACCGATGAGCACACTAGCGGCATACAACTGCGCGCCTTGTTTTGCCGCTAGCGATGGATGCTCCGGATGACTGAAATCAGCACATACCGATAGGGCTACGGATAAGTCGGCGATGAGAATTGAATCGCCACCATCACCCGCACCAAAATATTGCTCTTCGCCAGGGTGTAAATGCTGCTTGGTATAGACACCAGCCGAACCATCCCCGTGGAGTATAATGGCTGCGATTACTGGTTTGTCATGGCTGGGTAGGCGTAACGGCAAACCTACTATCGTAGTCATTGAGGCTTCCCGCGCAAGGTCTCGCAAGGGGGAAAGAAGTGGGCTATCTATATCGTGCGCCAAGGATTCGGCCAAGGTTGGCTCATATCCTGTAAGCGATAACTCTGGAAAGAGTAATAACCCCACACCCTCTTTGCTGGCGTGCTGCATGAACTCTATGTGTAACTTAAGGTTCGCACTGATATCGCCAGCCCGAACGGCGCATTGGGCTGCTGCAAAAACTGGTGCCGACACAAGCGCCTCCAAAAAAGCACGATCTTAACGTTGCCCAGGTTCGCGCGCTACAGCGCGCTCTGAGGGAGAGAGCTAATGGCACACATCTTTCCCGCAGGAAGGTGTGTTGGCCAGACGGTTACTGATCTTTGACTGGTGAAAACGCCTTTTTTGCACGCTGCTACGTAGAATCCGAGTCCGGAAAAGCCCTGTCAAAAGTAAAGATTTCAATCTCGGACGCGTACTTTTCTGATGCGCAAACCATGGCCGACTTTTTCAATAGAATCGGCCGTTCTCTGCCATTCGTTGCTATGGCATATGAGGCCAAGTTGAATGTAAGGATAGGGCAGCTAGCACGCCTCTCGTCTGATTGGGTCAAAACTGTCATTTCCAACAAAACCTGGTGCGGTGGAGCGTGCGAAAGTACTGATCGCCTCTCCGCCATACCCTAATTCCATACGATACCCCAGTCTGTACCCCCGTTTTTGACGCGATTTGCCCGGACGCCATGACTGACTATGAAACCGTGTTCGCAACCGAATATCGGCTTCAACCCCATCTACTTCGGGCTATTGAGCCTTCCTGACGCAGCCTGATTCAGCATGAGATGTTCAAATGAAAAGCCCTTTGGCGGCCTGGTTTCCCGCCAAGATTCAAACGAAAGCCCCGCGATTGCGGGGCTTTTGTGTTTCTGGCATCCAAGAACAGCCAATCTCCCAAACCAAGGGCGCTATCAGGCTGAATTTCATTAACAACTTGACCACTCACCAAACCGTTTATTAACCTCACAACTTCAAACCTACCGATCGGTAGGTAGTCAGCTGTGAGCCTATGATGAAACCCTTCAACCCAATCAACCCCACATTAAAATTCGCCATAGCCCTGGGCACCATCGGTGCCCTTGGCCCGTCGGCCGTCGACATGTATCTGCCCAGCCTGCCCGAAATGGCGGTGGAGTATTCGAGCAGCATGGCCAGCATTCAGCTGACACTCACAGTCTTCCTGTTGGCGATGGGCCTTGGTCAGCTCCTGTTCGGTCCTGTCGTTGACGCGTGGGGCCGTCGGCGTCCTTTGATTGCCGGCTTGGTGTTGTTCAGTTTGAGCGCGCTGGTGGCGGGTGCAGCGCCCACACTGGACTGGCTGTTGGTGGCCCGATTCGTTCAAGGCTTGGGCAGTGCGCTGACCCTGGTGGTTATCATGAGCATGGTGCGTGATGTCACCCAAGGCGTGCAGGCGGCCAAGCTGTTTGGCCTGCTGATGACCATTGAAGGTGTGGCGCCCATTATCGCGCCGGCGCTGGGCGGCTACATTGATGCGCACTTTGGCTGGCGTGCGGTGATGGTTGTACTGGCGATGCTGGGCGCCTTGGTTGCGGTGGACTCCATGGTGGTCCTGCGGGAAACCTTGCCCGCGAGCAAACGCGAGCCGTTGAACTTCAAGCGGGCGATCCGAACCTACGCACGCATCGCCCGGGACTTGCGCTTCCTGCAACCGGCGCTGGCGTTGTCATCGGTCTTCTTTTTCCTGTTTGCCTACATCGGTGGCGCCACGTTCATCTACCAGAATGACTACGGGTTGCCCGCCGCCCAGTTTGGTACGCTGTTCGGCGCAACCGGTATTGCGATTCTGATCGGGGCCTCGCTGGCGGCAAAATGGGTCGGCCAATACGGCCTGGCGCGCATGGCCGTGGCCGGTTCGTGCTGTATTGTGGCGGGCGCGTTTATCGCCTGCATGGCGGCGGCCGCTGGCCTGGATCTGCCGTGGCTGGTGGCCGGTGTGGCGATTGCGTTGCTTGGGGTGGGGATTGCAGAAACCACACTGATGACCCTGGTGATGTCGTCGCAAACCACCGCGTTGGGATCGACCGCCGCTTTGCTGGGGGCCTTTCAACTCGGCATCTCGGCGTGCGCGACACCCTTGACCGGCCTGGTCAGCAGTCACGGCGCTGCGGCGTGGGGTGGCTTGCTGGTGCTGTGCGCCGTTGCAGTGGGTGCGCTCACCTGGATCAGTGTGCGCCAAGGCAAGGCGGACTCGATCACTGCGTTAAATCACTGATAAAAGCATGCTGGCAAGGATCTCTACATGAAAGTGCTCAGCCCCTCAGCGGGAAGAATTTGCGACATTGCCTTGGTGCATTTCGCAGAGCGCGGCTACGACGCGTCCTCACTAAACGACATCGCCGTGCTGGCGGGGATGCGCAAGCCGTCGTTGTATGCGCATTTCAAAAGCAAGGACGACCTGTTTAGCGCAGTGCTGGAATTGGCGTTGATCACCGAACGCCAATACGTCGAGGAGCGGTTTGCCGTGACGGCCAGCGCTTCGGTTGGCCTAAACACCCTGTACACCGACGATCTCGCGCAGCGCTATGAGTCGTCAGCAGCGCTGCGCTTTCTGCTGCGTACGGCGTTTTTTCCACCAGCGGAACTCAAGGGCCAGGTGAGCGCTGGTTTCGAAGCCTATCTCGAACGCATGCGTGAACTGTTTGGTGTCAGTCTCAAGGCAAAGTACCCGACACTGAACGCCACCGACCTCGAGATATTCCAGGATGCGTACATCGGGCTGATCGACAGTCTGCACGTCGAGCTGATCTACGGTAATGAGCCGACTTATCGCCGACGTGTCGCCGCGCTGTGGCGCATCCTGGGGGACTCCATTGCGCTGGCTGCCGGGACAGTGGCCCCCAGCCTGGCGTAGACGGCGGATTTGTATCCGCCGTCTTGTTCCATTCCCATAATCGCCCCATTCAGTTTGTGAATTTTCTGACGAGCTTTTACTCGTCATCCCCTTGTTTTTTTACTATTATCCCCCGTCTGCAAACTCAAGGAAGAGAGGCTAAGCGCCTTGAGGTTGGTAGAAAATTCATACTCGATGAGTGCCTGAGTTTTTACTTCTACCCAGAACCTAACGACTCAGCCAACCGAAATTACCTCTTGGTGGAACCGATGGATAAAATGTGTGGCATCGTTGTAGTGGTAGGACTGGCCCTCGCGGGATGCGCGACGAAAACTCCAGAAAAACCTAACGTGGCTCCACCTCCCGCCGTCGTCCAGGAAGCACCACAGGAAGTCGCACCCGCGAAAAAAGAAGATTGGACTGTGCGCTATGAGGCTGCACCTGCGCACGCCAATGTTGGCGCCCCAGCCCCTGCCTCTGCAGAGATCGCTCAGCCAGAGTCAGAAACAGAACTGAACCAAAATCGCGCTGAGCAATGCCGCAAAGAGCTGGATGTTTTGAAGCTTTACAGCAAAGCGTCGTACACCAAATACGAAGCGCAATACCAGGCCATCGCAGTCAAGACGGCTAAATACATGGAAATCAAAGACTCATTGGGTCCAGATTTGAACTACATGGTTATGCCTGCTTATCAATTCCAAATTCGTGAATTCTGCTTCCGAGTCAAGACGCGTCTGTCGGAGCTGGTGCTTCGCCAGGCCAGGTAATGACTCCACGTCAGGGCGCGTCTTTTTCCAGTTAAGGAAACTTTGAAAGAAGCTTCTCTCGCTGGTGAAATACTCGCCTCACGTGTCAGGTCGACAAGTCACTGCCCCGCCATTGCGGGGTTTTGTGTTTCTGGCGTTCAAGAATGGTCAGGCGGCAACGCCCGTGCAGTCACGCAAGAAACTACGCAGCACAGCCCGTGCATCCGGTGTTTCCCTAAGGGCCTTGATCATCTGCTCCGGTTCACGTTGTTCCGCGACCAGCATGGCGGCGCGACGTCGGATCATGGCCTCCAGATGCTTGGGTGTGAACTCAGGATGGTATTGAGTGGACATCGCAAAGCGCCCATACCGGATGATCTGGTGCGGGTCGTGAGCTGAACGAGCCAGCGCGACAGCGCCTTGAGGCAGTGTGATCACGGTTTGTTCATGGGTGAGGTGCGCCGGGAATTGAGCGGGCGACTGGCGCAGAAGCTCATCCTCCATGGCCGCCGGCAGCAGTTGGATCATCTCGCAGCCCACTTCACGGCCTTGCGGGTGATAGTCCACCACACCGCCCAATGCATGAGCCATCAACTGATGCCCGTAACACACACCGAACAGCGGCATTTCAACCGCCATGGCGGTGCGAATCCACTGCGCCACGTATTCGCTCCACGGTTCGCGGTCGGTGACCATCGCCCACGAGCCGGTAATGATCGCAACGCAATCCTGGCGCGGCTCAGGCAACAGCGCCCCCTCAAACGCGCGCACCACGAGCATCCCGTCCGGCGCGACATCCAGGGCGTTGCCAAACCAGGACGGCAGGTCACCGAGTTGATCGCGGATGTCTTGCGGTGGTGTGCCGACTTGAATAATCAGAAGTGTGTGTGGGGTCAATGCTCTGTACCGCTGGTGGGATGGAATGGAGAAACGTAGGTATTTACACAACGTTGTAGTGAGCGGGCTTGCCCCGCGCTGGGTGGCGCAGCCGCCCCAAATCCCAACTCCGTGGTCTTTCTGATACACCGCAGTGCCTGGATTGGGGCGGCTTTGCCACCCAGCGCGGGGCAAGCCCGCTCACTACAAGAACGCCTGTGGCTTCGAAAGATGTGTATAGGCCTATGATGGTGGAGGGCACGTCACAAACTCAATACCTGCCTCGCTATGAATGGCCGCCTAGGCAAAGCCTGGTGCTAGCAGATGATCCACCTCCAGAATAAAGCCGACCTTCGTGCGAGCTTTAACCTGTTCGATCTTGCAATAGCCGCCTGTGTTGCGGCGGGAACGGGGGTAGCGATCATGCCGCTTTCGGTGTTGAAGGCGGTGAACGTAGAGGGGTTGGCCAGGGCGCTGCCGTTGCCGGCCAGGTTGGGGAGGGTGCGTACGCATTTGGTTTGGCGTAGCGGGCAGGAGTCGCGTTTATTGCGGTCGGTTTGGGGGGAGGTGGGGAGGGTGGGTTTTTGACGATGGGTGTTGTTGGTTGATTGCGGCTGTTAACTTAGTCCGCTTTCGACCCGAAGCGGACGTAGCCAACTCAAGTAATTTTTCGCTCGGCGAACGACACTGTCACTAAGGAAGGAGCAAGCTCTTTTACCCTAGCGCAGCGGCGAATGCTTCGGGCGTGGGGCTCTCCTGCCATTGCGCGATAGTCCCGGGCAGCACAAGCCATGGCTGCTTGCGTCGTGTCCAGATATGCGCAACCGGCTCGAAACGCTCAGCGCCTTCAAGGATGCCGGCGCGTACCACTCGCATGCCGGGCGCTGCAGTGGTCTCGTTGAACAGTCGGGTATGACATATACCGCAGGCATGTTGGGTAGACGTATGACCATGGTGCTCATGCTCGAAGATCGCCGTTTCGCCAGACACTTGAACAGCCGACACCGCGCTCAGCATGTGCAGACCAAATGCACTGCCGCTCCAGCGCTGACAGTTCAAACAGTGGCAGGCATACAACGGCGGCAATTGCTGCGCCACGATCTCAATGTTGACTTGTCCACATCGGCACTGACCGGTGATTCTCATGCGTTGGTTCCTTACAATGACGCCCTGGAAAATGTTGGCGAATGATCGCTCTTCCCGGGGTCGGGCAGAAGATCAAATTAGGAGCAACTGTTGGCAAAGAATGTATGAGCGGGATTGAATGGGAAAGCCAGCGTGTATTTCTCGCCGTGCTGCGATCGGGCAGCCTGAGCGGGGCGGCGAAGTTGCTTGGTATCGCCCAGGCAACTGCGCGCAGGCGCCTCGACCATCTTGAACACGCGCTTGGTGTGAGTCTGTTCACCCGCACACCTCTGGGTCTCACGCCTACTACCGGAGCGCAACGCCTGATCGAACATGTGGAGGCCATGGATCTGGCCGCGCAAACCTTCAACCGCATGGCCAGTTCTGAAGCGTCGGTGGATCACGGTACGATTCGGCTGACCTGCGGCGAGTTGCTTGGCGTCGAGGTACTGCCCGTTCTGCTGCGCCCTTTTCATTACGAGCACGCGGGGCTCAAACTAGAGTTGAGCATCAGCGATGCCCTTGAAGACATCGCGAGGTTGCAATCTGATATCGCGGTGAGGCTGATGCGGCCCAATGAAGCTGATATCACGGTGCGGCGTGTCGGCAGTTTGCGGATTGGCATCCATGCCAGTGTGGGGTGCCTGGAGCGCTACGGTAACCCGGCCTCCGTGCTGTCACTGCGCAAACGGCCGCTGATCGGGCCGGACAGACGCTCAGCGGATTTGCGTCGGTTTGTCGACGCGGGTCTGTGCGATGCCGACCAGCATTTCGCCATCGCCTCTGATCATCACCTTGCGCAGCTGGCCGCTTTGAAAGCGGGCTTGGGTTTCGGACTCTGCCCGACGCAAATAGCAACATCGCACGGCCTGGTACATGTGTTGCCAAACGATTTTGGTTTTGAGGTAGACGTGTGGATCGCAATGCACAATGACCTGCGCAAAATTAACAGGATCGCTCGGGTGTTTGAGGTTCTAGGAGAGCAGTTGCATCAATATCTACGCCAGCCACGCCGCAAGCGAGGATAGCGGCCGCTTGCGGCGTAGCGCGCGATTGCTGGCCCCGCATGAGTAGTGTCACAATGCCGCGCCACGGCTAGCACGCTCAACCACGAGCGCGATTCACGGACTCTCACGATGCCCAGCCTCTGTTGCTGTTCTAACGCGCTCGACCGGCCGGAGAGACTTCTGTTGGTTCGGCTGCGTCGACTGCTGTGTTTTGTCTTGCTCTCGGCTCAGGCTGCGTGGGGCAGCCCGGTCACTCAACAGAATGGTGCTGAGCAGGTTATTGATGTACAGCTGCGTTGGAAGCATCAGTTCCAGTTCGCGGGCTACTACGCCGCCATCGCCCAAGGCTATTACCGCGAAGAAGGACTGGACGTGCGCTTGCACGAAGGTGGCCCCAATGTCACACCGGTCGAAGAAGTGCTCTCCGGGCGTGCCCAATACGGCGAAGCCAATAGTGAATTGCTCTACGCACGCCTGCATGGCAAGCCCTTGGTCGCGCTGGCGGTGATTTTTCAGCACTCACCTTCCGTGCTCGTGGCTCGCACAGACCAAGGTGTTCGCACCGTGCACGACCTGATCGGCAAGCCGGTGATGCTGATGGATGCACAGACAGATGCCGATTTTCTGGCGATGTTCCGTAGCGAGGGTATACCCCTCGAAAAACTACAACTGCTACCCAGCAGTTTTCAAATTGGGGATCTGGCCAGCGGTAAAGTGGCGGCGTTCAACTCGTACCTGACCAACGAGCCCTTCTACCTGCAACAGCGGGGCGTGGAATACAACATCATCTCGCCCGTCACCTACGGGATCGACTTCTACAGTGACATCCTGTTCACCAGCCAGGCCGAGATTGACGAAAATCCACAGCGGGTCGAGGCCTTCCGCCGCGCTACCCTGCGCGGCTGGCGTTACGCGATGGATAACCCCGAGCAAATCATAGACCTGCTGCTCAATCAGTATTCGGTGGAGAAAAGTCGCGCGCACTTGCAATTCGAAGCTCAGGCCATGCGTCCGCTGGTGGTATCTGACCTGATCGAGATCGGTCATATGAACCCAGGGCGCTGGCAACGTATGGCTGAAACTTTCCTCGAACTGGGCATGGTCGACACTATCGCCGGTCTGGAAAACTTCATTTACGATCCCAACCCGCCGCAACTCGTTGAGCGACTGCGCAAGACCATTGTGCTGATCAGCATCGGCTCTGCGCTTGTCCTGATATTCGCTCTGGTGCTGTTGAATGCCCAGCGCCATCTACGCAACGAGATCAAGTTGCGTAAACTCGCCGAAGAGGAAGTACACAAGTTGGCTTTCTATGACAGCCTGACTGGCTTACCTAATCGCAATAGTTTTATTCCCTTCGCTAGCCAGAGGCTGCTCGACGCAAAGAATCGTGGAGAGCATCTGGCCCTGTGTTATATCGACTTGAACCACTTCAAGCAGATCAATGATCGTTATGGCCACCAGGCGGGCGATGCGATGCTGATCCACACAGCCTCGGCGATCAAATCCAATATTCGCGAGTTCGAAATAGCTGCGCGCATGGGCGGTGATGAATTTATCGTGCTGCTCGACGGCGCGCATCACAGAAGCGATATCCAGCGCATCACCGGTGAAATCTGCGAAGCCGTTGCCCTGCCCATTCCATGGGAAAACAGCCAGATCAAGGTTAGCGCCAGCCTAGGGGTGGCGTGGTATCCGGAAGATGGTGAAAACCTTGACGATTTGATTTTCAAGGCTGACACCGCCATGTTCCAAAGCAAAGCCAGTATCGCTGCGCAGGCTTGAAGCTGCTGCGTGGTGCCCCTGCGAAAAGACTGGGTGGTTAGAAACCAGTGCGCCACTGCGGTGTGCGTCGTCCTTCGCACGAGGGTTCTATTCAGCGCCGTTGACTGGCCCCGATTGTGAAAGCTGAATGGCGACTTCTGGCTGATTGCCGTCTATCGCAAAAAAGCAGCCCCCGACCCGTACCTACGGTTGAAAAACGTTTATAAGCCCGTGAAGATCAAGTCCATAGGCCGGATACCTTTTCGTGCCTCACGACCCACTTACTCCGTAGCATCGAACGCAGGGTGATATTGCACACTCCCCACTGGAAACCCACCCCGAAACGACACCCCCTGAAAGTACTCCTGAGGAACCCCAGGCAATTCCAACCCAGTCCGCGCAACAAAACCAAACCGCCCATAAAAACCCGGATCCCCCAGCACAACACAGCCAGCGGCCCCTTGCCTTTGCAATTCAGCCAACGCCGCCTTCATCAGCGCAGAGCCAATGCCCCGACCCTGCCAGTCCGGCAGCACCGATAGCGGCCCCAGCCCGTACCACCCCTCGGCGCCGGTAGAGACGCTGACCGGAGAGATCGCGACATGGCCAACCATTTGATCGTCAGCCACCGCAACCAGCGAGACCGTCAATTGGCCGGCCTTGCGCAAGGCATCGACGATAAAGTGTTCGGTGTGGCTAGTGTGTTCGGCCTTTTCGAATGCGGCGGTCGTCACTGCGGCAATCTGCCCTGCATCTCCGGCGCGTTCGTTGCGGATGTCCAGTTTCATGATGACGTTACTCTGCTGTATTGGCCGATCATACCGCGCTCCACAGCCTATAACTCAACCACCACTCCAACCACCGGCACGATCAATGCCGTACTCACCGCCATCGACAACACATTCCCAATATACGGATGCATATACGCCGGCAATCGCCCGGCAATGGCACAGGCCAGCGGCGGCGCAATCAACGCCCCCAGCACCGCACTGACTCCGATGACCAACGGGCTACCGCCATAGGTCAACACCGCCGCAGTCACGACGGACACCAACGGTACATACGTCGGATACCACCCACGTTCCCGCCACTGTCGCCGCCACAGCAAAATCCCCAGTAGTGAGGTCAACGTCTGGCCCGCCACCAAATGCGGCAACCAACCTGATCCATACGCCGGACTCAGCGGATTCAACGCATACGCCGCAAACACTCCCACGAGCAAACCGAAACTCGCCCATTCGTTGCCAAAAAACGGCGCTTCCGAAAAGTCCGCCAGCACCCGACGCAGGGTCCAGCGTATGCCGTAATCCGGCGTTTTCACCGGTGCCGGAGGAGGGGCGCTAGCCTTGTCCTCAGCCGATCGGCTGACCAACACCGGCAACGCCCGACACAATAAAAACGCCACCACGCTACCCAATGCCATACCCAGCACATTGCCGATCACCACCGGCAATCCCAGCGGATTGCATAGGTAATTCACCAACAGCAAACAACTCGGCGTCACCAGAATGGCCCCCAGTACCGCGCCGCTCAGCGTCACCTTCCAACCCCCACCAAACAGCAGCACCATCGCCGCCGGCAGGGATACAAACGCCGCAAACGTCGGTTGCCAGGCGTCCGCCGTCACCGTCCAACCCCACAGCACATTGCTCAACAACAACCCCAGCAGCGAACTGGTCACCAGCCAAGGCCAAAGCCCGGTGCCATAGGCGATGCTGAACCCTTGCAGGCCTTGGGCATAACGGCTCGTCCAATAACCAAAGGCGCCGCCGAGCAATAGCCCGAGCGACGCAAACTCATGTTTATAAAACGCTACTTCGCTGATATCGCCGACCACCCACCGTAACCAGGCTGTCGGCGAGGGTAGGCTCGCCATTAGGTGGCTGTAGCCTGGCCAGTGACTTTCCGCCGAGTTGGAATACACCATGGATAACCCACTGAGCAGTGCCACCACGGCCAGCAAGACAGCAATCAGCGTGATGAGATAACGAACCGCTGAATCCGATGAGGATTTGACCGGAATAAAATCCATGATCCCGCCCCCATCAACGTGGCAAACGCGGGTGATGGCGATAGCCAAGCATCCCGTCATACAGATCCACCCGGCGATCGCGCTGCAGGTCGTTCAGGTCGTTCCAGATCGGCGCGCTGCGTGCGGTGGACAGGTCGATATCGGCATAGAGGATGTCTTGCTCATTCGGCGAGGCGACCTTGCCGATAGGCCAGCCATTCGTACCGGCAATCAACGAGCAGCCGAGATAGCGCCCGCCATATTCCTCACCAATCCGATTGGCGGCGGCGATAAACACGTTATTGACGTGGGCTGCGGTCATGGTCAGGTACGAGGCCATGCATTTGCCGGCTTCGTCGAACAGTGGCGGTGGCGTCCACACCCAGTTGTTCAGGCTGCAAATGATGTCGGCGCCTTGCTGGGTCAGGATACGTGGCACTTCGGGGAACCAGATGTCCCAACAGATCAACAGGCCGATGCGGCCTATGGGTGTTTCGAACACCGGGAAGCCCAGGTTGCCAGGGGAGAACCAGAGCTTCTCTTTGTTCCACAGATGGGCCTTGCGGTACTTGCCGATCAGCCCGTCCGGCCCCAGCAGCACGGCCGTGTCGAACAGTTGCATACCCTCGCGCTCCGCCAGTCCGGCGACAAGGTAAACCTGACGGTCTCGCGCGAAATCCATCCAGGCGCGTAGGCTCGGCCCATCCGGAATGGACTCGGCATGTTGAAAGGCTTCCTGGCGATTGCTGAACAGGTAACCGGTGTTGGCCAACTCTGGCAGCACAATCAGATTGGCGCCGTTGTTCACTGCTTGCAGGGAAAGGCTCAGGCTGGTGTCCAGGTTGGATTGACGGTTTTGGGTGCCGACTTGCGGATCGAATTGCACAACGGCGACGCGTACGAGACTGGTAGCTTCGTTCATGATTCAGACCTCTTTTTATTGTTGTCGGTCCACCGGTAGGCGGATGCTTAAATAAGAGGTCTTCTTTGTGTTTTGGTAAGTAGTCCGTTTCCGTTTGAGTTGTAGGTGGCTACCGTAATGGTCAAACCTGGACGCTTGGCGCTACGTTGTCCTTGGTGCCACCGGCGCCAAGCCCTCTCGAAAACTTGAGCGATTTAATCCGAGTTTGCACATAGCTTTCTGAGGCTGTCGTGGACGAGGTGAACATCCCCAGCAACGTCAATTCATCCGCTTTGAGATCTAACGAACCCGCCAACGTCAGCACTGTTTCACCGTCCAGCTGTACAGCGGTAAGACTTACCGATTGCTGTGACAATCCCGCCGTAAAGGCAGTGATATCGGTGAACCCACGGATGTCGGTTTGTTCGGAGGCAGTTGTCATCGTTCCGCTGACATAACCCAAGCCGCGCGGATTTGATCCTCGGGCCTGTAGCGTCAAGCTAAACCCATCTGCTGCCAGCCATGTACCGCTCAGCGGGTTGTCTTGTTGCGACATCAAGGCAGGGGTCACATGAAACGCCTCAACGGCCTCACCGGATACCCTTCGATAGCTCAGTTTATCGACATACGTCCCTTGATCCGCCAGCTCGGGAAAGTCGCTGGTGGCGACGAGCAAGTGGGAGAGCGCCAAGCGGTCCTCGCCTGCAACCCGATGAAGCTGGCCGCACAACCCCGATACCCAATTCCAGCTGGGATCAGCCGCCTCATTGCCCAATGAGTGCCACTCGATGGCGAGTGCCACCGGCAGCCCTTTTTCCTGGGATGGGAGTGTGGCGGGTTGATAGCCCGTTACCGCGTATCGCCCGGTCGACCCCGTGGACGATTGATAGGTCCCGGCCACCTCGTTCCCGGTCACCGTCAAGGTCATTACCGAGCCGTAGTCGTTTTTCCAGGTGCCTGCAACGGACATTGGCTGTGCCGTAGCAGCGGCAGCCGCCAAAGGACTGAACCCCCGCTTTTCAGTGGAAAGCGTGCGCGCTTTTGCCTCAAAGCATCGAGACGACGCGCGACTGATAATCTGCGGCCCGTCTGGTCGATTGAACAACCACACCCCAACCGGCGCCAATGAGTAAGCACCGGGGCGACATTGCACCACGCGGTATTCGTAGACGGTGTAGCAGTGTTCCATCACCAACGAACCCACCAGCACCAATTCGGAAAGTCCCAGCGGTTCGAACTGTGGAAGGGTTTTCCCCTGATCCGGCCCTGCCTCGATCAAGACGTTGTACAGGCTGGCACCGAGGGTGATCTCGCCATCGGCAAAACCCAGGATCACCTCTGGATTCCCGCCCCTGGCAATACGCTCCAGGGTTTGACGCATCAGTGGGTCATCCCCTTTGAATTGCGACGAACCAGAGTCCAGTGCGAAGGTCAGGTTTTCCGCCAACACATCCTCGCCTACGGCGTATGACGCCAAGGGGGTCGACCAGATGTAGTCCACTCCCCGTGCCTTGCTGTAGTGCGACCAGGGTAGAAACAGGTGAGGGCCTTGGGTTTTGCTGGCGTCCACTGTCCCCATCTGGCAGGTGCCGTGACGTGAAATGGGGTCCCAGTCGAAGGTAACAAAGGGGCGTTGTGGATCGATTTTTCCATTGTTCATCAATGCCTGGAATACGAACGAGCTTCCAGCATCGAGGTAAGCACTGCTGCTGGGCAGGCCAATGCCACCGTCCCAGTCCAATTGGCGGAACTGCGTACCGGTGTAATCGGCAGCCAACAGAAATTGGGAGGGCAGCGTGATGTTGTCCAGGGACAGCACATCAGAGCCTGACTCCACTTGCAGGGTGCCCCATGGACCAAAGCTGTAGGGGCGTTGCAGGCAGTCCGTGAAGGCAAAGCTGCTGGATGCCTGGTAGTCGAAGCGTCCTGCGCTGTAGTGCTGGCATCGATCAGGGGCGCATAGGCTGGACGTTATCCACGTAATGTTGGTGCCGGTGTCCAGTGCCAGCTTGAGAGGTTGCCCTGGCGTGCCGACGGACACTGTGGTGTACCAAGGCGAAGCACCGTTGTTCTGGAACGGGCCGCGTTGCATGGTGAGGGTAAATCCCTCAGTCCACTGTTGGTTGTTCATGCTGAAGTCCCTCTCTGTTGTGCGATGGGATCACCCGAAGCAGGTGACCCGTTTGAGCGTTATCGCTATTCAAACGCACACGGCCGGGCGCTGGCTGTCAGCCTCAACGGTCAGCGCTTGCCTGAAAGCAGGACAGGCGTCTGCTAATCCAGCACTTTGCCCTCTGTTTCAGGGATGAACAGCACCAACAACACCGTCACCAGCATGAAGGCATTGATAAAGGTGGTGGTTACATTGAATGACGCCCCGTAAGCCACCAGCGCGCCGATCAATGAGGGGGCCAGGATATTGGCCACTCGCTGGGCGAAAATCGCCCAGCCATAACCGATGGTGCGCAGCGGGGTCGGGTACAGTTCGGCAATCCAGGTGCCCCATACGCCCCACGCGCCCAGGCTGAAAAACGCCAGGGCGAAGTTGCTCAGGTAAAGGATCTCCAGGCTCTGGGCGTTGGCAAAACCGTAGCCGGCAAAGACTGAAGCGCTGATGAAACCGACGATGACGTGCTTACGACCATAGCGATGTGTCAGCCATGACGCGGTGATATAGCCCGGGATCATGCACAGTGCTGATAACGCGATAAAGCCATAGCTCTGTGGCAGGCTCAGGCCGCGTTGCTGCAACAGCGTCGGCAGCCAGGTCTGCAAGCCCCAATAACCCCAGGAAAAGGTGAAGTTGACCAGGATCTGTAAAGCACTGACCTTGAGCAATGCTGAGGTGAACAGTTCCCGCTGGCGCCCCGATGTGGTTTGGTCGACCTGTAATTGGCAATCCTCAGGTATCTGCACGGCGCCTCGACTCAGTCGCGTGATGACCGCACGCGCCTGGGGTTGGCGCTGGACGCTTGCAAGCCAATAGGGCGACTCCGGAACCCACCTCGCTACCACCATTGCCCACAGGCCACCCAGTGAGCTCACCGCAATAATCGTGCGCCATCCGAAGGGCATCAACCACACCGTAGCCCCTAATGCCAGTAGTACGCCGATTGGCCAACCCGACGCGAGGTACACGGTCAGCGCGCCGCGATAACGTACCGGCAGTAACTCCTGATAGTGAGCAAAGGTCACCACCATCATGCCCACCGCTGCCACACCCGACAGCAGTCGCAACGCATAGAGCGAGGCATAGTCGGGAGCCAATGCGCTCGCCAGCGAGATCACGCCGTAGCTGGCCAGGCTCCAGATGATTGCGCGCTTGCGGCCGATACGTTCGGCCAGCTTGCCCCAGGCCAGCGAGCCCAGCAGCATGCCGATGAACATGGCGCCAATCAGGTGGCCAACGGCGAGGGCATCCAGCGCAAAGTCCCGGGCGATCAGCGGCGCGGTGTAGACGATGATCATCATTTCCCACGCCTCAATGGCGAACACAAAGAACAGCGCGAGGCAGCATTTGAGGTGCTCGCGGGTCAGGGGTACGTCTCTGAATACATCACCCACCGGACGGGTGGAGGTATAGGCGCCCTGGGCGAGCATTGACGTGACGTCGCTCATAGAGAGTTCTCCAAAAGAGGGGACTAGGCTTTCACGCGGTTGCCAATCGGCACAGGGCCCTGAAACAAGCCAAAGGCATCGATTTCGGTTTCCGGTGGCGGCTCGCAACTGCCTACGCGGCTGGGGGCCCAACCGAAGCGTTGTTTCATGGCCGCCATGGCTTCGGCCATCTTGAAGGCGGCCACTACCGGGTCTATTACCGGCACGCCAACCTCGCGCTGCACTTGCTCGAAAAAGCCAAACTCGATGGTGCAACCGAGAATGATGGCTTCTGCGCCATCTTCCTCAACGGCTAAAAACGCCTGCTCGATGATCCGGCGGCGGGTGCGAGCCGGGTCTTTTTGAAACTCGTCGACGCCCATGCCCAGTGCGCGCATTGACGCCAACCGGTCTGCTGCACCGTAGCCACGTACGCGCTCGCGCATTTGCGCCATCCACTTATCACGCCCCACGATGATCGAATAACGGTTGGCCAGTTGATCCGCGATTTGCAGGCTGGCCTGGCAGGGCGCGACGACCAGGCAACTGCCGGAAATTTCGCGAGCGTCCTCCAGTGCGGGATCGTAGAAGCAGCCAATCACCAGTGCATCGATATTCTGCTGCGCGCAATCGCGGGCAATGCGCACAGTACGCCCGTACGTCATCGCCTCGTACGCTCTGTACTCAAGGTGTGTCGGGCTGGGCTGCATATCGAAAGAAACAACTTCGACCTGCGTCGACGGTTGTTTGATGCTGTGCAGCAAGTCGGCGATGGGCGCATCGAAGGTGGGACAGCCGATTGGGTTCAGCCAACGCACTGTGACCGGTACATCCTGTGGCGGGAGAGTAGGGTTTGAAGTGTCCATGCGGCATTTCCTCGAATAGTTGGGCTAGAAGAACTTCACCAGCGCCATGGTCAGTTCATTGGAATGGGCCAGCTTCGCGCTGTGGTAGTAATCGATATTCAGGTTTGCCGACAGGTACAGGCCCTTTTGGGCAAAGCCGGTGTAGGTCATCGACGGGCCGATCTTTCCAACCCTTGATTCGGCGTAGTCCGACGCTGTTCGGTTGTTGATGTGGTAGACGTGATGCACGCCCAACCACAGGTCGTCCGTCACCAGGTAACCGGCAGCGACGTTGGCCAGCCACAGGCTCACGCCCCCTTGCAAGCGCTTGGGATCACCGGTGCCCAGATCAGTGGCGTTGCGGTTACGTGCCGCGTAATGGATGCCGACCGGGGTAAAGGTGGCGGCAAATTTACCCACGCGCAGGTAATTGGCGAGACTGAAACTCACTGCGTAGCGGTTGGCGAAGGCCCCGTAACCCGCGACGTCGTTGTTACCGTTGGGGAACTCGACCGACAGCGTCGGGTTGGTCCAGAACGTGGTGTAGTCGTCAGACCCGTATGCGCTGCTCGGTTCGACCACGTTGTAGTAGTAGGCGAAGCCGAGATTGGGCGATGCAATGCCCCAGGGGCTGGTGTTCTTCGCGCCGTTGGTGCTGGCGTAGCCGGGCGCCGCGCCGACCCAGAATTGCAGTTGGTCACGGGTGGTATCGGTAAAACCTGTTTCGGAGAAGTAGGCGAGCACCGTGTTGCCGCCGGCACGCACGTTGCCGTCGGTATTACGGTTGAAGACCGGGAAGGTTTCCAGCGCCCAACGTCCCGGTAGTCCAGGCTGACCAAAGCCGATGAACTGTTCGGCCTGGATCGAGGGGCTGCTGCCCAACACCATGGCCAATGAGCACGCAGCGCCAAAGCGCGATAGCGGATGTTGCAACATGACGGTTCCCTCTTATTGTTTTAGGTGAACGCATGGAACGCCGCCGGGCGGCGGCAGGGTGAACTCAGGGGGTGACGCCGTACACAGCGCGGGCGGTGTGCGCATCGAGGTAGCCATTCTTCAAATCATCGTGCACAGCCGCCGTGGCACGGGCTGAAGGTGGGCCGTAGCCGCCGCCGGCGCCTGTGCGTACGCGCACCAGGTCGCCTGCATTGAGGATGATGCTGCTGGCCATGGCGTAACGCTCCGGCGGGAGGTCGCCGCGCAGCACTTCAACGTAGTTGGGGGTGCCGTCCAGACCTTGTTGCAACCCCCAGGGCGGCACCACCGAACGGGTGTAACCGCAGGTCAGGAAACTGCCGTCAGACCGCACGCGGTAGTCGATACAAACACCGCGACCGCCACGGAACTGGCCGTGACCACCCGGCTCGTCGTTGAGTGCCATGCGCTCGACATACAGGCCGTAACGCGCTTCGCAAACTTCCACCGGGCAGTTGTAGGTTTCGCCATGCAAACCTGAGTAGACCGCGTTGTTGCCGTCTCGCCCTGGTTCGGCACCCCAGCCACCGATTTCCGGCTCCACCAGGGTGAAAACGCGACCGGTGTCCGGGTGTCGCCCGCCGATGATGGTGGCGCACACCGAGGCAAAATTGCCGGCCGGCAAGCGGTCTGGAAACTGCTGGGCCAGGCAGCGCAGGATCAGGTCATGCACCCGAATCAGGTTCTCAAAGTAGAAGCCTTCGGCGGCCGGCGGTTGGGCATCGAACAGCGAGCCAGCACGCGTCAACACCTTCAGTGGACGGAAAGTCCCGCCGTTGGTGATGCCCTGGGGAGCGGTCAAGGCTTTGAATGCCATTTGCGCGGCAACCACGGCGCCATCCCGGCTCAGGTTGGTCGGCCCCGCGCATTGGTCGGGATTGTCGCGCAGGTCGATGATCAGTTCGCGGTCGTGGATCTGCACCGACACTGAAAAAAGGCTGCCGTCGTCCTGTGGTTCCACCAGCGAGAGGCTGGCATTGGGTAACTCGGCCAGGGCCTTGAGTGATACCTTTTCGCCAAGGTCCATAAAGTCTTGCATCGCGAGCAAGAACAGATCGGTGCCGTATTTGGCGGTTAATTCACGCAAGCGCACAGCGCCACTGCGCACGGCCGCGACACCCGCCCATAGATCGCCTTCCATGAAATCCGGCATACGCGTATTGGCATGCAATATCTGCAACACCGAACGAATGGGTTGGCCCCGGCTGATCAGCTTGACCGAACACAGGCGCAGGCCTTCCTGGAAAATATCGGTGGCTTGGGTCGACAGCGAGCCGGGGACCATGCCGCCCACATCGTTCCAGTGGGCAATGTTGGCGGTCCAGGCAACGCATCGGCCTTCAGTAAACACCGGCATGGCCAGCACCACGTCGTTGAGGTGGGTCACTGCGCCGCTGTGTGGGTCGTTGCAGATGAACACATCACCGTCCTCGATTTCGCCAGGGCGGGGATGTTGCAGGAGGATTTGTTTGACGGCTTTGTCCAGGACGCCAACGAAGGCCGGAATGCCTGCACCGGAGCTGGCGATTTCACCGTTGGCGTCGGTGATGCCAGTCCCCATGTCCAGCACTTCATAGATAACCGGGCTCATGGCGGCCTTGCGCATCGCGACGAACATTTCGTCAGCAATGGCCTGCAGGGAGTTCTGGATGATGTCGCGGGTGAATATGTCGAGTGTGTGCATGATAACGCTCCCGTCAGCCGTTGATCGTGATGTGCAGGTTGCCGAGGTAGTCCACTTGCACACGGTTTTGCGGGTGCACGACCACGGTGGTGCCGGCGTCTTCGACAATGGCGGGGCCGTCGAAACACATCTGGGGTTCCAGCAGGGTGTAGTCATAGAGCGTTGCGTCGTGGATGCCGTCGGTGGCGTAGTCGACGACCCGATGGCCTTTGCGCGCGGCCTCCAGCGTGCGGCCGGTAACCGGGAGGGCTTCCGGGGTCAGTTTGTCAATTCGAGCGATTGCAACCAGATGGAAACCGACGATCTCGACGGGAGCGTCCAGGCAGTAGGTGTAGTGCTGTTCGTACAGGGTGTGGAAGCGCTGTTCGATTTCAGCCCAGTCGCGGTCGAGGTGTTCGTCGCGGTCCAGTGGTACTTCCACCGAGTGCTCCTGATTCTGGTAGCGCAACTTGCAATGCACCTCCAGCTCGACTCGCTCCGGGGGCACCGCTTCGGCAGTGAATTGCTCGCGAGCGCGGTCCATCAGTTCATCCAGGAATACCTGGGTGTCCGCCTGCGCGTGGGGTTGAGTGGTGTCGACAAAACGATTGATAAACAGGTCGCGGCGTAAATCCGACAGCGTCATCCCCCAGGCCGAAAACACCGAGGCACCCCGGGGCACGATGACTTTTTTTACCCCTAATTCTTGCGCCAGTGCGACTGCATGCAGTGCGCCACCGCCGCCAAAGGCCATCAAGGTCAGCTCTCGAGGATCGTGGCCCCTGCTCAGGGAAACCAACTTCAACGCATTGACCATATTGTTGTTGGCCAGCCGCACCACGCCACGCGCAATGTCATCAGCAGGCAGTGCCAAACGCTCGCTGAGGACGCTGAACCCTGCCGCTATTGCCCGTAGGTCGGCCACCACTTCGCCGCCGCAGAAATACGCCGGGTTGATCCGCCCCAATGCCAGGTTGGCATCGGTGGTGGTAATGTCGGTGCCCCCGTTTCCGTAGGCCGCCGGACCGGGCAGGGCGCCTGCCGATTGTGGGCCGACATGCAACTTGTCGAACCCGTCGACCCAGGCTATGGAGCCGCCACCGTTGCCGATTTCCACCAGGTCCACCACGGGCACCATGATCGGGTAGCCCGCATTGATACGGTCGCGCTCGATCCAGTAGTCGGTCTTGATGGCGACTTGGCCGTTGCGGATCAGCGCGCATTTGGCGGTGGTGCCGCCGATGTCCAGGCCTAGCAGGTTGGGCTCGTCGATCAAACGTCCCAGCTCTGCTGCGGCCCAGAATCCGCTGGCGGGCCCGGACTCCACCATGGTGATGGGAATGTCTCGGGCATGGGCCACGCTATCGACCCCGCAATTGGACTGCATGATGTACAGCGGTGCCTGGTAGCCTCCACGGCACAGACCTGCTTCCAGTTCATCGAGGTAGCGTGCCGCGATAGGTTGCACGTAGGCCGATAGCACGGTGGTGCTTGAGCGTTCGTACTCGCGCCACTCACGAGTGATCTGGTGCGAGGCAACCACCGACACCTCGGGCCACAGCCGCCTGACTTCGGCCAACACCGCTCGCTCATGGTCGGAATTGGCATAGGCATGCAGCAGGCAAATGGCGATGGCCTGCACGCCATCGGCGCGGAAGGCCTCGATGATTGTGGGCAGCTCATCCAGCACCAAGGCCTCGCGCTCACGGCCATCGGTGTGCAAGCGCCCCGAGATCTCCCGGCGCAGGTAGCGCGGCACAAACGGCGCAGGCTTGGCCCATTTCAGGTTGAAATAGTCCGGACGGTTGGCCCGGGCGATTTCCAGAATGTCGCGAAAACCCCGGGTGGTCAGCAACGCGGTCTTGACCCCGCGTCGTTCGGTGAGGGCGTTGATCACTACGGTCGTGCCGTGGGCAAGGAAATCAACTTGCGAAAGTGTCACTCGCGCCTTTTGGATGACATTGAGAATGCCTTGGGCGAAGTTCGGCGGTGTGGTGTCCACTTTCGCCGTACGAATGGTTTGCTGGCCGGTGACGGGGTCACTTTCGAAATACACCAAGTCGGTAAAGGTGCCGCCTACATCGGTGGCCACACGCACGGTCTTGCGGCTGGTTTGCACAGTACATCTCCTTGGCGATGGTCTTGCGGGGAGCAAAAGGGAGACGACAACGCGACCCCCTGTGTTGATGGTCACGATGCTAGGCAGGGCGTCGCAGGTGGTGCTATCGGTGTGGCGGGTAGGTCGCAGGCCAATGGACGGCAGGGCCTACCCGCCTGGGTAGGTTGGTGGCTCAGAAGGTGGTATCGAGGTGCCCTTTACGTATCGCGGCGCTGATTGCGGCGGTACGGTTGTCCACCCCCAGCTTGGCGAACAGGTGCTTGAGGTGGAACTTCACGGTGTTCTCCGAGATGTCCAAGGCCAGGGCGATGGTCTTGTTGGACTGGCCGCTGACGAGCAGGTCCAGCACTTGTGACTCCTTGCCGCTCAGTGCCAATTGTGTCGGTATCGGGTGCGCGCGCCAGCCACGCAATCGTGTGACCACCGTGCTCAGCAACGGTGTGGGTTGAGGGTAGGCCTCTAGTGCCGCCAACAGGCATGGACCGACGTCAAGCAACAGACCGGGCAAGTTGTGCTGTATGACCGGTGCCAAGGCCCTGTCGATTTCTTCGGCCTCAAGACGTTGGCCCTTGCTGGCTGTTGCCAAGGCCATCAACCTCAACCGCCAGGCCGGCAGGCGCAGGCCTTTGCTTTCCAGCTGGTCAGCGGCTCGCTGCAGGCGTATCAGCGCGGAGCCCGAGGCACCGCTGTGCAACTGCATCCGGCTCAGCGCCAGGTTGGCCGCCTCCTGGCAGCGCCAATCTTCATGCTGCTCTGCAACCTGTTCCAGGCTGTCTTGCAAGCCAGTTTGGCGCGCGGCCTGTAGCTGCCCTCCCTGCACCTGGGCGTCAATGCGCCAAGCCTGTGCCAGGCGCGATAACCGCGGCCATTGACGCGCGTGCGCCAGTTGCTCCACATGGTCCAGCTCCCTTAGCGCTGCTTGCAGCCCATGACTGCGCAAGCGAGTGCGCCACGCCACTTCGGCTGTGGCCGCAACCAGGTCCAGCCAGCCATCGGCATACTCCAGGGCCGCCCATCCATTCGCTAACCATGGCTGGGTTGCAGGCCATGCGCCTTGCCAATACAGGTGCCGCGCCTTGATACAGCCGACCAGTGCCCGCAGCGAACTCTCCTGGCCAAAATGCTCGTCGGCAAAGGCCAGCGCCTCGTCCACCAGTTTGTCGGCTTCACCGAACTGCCCCGACAACGTCAGTGCCTGCGCTTCATGGATTCGGCAGTAATTTTCGCCTCGCGGGCTGGCGATCACGCGCATTTTGACGTGAGCGTCCTGGATGGTACGCAGGCTCAGTGCCAGTTCGCCGCGAGTCAGCGCGGCCAGTGCATGCACACATTCCAGGGTGGCTTGGGCAAGTGTCTGGTCGAGAGGGTAGGGGCTGCTGTGAAACGGGGTGACCTGCGTACCCAATCGTTCAAAGTGATCCTGATAGGCGTCGGCCAGGGTCTGGATGACATGGACATCGCGAGCCAGTCGGGCATCCCCGGCCACCGCGCAGCCAGCCAGGTGCAGCAGTTGCGATGACAATGAGTGATCACCCAGCTTGGCGTGGAGGTAGGCCTGCAGTAAGAGAAGATCGGGTTGGGTGCTGCACGTCGCCGCATCGAACTGACGCAGCAACCCTTGCGCATAACGAATGCCGTAGTGCAGCACCAACTCCCAACCGCCTGCACTGACCACCAGGTTTACCGCCAGTGGGATATCCTCTGCTGCCAGTGCATGATGCACGGCCTGGCTCCAGTCCTTCCTCTGGGCAAGCCAGTGTGCGGCGGCGCGGTGGATGGCGTGGGCCTGACACGTGTCCACGCGCAGGCGCAGAAAATCGCGCAGTAGCGTGTGGTAGCGAAACCATTGACGCTCTCCGTCCAGGGGGATCAGCAACGTGTCGAGGTGCGCCAATTGCCGTAAGAGCCGGGCACTGTCGCGCCGACCGCCTACTGCGTCGGCCAAGTCGGCGTTGAAGCGCTGCAGCAAGGACGTCTGTAGAAGCAACGACTGACAGTCGTCCGTCAGGCTGTTGAAGACCTGGGTGGTGAGGTAGTTGGCCACATCAGACACTCCACCGGAAAAGGCTGACAAGCCATACGCCGAACCGTCGCTGCTGGTGCGCCACAGGCGGGCCAACTGCACCGCGACGGCCCAGCCTTCAGTGGCCGTATGCACCTGGCACAGGTCATTGGGGTCCAACCCCTCACCCAGAATATCGCGGGTCTCATTGAGTGACAGGATCAACGCGCGGGCGTCCACTTCGTGGACCCAGCCCTTGGCTTTCCAGCGTGAGAGCGGCCCATCCGGACGGCTTCGACTGGCGACCACCCAGCGCAGTCGGGGCGAGGCCTGCTCCAGTAATACCTCCAGGATTGCACCCACTTCAGTACTGGCGGCGAGGTGATAGTCATCCAGCAGCAGGGTCACGTCGCGTGCCTCCTTGGCCAACGCATGCAGCAACGCCTGGATGGTGCGCTGCGGCTGCACATCCAGCGCCTGCGTGGCTGCAAGGCGTGGCAAGTGTGCGAGTTCGATTCCGGCATGGTCGAGCGCAAGAATCAGGTAGGCAAGAAAACGGTTGGGGTCGGCATCTGCCTCATCCAATGACAGCCAGGCCAGAACGACATCCGATGTGTGTCGCTGCGACTCGTACCACTGCATCAACAACGTGGTTTTGCCGTAGCCGGCGGGGGCGGTCAGTAACATCAACGGGACCCGGACGTTCGCCCGCATGGCGCTTAACAAGGCTTCGCGGGAAACCGACGTCAGGAATGGCCGCGCAGGCGTGAGCTTACCGATCCAGTACCAGGCACTTGAAGAATGGGAGGGCGATGTTTGTTTCACGGTGAGCGGCACCAATGACAAGCGTTTGGTGCCGTTTTAACAGCAAATTCTTTGGGGGGCTGTTTGACTGTGTTACAGCGGTTGTTTTAGTTAAGTGGCGTCCCGGCCTGGGGTTTGGCAAGGTAAAAGATCTTTTCCTACGGATGGGGAGGACACAACACGGCATCACTGGCTTTCAGGGACGCGCTGCCCGATGAGGGTGCATCGGTAACCTTCACGTGCGCCATTGTGTAGAGGCGTAGCAGCCTAAAAAAACAATGACCGAATCGACGCCTATTCCCCCGTACTTCAAGTGACCGAATAAAAAAGGCGGCGGTTAATTCGGTCAGGCGACAACTGTCCATTTCGTTAGGCATAAACCACCGTTCCTGCAACTTCTATAGTCGCCAGGTGGTTCAGTTGCCCGGATGCCCTTGAAAATTCAGTCATCCCCACCCCAATTCAGTCACTGGCACACGCACTGCACGCCTATTCCGTCATAAAGTCTTCACCCAAATAGGCACCCCATGACGAACTCGACTCCCCATCCCACCGAAACCCATGACGTCGTCGTCATCGGCGCCGGTGTGGTGGGCTGTGCAATGGCCAGGCGTTTCACCCTCGAAGGGGCGCGTGTGCTGTTGCTGGAAAAAAGCCCGGATATCTTGTCCGGCGCGAGCAAGGGCAATAGTGCGATTTTGCATACCGGCTTCGATGCGCCCCGTGGCAGCGTGGAGTTGGCGTGCATGCAGGCGGGGTATCGGGAGTACCTGGAGATCCACCGGAAGATGTCGCTGCCGTTGCTGGAAACCGGGGCGATGGTGGTGGCGTGGAATGAGGATGACTTGCACAAGCTGCAAGGCATCATCGAGCAGGCCCACGATAACGGTGTGGCCGACGTCAAGTTTATCGACCGCGCCGCCGTGCGGGCGTTGGAGCCGCACCTGGCATCCGATGCGCTGGGGGCGGCGCAGGTGCCGGGGGAGTTTTTGATCGATCCGTGGTCGGCGCCGTTGGGTTATTTGCTGCAAGCCATGCTGCACGGGGCGCAGGTGCGTTTCAACGCGCAGGTCACGGGCGGGCAGTTCGATGGGCAGGTCTGGTCGCTGGCCACGACGGCGGGTGCGGTCAAGGCGCGGACGGTGATCAATTGCGCGGGGCTGTTTGGCGATTACCTTGAGCGTGATTTGCTGGGGGAGGCGAGCTTCTCGATTCATCCGCGCAAGGGCCAGTTTGTGGTGTTCGACAAGGCGGCGTCGCGCTATTTGGGCAACATCATTTTGCCGGTGCCGAATGAGCGCACCAAAGGCATCGTGTTGACGAAAACCGTCTACGGCAATTTGCTGGTGGGGCCGACCGCCGAAGAGCAGGACGACCGCGTCCACGCCGGGCTCGACAGTGCGGTGTTGCAGCAATTGGTGGACGCCGCGGTCGAGCGCATTCCGGCCCTGGAGGGCATGCCGGTGACGGCCACTTACGCGGCGTTGCGGCCGGCCAGTGAGAAGAAGGAATACCGCATACGTAAGGTCGAGGGCAAAAACTGGATCACGGTGGGCGGCATTCGCTCCACGGGCCTCACGGCTGCGCTGGGTATTGCCCAGCATGTTTTTGGCCTGTATGAAGGCCGCCACACGCCGCTGGCTGCGCACGCGTTGCAATGGCCGACGCTGCCCAACCTGGCCGAGCACCTGACGCGCGATTACCAGAAACCGGGTTATGGCGAGATCATTTGTCACTGTGAAATGGTCACCCTCAGGGAGATCAATGCAGCACTCGCCAGTGCACTGCCTCCCGGAGATTTCGGCGGGCTCAAGCGGCGCACCCGTGCCTGCATGGGGCGCTGCCAAGGGTTTTACTGCGGGGCGCGGGTGGCGCAATTGAGTGCTGACCGCCTTGCCATCCCGCTTGCTACAGGTGTTTGCCATGAATCGCACTGAAATCGAATACGTCGACGTCGCCATCATTGGTGCGGGGCCGTCCGGCCTGGCGGCGGCGGTGGCGTTGCGCAAACTGGGTGTCAACAAGGTGCTGGTGATTGAACGCGAGCCCGAGGCCGGGGGGATTCCCCGTCACTGTGCGCACCCGCCGTTTGGGTTCTGGGAATATGGCCGGCTCTACAGCGGGCCGGGTTATGCCAGGCGCAATGTCAGCGAGGCGCTCAAGGCCGGGGTCGAGATACGCCTGAGGCATTCAGTCACTCGCCTCGGCGCGAATGGGCGCCTCGAAATGGTCAACCCGGAAGGGGTCAAGACCGTCCAGGCGCAACGGGTGCTGATTGCCACCGGGGCACGGGAAACACCGCGCTCCGCGCGCCTGGTGGGCGGTGATCGGCCGGTGGGGGTGATCAACACTGGTGCCTTGCAGTCCTATCTGTACCTTGAACACCTCAAGCCGTTTGAGCGGCCGTTGATTGTCGGCACGGAGCTGGTCAGCCTGTCGTCGATCCTCAGCTGCAAGCGCGCCGGTATCCAGCCGGTGGCGATGATCGAAGCCAATGAACGGGCCACGGCGCGCTGGCCGTTGTCGCTGTTTCCACGGCTGTGCGGCGTGCCGATGCATTACGCTGCGCAATTGGTTGCGGTGCATGGCACTGGCCGTGTCGAAGGCGCGAGCGTGCGCCTGGCCGATGGCAGCGTGAAGGAATTTGCATGCGACGGTGTGCTGTTGACCGGTCGCTTTGCCCCCGAATCCAGCCTGGTTCGGCTCAGTGAACTGGCACTGGATGCCCACAGCGGCGGGCCGGTGATTGACCAGTACGGACGTTGCTCCGATCCGGCGTACTTTGCCGCCGGCAATGTGTTGCGCCCGATTGAAACGGCGGGTTGGTCGTTTCGCGAGGGGCGCCGCATCGCCGGGTTGATCGCACGGGATTTGCAGGGGCAACTGCCAGCGCCTGGCGCTAGCGTCGACGTGGTGTGCAAGGGCGCCTTGAAATTATGTGTGCCTCAGCGCTTGAGCCCGTCACCCGTACAAGGGCTGCAACACCTGCAACTGCGCGTGAGCCAGGCCACGCGCGGGCGCCTTGTGGTGCGCGCCGACGGCCAGGACCTATGGTCGCGCTCGGCTTCTTTGCTGCCGGAACGCCGCCTCCTGGTGCCCATCGCCAGCCTCAACCTGCCCCAGGGCACCCAGCAACTTGAAGTCGACTTTGTCGCCGAATAAGAAACACCCGCCGAGGAGACCCCAGGATGCGTATTGCCGCAATCGATCAAGGCACCACCAGTACCCGCGTCATGGTCGTGGACCAGAATGGCTCGGCCGATATCCAGCTCTCGTTGCGCCATCAGCAACATCACCCGCACCCCGGTTGGGTGGAGCACGACCCGCTGGAGTTGCTCAACAATATCCAGCGCTGCCTGGAAGCCACCGGGCGCGTGGACGCCATCGGCATCGCCAACCAGGGCGAGAGCTGCCTGGCCTGGGATGCGCTGACCGGTGAGCCGTTGTCGCCGGTGATCGTCTGGCAAGACAACCGCACCGCCGCGCAGATCGCCACATTGCGCGGCGATGGCCTTGAAGCTATCACCCTGGAGCGCGCCGGCTTGCCGCTGGACCCGTATTTCTCGGCGAGCAAACTGGCCTGGATCGTCCAGAACCTGCCCGCCGCAAAAACTGCATTAAGCGCTGGCCGGCTGCGCCTGGGCACCACCGATGCGTACTTCCTCGACCGCCTCACCGGCGTGTTTGCCACTGACGTGACCACCGCCTCGCGTACCTCGCTGATGAATCTGTCCACGGGCCAGTGGGACGCCCAATTGTGCGAACTGTTCGGCGTGCCGATGGAATCGCTGCCGGAAATCCGCGACACCGTGGGCCACTTTGGCGAGATCGGCATCACCCCGGTCACGGCGTCGATTGTCGACCAGCAGGCCTCTCTGTACGGCCACGGTTGCCGCAGTGAAGGCGATGCGAAAATCACCTTCGGCACCGGCGCGTTTGCGCTGACCTTGACCGGTGACCAGATCATCCGCGCCCCCGACAAAGGCCTGCTGGCCACGATTGCCTGGCAGATTGCGGGCCAGCCGACTTACGCGATGGACGGCGGCGTCTACGATGCGAGCGCCGCCGTCGAGTGGGCCGGGCGATTGGGGCTGTTTTCGGACTTTTCCGAGTTGGCGGCGTTTGATGAACCGCCGGCTATTTCCCGTCAATTGGCGTTTGTACCGGCACTCTCCGGCCTCGGCTGCCCGCACTGGGACCGCAGCGCCGCGGCACTCTGGGTCGGCATGAATGGCGGCACCACGCGCCAGGACATGTGCCAGGCCGTGCTTGAAGGGGTGGCGCTGCGCAGCGTCGAGGTGATCACTGCGATGGACGGTTTTCTCAAGGTGACGGATCGCCTGTCCATCGACGGCGGCCTGGCGCGCAGCCCTTATTTCGCGCAGTTCCTGGCCGATGCGCTGCAACGCTGCATCGTGACCCAGCGTTTTGATGAACTGACCTCGTTTGGCTGCGCGGCATTGGCGGCCAAAGGCCTGGGGATCGAGCTGAAAGCACCGCGCAACACCAGCACCAAGTTCCGCCCGAAAGTCAGTGCCGAGCAGGCGCTCCAGTGGCGCACCACCTTCGCGGAGGCGGTCAAGCGCACCCGCGATTGGCGCTAGCCGTCATTGCCATTCCGAGCGGCTGATGGGCGGCGCCTCATGCACTTCGACATGGGCGTCCGCCAAGGCTTTGGCCAGCTCGCCCATGGGCTTGCGGTCAATGATCAGCCGGTCGATGCGCGCCAACGGAAACACCTGGAACAACGCCCGTTTGCCCAGCTTCGAGGAGTCCGCAATCACCGTGAGGTAACGGGTGCGGGCAATCATCGCGCGGGTGATTTCGGCTTCCTCGATGGAAAAATCGAACGCACCGTCCGCGCTCAAGGCGCCAATGGTCACCACCGCATGTTCGGCGTTGAAGCGGGCGATTTGTTCCATGGCCAGTGCGCCGATGTTCTGTTCCGACTCCGGGCGATACTCCCCGCCGATCATGAATACCCGGTTGCCGCTGGCACCGATACTGCCTGCAATCAGCAGGGAGTTGGTGATCACGGTGATGCGGCTGAGCTTGGCCAGCTCGCGGGCAAAAAACAGCGTGGTGGTGCCGGTGTCGATCAGTACGCTGTCGCCTGGCGCATACAGTCCGGCGGCATAACGGGCGACCGCGCGTTTTTCCGGCGAGTGTTCGTTCATGCGGGTCTGGAAGGCGTTTTCATGTTCGCCGCTGGGGGGCAATGAAGCACCGCCATGGAATTTGGTGACCTGGCCGTCTTCGGCCAGGGCCGTAAGGTCGCGGCGAATGGTTTCCTGTGAGGTGCTGAGGGTGCGGGCCAGTTCATCGACGGAGATGCGCTCACGTTGGCGCAGCAGTTCAAGGATGTGTTGGCGTCGTTCGGTAGGGCGCATGGGGTTTCCTTTGGTGCTACGCGAAGTGCGCGGTGAAGGCTCGCTTTTGTTACCCAGGCCCACAAATGGGGCAGCGGTAACAAGGCTGACGCCGCCGGGGCGAGTGCTACTGCCCGAAGCGTTGGGGATTCGGCCAGCCCGGCCTCGACCCGTAAACGTTGCGCTACAAGGCGCCCCTGCACATTACCTGTAGGAGTTGACCGATTCCAGTGTGTTTAGTGTTCAAAACCACATCAAAACCACGAATGGCATGTGAAGTGTTTAGTAATACGGCAAAACAGCAGTCGACTCAGAACATAGGCAGGTGGACGTAATGGCGGAATTCGGAAACTACGTAATTTATCTGATCATGATCGGTGCGGTGGTGGGCGCATTTGCATCGGTGATCAAACCGGACAGTGGCTTGGGCAAGGAATTCGTCAACGGCATCCACTCCATCGGGCCGGTGTTCCTGGCCCAGGCGGGGATCATGGTGGCCATTCCTTACCTCTCGCGCATTATCGAAGTGGCCCTGGGGCCGTACTTCGGGGCGATGGGGTCGGACGTGTCCATCGCGGCGTTGTCGATCATTGCGGTGGACATGGGCGGTTACCAGTTGGCCGATGCACTGGCCGCCAACCGCGACATGTGGATCACCGCGATGATCGTCGGCTACACCTCGGGCGCGACGATCGTCTACCTGATCCCGGTGGGCTTGATGATGCTGGACCGCAAAGACCATAAATACCTGGCCTTGGGCGCGATGGCCGGGCTGATCAGCATTCCGTTCGCGGTGCTGGTGTCGCTGATGATGATCACCGGGTTCAACCTGCCGGTGCGCGACATCGTGTCGACCACCTCTCCGGCGCTGCACTACCTCACCCTCGACTTTGTCGGCTGCGTGAAACTGTTGGCGCCGCTGTTTGTGTTTTGCTTCCTGCTGGCGGCCGGCTTGCGCTACAAGGCCACCCTGATGGTGGGCGGCTTCCTGGTGTTCGGCAAGGTGATGGACGCGTTCATCAAGATCATCCTGGCGCTGGCCATCGTTGAACACTTCACCGGTTTCTTTATGAAGAACTTCGGTGTGTGGGGCTTCGACCCGATGTTCGCCGACCAGAAAGAACTGTTCCGCGCCATCGAAATCGCCGGCTACATCGGCATCATGCTCGCGGGTACATTCCCGATCTGCTACCTGTTCAACCGTTACTGCAAAAAGCCGATGCAAGTCATGGGGCGCCATCTTGGCCTGTCACCCGATGGCGCGGCGGCGTTCGTGATGGTGTTTGCCAACATCATTGCCGTGTACCACCTGTTCAAGAAGATGAACGCACGGGACAAAGTGCTGTGCGTCGCCCTCGGCGTGTGCGCCCAGGCCACCATCGGTGATCACCTGGCGTTCACGGCCAACTTCCAACCGACGCTGATCATGCCGATCCTGCTGGCCAAGCTGTTTGGCGGGCTGCTGGCCGTGGCTATCGCCATCAAGATCTCGGTGCCGGCGGCCCAGCGGTATGAGGCGGCGGAAAAGGCCGAGCAAGAAGCGTCCGATGCGTCGGCGACGGCGCTGCCCCAGCCGGTTTGAAATCAATCTGTCCATCATCAGGAAGGGCCAAGACCCTTCCATTCCAACGAGGTAAACATGCGAAAGATTTTTCTGGCCTGCCCCTACAGCCACGCCGATGCATCGGTCACCCATGATCGGTTCATCGCCTGCAACAAGGTGGCCGCTGCGATGATCGAGGCCGGCCATGCGGTGTTCAGCCAGGTCTCGATGTCTCACCCCATCAACCTGGCCTTCGAAGGCAAGGACAGCGCGGCCATTGGCAAGCTCTGGGCGCCGGTGGATGCGTTTTTCATGGGCGCGCTGGACGAGTTGATCATCCTTGATCTGCCCGGCTGGGACCTCAGCTCCGGTATCAAGCGTGAGATCGAGTTCTTCGAAAATCGCGGTCGCCGTGTAAGCCTGTGGTCAGCGGTGGCAACTGAATTCAACTAAGCGGCCGCTACAACCCGTTCCACAGGGCGTGCCATCCTGACGTACGGGGTGAGCACGCTCAACAACACCCCACTCGCCAGCAGATAACCGCCGGCGCAGATCACCAGTGCCCACCGCAGCGCGTCCGCCCCCACCAGTGCATTCAGGTGGTCACTCAGTATCCCCACGGCCAACGGCCCAAGCCCCGCACCCAGGGCCATGATGCCGAAGTTGAACACCGCAATCAGCGTGGCCCTGCGCCGAGGCGTGATCAGGTGGGCGATGGCGGTGTAGCAGGGCGCCATCCACCACATGCCGAACACTGACATGCCGAACATGAACGCGGCGGCTTTGGGCACCTGCAGGCTGCCCAGCAACCACGGGGCGCCGGCAGGGTACAGCGCAAAGGCGCTGGCCAGGGGGAAGGCGAGCAGGGCACCGATGATCGGGATGCCCAACTGCCACCGCGCATCACGCTGCGCCAGGTGTGCGGTCAGCCAGCCGCTGGACAACGAACCGATGATCGCGCCAGGCCCAGCCACCAGGCCCATGATCGCGCCGGCATCCTTGAGCGTCAGGCCGTGGCTACGCACCAGGAACGCGGTGCTCCAGATACTGAACGCATAACTGGAAAACGCCAGCAACGCACCGGCGATGGCGATGCGCAGGTAGGGTCGGCAGGCCCAGGCTTCACGCAGCACATGCCACAGGGATTCATGTTCGGCGGGGGCGTTCGCCACCGGTTCCCAGGCGCCACGCACCGGTTCCTTTGTGCTCAAACGCAACAGCACAGCGCAGATCAGCCCCGGCACGGCCATCCAGATAAACGCCGCGCGCCAGCCGTAGTAATAGGTGATCCACGAGCCGATACTCAGGCCCACCAACGCCCCCATGGGCGCGCCGAGCATGTACACGCTGATGGCCTTGGCGCGTTGGTGGGGCGGGTACAGGTCGGCAATCATCGACATCGACGCCGCGCCGCTGCCCGACTCGCCCACCGCCACGCCCAAGCGTGCCAGTGCCAGGGTCCAGTACCCGGTCACCCAGCCACACAACAGGGTCATGGTGCTCCAGAACGCGCAACACAGGCCGATCAGGTTGCGTCGGCTGGAGCGGTCGGCGAAACGTCCCAGCGGGATCGCAAACAAGCAATACACCAGGGAAAAGCCCAGCCCGGTCAGCAGGCCGATCTGGGTGTCCGACACGTGGAATTCGGCTTTGATCGGTTCGATGACGATCCCCATGATCTGCCGGTCGATCAGGCTGACAGCGGAGACGAGAAACAGCAGGAACAGCGTGTAGTGACGGCGCAAGCCTTGAATCTGGGTGGTCATGTCGAGTCGCTCGCAAAGTGCTCTGAGGTGCTGCCGGGCCGCCAGGGCCCGGCAGGCCGTTTTATTGCAGTGCGGGAAGGCAAGTCCAGGGGTGCTGCTGTTCCAGCTGCCCGGCCAGTTGGAACAGCAGGCCTTCCTGGCAGTGGGCGGCGCTGAACATCATACCGATAGGCAACCCGTCGCGGCTGATGCCCAGCGGCACCGACATGGCCGGCTGGCCGCTGACGTTGGCCAGCACGGTAAAGCCGATACTGCCGACGATGTGCTTGATGTAGTCCTCGTAGCTGTTTTGCAGGCTCACCCGGCCCAGCGGCGGCGTGAGTTGGCCGGTGACGGGGGAGAGGATCAGGTCGATATCATCGAACAGCAGTTCCATTTGCAGGCCAATCGCCTCGAAGTCGCGGCGGGCGCGATACAGGCGTTCGGCGCTGGCCTGGGTGGCCTGCTCCAGTACACGCTGGGTCACCGGCTCCAGGGCGTGGGCGGGCATGGGCCGACCGAGCGCGGCCTCGCGGTCGCGCACCGCTGCCAACAACGCTACGCCACTGGTGGTGCCGTGGGCGGCGTAAAGACGTTGAGGGTCGACGGGCAGCGTCAGCGGTTGCACCTGATGGCCCAACTCGCGCAGCTGCCCGACGGTTCGCTCCAGCACCTCGGCAATCTCCGGGTCCAGCGGTGTGCCGGTCATGTCGGCACTCACCACACCGATGCGCAGCGCGGCGGGCGTACGCAGCATTTCCTCGCGAAACGGGCGTGGCGGCTCGGCCAGCCAATAAGGGCTGCCGCGCTCGTGACCGTGGCTGACGTCGAGCAACAACGCCGAATCGCGCACGCTGCGCGACACCACATGGCCGCAACTGGCGCCAAACCAGCCTTCGAACGAGTTCGGGCCCTGCGGGGTGCGGTAGCGTGTCGGCTTCATGCCGAACACCCCGCAATAGGCCGCCGGGATGCGAATCGACCCGCCGCCATCGGTGGCGTGGGCCACCGGCACGATTCCGGAGGCGACCGCAGCGGCGGCGCCGCCCGACGAACCGCCGGCGCTGTAATCCAGGTTCCACGGGTTGCGGGTGCGTCCCCATTGGCTGGACTCAGTGGTGGTGGTCATGCCGAACTCGGGGCTGGCGGTCTTGCCGAACACCAGCATGCCGGCGTCCAGGTAGCGCTTGACCACGGTGCTGTTGGCGGTTGCCGGCGGCGTGTCACCCAGCAGGCGCGAGCCGTTGGTGGTCACGGTGCCCGCCAGGTAAGTGTTCAAGTCCTTGAGCAGCATCGGCACACCGGCCAATGCCCCCTTGCCCTCGGTGCCGGCCGCTTGGCGGGCCTTTAACTGCGCAAAGGCGTGGTCATCATGGCGCATCACCACGGCGTTGATTGTTGGGTCCAGTTGGTCGCAACGCTCCAGGGCGGCACGCAGCAGCGCTTCGGGCGCCAGGCTGCCGTTGTGCACGCCCTCGGCCATGGCGGTGGCGTCCAGTGCAAGGTAATCGGCCTGGGACATAAAAGGGGTGGTGGTCATCAAAAGTGCCTCGGCGAAAAGGGATTCAAAACAGGAAGTTCAGTGATTCCTGCCACAGCAGGGCGTCACTGTGCACCGGGGTAAACACCGGGTTATGGGTGTAGGTCAGGCCGCTGATCAGGTAGATGCCGGGGGTCAAGCGCGCCGCGTAGGAGGCGGTCGCGGCCAGGGTGTGGCTGGCGGTCTGCATGCGGTAACCGGCGTACACATCGCGCAGTGCCTTGCTGTAGTCGCTCTTGGTCACGCCAAACGCGAGCATGTCCGCCGGGCGGCTGGCAAACGGGCCCACGTTGAAGGCGGTGAACTGGATCGCCTGGTTGATGGCGTTGACCGAGTCCGGCGAGTAATCGACCTTGCTGTCCAGGTACCAGCCGCGTGCATCGCCCCACGGCTTGCTGACTTGCACGGTGCCCGCCAGGTACACGCCGTAGTTGTTGTCGGACTTCTTGCCGCTCTTGAACTCGGTGTATTGGGTGGTGTTGTACAGCGCGCCGGCCCGGAACCAGGCGGAGTTTTCGGTGGCGCTGGCGGCGCGCTTGTAGCCGAACTCATCGATAAACAGCGCCTTGGCATCCGGCACACTGAGGCGAAAGCCGCTGGGGTTGTCCTTCACATCCTGGGCGATACCGGCCGGGCTGACACTGCGCGTCACCGCAAAGCTGTTGTAGAAGCGCAGCGACGGGTCACGCACGATCACGTTCAGCGTCGGCGTCGGCTCGGTGGCCGACATGCCCACCTGGAACGGCACCACGCTGCTCGGTCCGAGCGCGGCAGTGGACGCATTGCCACCCAGTGCGATCCCATAGAACAGGCGCACGCCGGTGATATAGCCGTACTCCAGCTCCAACTGATGATCGAAGAACGACTGGTTGATCGCGAACACCGTCATGGTGGTCACGCGCGGGTTGGCCGGCGTGTAGTTGGCCCCCACCCACTGCGCCGCCAGGGTGAACTGCGCGTCGTTGGCAAAACCGATGCGGGTCAGGTCGTAGGTGAGATAGGTATTGAGCGAGGCGTTGTAGCTGGGGTTTTGCCCGTTATACAGCTGAGGCTTGGCGTTATGGCCGAGCACGTCGTAGGTGTAGCCGTTATAGGACGTCGCGGTAAAACCAAAGCCGTGTTCGGCCAGGGCTTCACGCAAGCCGCCCAGTTCCGGGCTGATGCGGGCGCACACCGGGATCGACTTGATGACGATCTCGGCGCGGGTCAGGTACTGGTCGTAATTCGTGCATGTGGGCGGGCTGTCGCCACTGGCGGCGTGCGCACTGGCACAGCCGATCCAGAGCAGGCCTGCTTTTATCGGGAACGGCATGGATCGCATCTTCAACATTTCCCCATCCTGTTTAGGTCAAGTAGGACGACACCCGCCGGTCTGCGCCGCCGGGTTGCAGCGCGAGTATCCGTGCATTTTCGTCACCAGCGCATGGCGCCAATGGCAGGTATCGATGGGGCCAGTGCACGCCACGGTTTACGCGGCTTCCAGCGAGTCGGCGGGGCAGGGCGAAGGGGGGAATGGGCAGGGTTTGCCCGGGGATGGTGCGGCGTGCGTCTGGATAGGGCGCGTTCAGCGTTTCCAGCGCTGCCAATGGGCATGGATCACCCGGCTCAAGGCTTCGATACCGGGGACGATGGTGTCCTTGGCCATCGAGCCGAACCCCAGGCGCATTGCGGGGTTGGCGGCGCCGACGGCAGGGTCCATGTAGAAGGCGGAACTGGGGTCGAACAGCACGCCTTGGGCCAGGCCTTCCATGTACAGCTGCGTCAGGTCATGGCAATGGGGCAAGCGCAACCAAAGGGTGGCGCCGCCGGTAGGCGCGATAAACGTCGCCTCGGGCAAGTGGGCGCGCAATGCCTGGGTGATCAAGGCGGCGCGCTGGGCGAGTTTTTCCCGGGCTTGCTGCAATAAGCGGTCGTAGTGGCCTTGCTGGATAAACAGCGCAGCGGCCACCTGGTTGTTGCCGGGGATCTGCCGGATCATCAGGCGTTGCAAGTGGCGCAACTGCTCGATGACCGGCGCCGGCGCGACGATATAGCCGATGCCCAATCCCGGCGACAGCAGTTTGGACAGGCTGCTGAGGTAGATCACCCGTTCGTTGCCGTCCTGGGCCTTGAGCGCCGGCAACGCCTGGCCGTCGTATTCGGTTTCCGGATCGTCGTCGTCTTCGATGATCACCTGGTCATGCTGCGCCGCCATCGCCAGCAGTGTGGTACGGCGTTGCGGGCTCAGGGTGACACCGGTGGGGCATTGGTAGCCCGGCGTGCAATACAGGTAGTCGCAGCTCGCGTAGTCAGCGGTTGGCACCACACCTTGCTCGTCCACCGGCAACGGCACCACCTGTGCACCGTTGTAGGCAAACACATTGCGCGGGTCCATGTAGCCCGGTTCTTCGAAGCCGATGCGCGCGCCATCGCGCACCAGCAAACGGGCCAGCAGGTAGAAGCTTTGCTGGCGACCGAGGGTCAACAGCACTTGGTCGCGGGTGGCGGCGATGCCTCGGCGTGGCAGCACGCGGCGGATCAATTGGTCGATCAACTGCGCGTTGCCGGCGTCCTCGCCTTCCTGCCACCAGCGGTCGACGGCCTTGACCTCATTGGCCTGGCGCGTGCACTGGCGCCATTGCGTCAGCGGAAACTGGCGCGGGTCGAACTGGCCATAGATAAACGGGTAGCGCACCCGCCGCCATACGGTGGGGCGGTCAGCCCAGGGCGCCATGTGGGCGGTGGCTTTGAGGCGTTGCTGCCAATCCGGCTGGGCGCTGGGGGCGGGCAGCGGTTCCTGGGTGGCCTGGGTCGGCGAGATGTCGCTGCACACAAAGAAGCCATCGCGCAGGCGTGACTCGATATAGCCCTCGGCGCTCAACCGTTCGTAAACCAGCACCGCGGTATTGCGCGACACCCCGGTCAACTGCGCCAGGTCGCGCCCCGAAGGCAGCCGCGTGCCGGCGGGGAGGCGGCCGTCGAGGATCGCCGTGACAAACGCCACGCACAACTGCACCTGCAACGGCTCGTCATTGCGCCGTGCCTTGGGCAGCAGTTGGCGCCACATCAAATCATGTTTGCCGGTGCGGTTCAGGGTCGGGGTCACAGGGGCAGGGCCAACGGCACAAGGGATGTCGGCCACCCTAACCCAGGACGCGGGTGCAGCGCTATGCAGGTGTCTCAAGCCTTGCCTTTCCAGGGCACCAGCCGCCGTTCCAGCCAGCGCATGCCCAGGTCGAACAGCAGGGCCATCGCGCCAATCACCAGGATGCCCATGATCACCACGTCGGTGGCCATGAACTTGGAGGCGGTCAGCACCATAAAGCCCAGGCCGGCGGTGGCGGCGACCATCTCGGCGGCCACCAGGGTGGTCCAGCCAAAGCCGATGGCGATGCGCATGCCGGTCAGTATTTCCGGTAACGCCGCGGGCATGATCACGTGGCGCAACACCTGGCCACGGCTGGCGCCCATGGAGTAGGCGGCGTGAATCTGCTCGATGGCCACCGACTTCACCCCGGCCCGCGCACTCAGGGCCAGCGGTGCGAACATCGCCAGGTAAATCAGCAACACTTTCGAGCCTTCGCCGATGCCCATCCAGATCACCACCAGCGGCAAGTACGCCAGCGGCGGCAGTGGCCGGTAAAACTCCACCAGCGGGTCGAGCACCCCACGGGCCACGCGGTTCACGCCCATCATGATGCCCACCGGGATCGCCGTGCAGGCCGCCAGCACAAACGCGCCGAATACCCGGAACGCACTCCAGCCGATATGGCTGAGCAGCGAGGCGTCGGCAAAGCCGTCACTGGCCACGTCCATCAGTTGCATCCACACCGCCTGAGGCGAAGGCAGGAACAGCGGCTTGATCCACCCGACGTTGGTGGCGACATACCAGAGCGCAAACACCAGCCCCACGGTGACCAGGCTCAGCAGCAGGCTCGACCCATTGCCCGGCGCGCCATATTGCTCACCGGGCCGTGCCGGTGCGGCACGCCGCAGGTCGTGCAGGGCGCGCAGAATGGCGCCGCGTTGTTTCTCGTCCAATAAACTCATGCGGCCGACTCCTCGTCACCGTGGATGATGCCCAGCACCTGCTCACGCAGGGCGATAAAGTCCGGGCTGGATTTGACCGTGCGGGCGTCCTGGCCAGCGAGGAAGCGCCGACCGAAATCCACCGGGAACTCGTGGGTGATGCGGCCGGGGCGCGGCGACATGATGATCAGCCGAGTCGCCATGAACAGCGCTTCCTCGACATCGTGGGTGATGAAAAACATCATTTTTTCGGTGCGTTGCCAGATTTGCAGGATCAACTCCTGCAAGCGCTCGCGGGTCAGGGCATCCAGTGCGCCAAGGGGCTCGTCGAGCAATAACATCTGCGGGTCGTTGGTCAGCGCCCGCGCAATGCCGACCCGTTGTTGCATGCCGCCCGACAGTTGATACACCGCGTGCCGGGCGAAGTCCGCAAGGCCCGTGAGCTGGAGAAAATGCCGTGCCCGTTCCTCACGCTCGGCACTGGGCATACCGCGCAGTTTCAAGCCGAATGCGACGTTGTCGAGCACATTCAGCCAGGGCAGCAGGGCGTGCTTCTGGAACACCACGCCACGCTCGGTGCCGGGCCCGGTGACCTGGTCGCGCAGTTGCGCCGTGGCCGAGGTGTGTTGCGGCACTTGGCCGTGAAAATCACCCAGGGTGATCAAGCCACTGCTGGGCTGGATAAAACCGGCCATCAGGTTGAGCAGGGTGGTTTTGCCGCACCCCGAGGCGCCGAGGGCGACCACGAAGTCACCGCTGGCAATCTCCAGGTTGACCCCGGCAAGTGCGGTGACTCGCTGGCCTTTTTGCTGGCCGGGGTAGTGCACCGACACGTCATGGATTTTCAGGCACTGGCCCATGGCTGTTTCCTCATTGAGGGGCGACCCGCGCCGCCCGTGGCAGGGGTTATTGCGCGGCCTGGACGTAGCTCGGGTTGATCGCCACGCTGTAGTCGGGCAACAGCGCCGGGATCTTTTTCTGCGCTTTCAAGAATTCAGCGGTGGCCGCCAACGCCTTGGCCGCGCCGCCGTCCTTGCCGGCGCCGAGCCAGCTGGCACTGGCCTGCTGCGCCGCGAGGGGGAACTGGTACAGGGCCAGCACGGGCGGTACTTCATCGGGCTTGGCACCGGACTGGCGCGCCACGTTGATCACTTGCGGCGAGTCGGCAGTCCACGTGTTTGGCGCGTTCACGTACGACGCCGTGCTGGCTTGCAGCACCTTGGTCAGGGCGAGCATGCCCGCGCTGTTCTTCTCGGCGAACTGGCGGTCGACCACGATGCCATCGAAGGTGGCCTTGCCCCATTGGGTCAGTTGCCCGGAGGTCAGCAGCACATGCCCGCTTTGCTTGAGGCGGCCGAGTGCCGGGTCCCAGATAAAGGCAGCGTCGATATCCCCACGTTCCCAGGCGGCGGGAATGTCCGAGGGTTGCAGGTTGATCACCTTGACCTTGCCGCTCAGGCCGAATTGTTCCAGGGCAAACAGCGCATGAAAGTGCGTGGTGGAAACGAATGGCACCGCCAGGGTTTTGCCCGCCAGGTCCTGGGGCGCAACGATGCCGCTGCCGTTGCGCACCACCAGGGCCTCGGCGTTGTTGATATTGTCCAGGATCCAGAACAACTGCGCGTCCACCCCACGGCTCACGGCGGCGGCAATCGGGCTGCTGCCGGCCACGCCAATCTGCACATCGCCCGAGGCCATGGCGGTCATCACATCGCCGCCGCTGTCGAAGTTGCGCCACTGGATATCCCAGCCGGTGGCCTGCTCGAATTGCTTTTCGGCGATGGCGTTCTTCCACGGCGCAAACATGCTTTGCACGCCGATGGTCACCGTCTGCGCCTGAGCCGTGGTGGCAAGCCCCAGGGTCAGCGCGGCGGCGGGTAACAGCAGGGAGCGGCGTATCCATTGGTGCAGGGGCTTGAGCATGGTGTGGCTCCTAAGAGTAACGGCCGTGTTTGGCACAGCTGGATCTTAGGGTCGGCCCGTTGCTTGCTTTAGAGCCAGATGCGCCGGGCTTTGGTACCAGCCAGCGCGCCAGGCCTTTGCGCGCCTGGCGTGCAGCGTAGCGGGCGCGCCATCGGGGTGCGTCGTCGAGGGAGTGGGAACCATGTTGGAGCGTTATTTCCGTCCGTTCGAAGCCGGTCGCGGGTTGCAGGAGCAACTGCGCGAAAACCTGCTCAATGCCATCCTCGACGGCGCGCTGCCGCCCGACGACGCCATGCCGTCCTCGCGCAAGTTGTGCGAGTTGCTCAAGGTGTCGCGCAATACCGTGGTGCTGGTGTACGAACAGTTGGTGCAGGACGGTTACCTGACCCCTTCGGATCGGCGCGGCTACTTTATCAATGAGAAATTCCTGCGCCAGCAACTCAACGTCAGCCTCAAGGCCAAGTCACCGGCCCTGTTCGAGCGGCCCGACCATGCGCCGGACTGGGAGCGCCGCCTGCAAACCGACTCGGCGCAGATGCGCAGCATCGTCAAACCACGCAACTGGCGCGACTACCGCTACCCGTTTATCTACGGGCAGATCGAGGACGACGAACAAACCGCCGCCCGTTGGCGCGACTGCGCGCGTATCGCCACCAGCGGCGCGCACATGCGCAGTTGGGTGGATGACCAGGTGATGCTGGATGATCCATTGCTGGTGGAACAGATCATCCAACGGGTGTTGCCCAAGCGCGGCATCCAGGCGCGGCCGGAGCAGGTGCTGGTGACCATCGGCACGCAAAATTCGCTGTATATGCTCACCCGCCTGTTGGGGCGGCCCGGTCTGCAAATGGGCCTGGAAGAGCCGGGCTACGTGGATGCGCGGAATATTTTCAGCCTTTCCGGTTGCACCTTGCGCCCGCTGCGCATCGACCGGCAGGGGCTGGTGGTGGACGAGCAACTGCGCGGCTGCGACATGCTGTTCTGCACCCCCAGTCACCAGTCGCCCACCGGCGTGACCATGCCGCTGTACCGACGCCTGGAGCTGTTGGCCAGCGCCCGCGAACACGACTTTTTGATCATCGAAGACGACTACGAAAGCGAGCAGAACTTTCTCGGCAGCAACCACCCGGCGCTCAAAAGCTATGACGACAGTGGCCGCGTCATCTACCTCGGCAGCCTTACCAAAGGCTTGCTGCCGGGGGTGCGCCTGGGCTTTATTGCCGCCGATGCCGAGTTGATCCACGAACTGCGCGCACTGCGCCGCTACATGTACCGCCATCCGCCGTCGAACAACCAACGCATCCTCGCGTTGTTCCTGGCCATGGGGCATTACGATGCCCACGCGCGCCGCCTGCGTGATCGCCTGGCGCGCAAATGGCGGGTGATCAGCCGCGCCTTGGCCGAGCATCTGCCGGAGTGCCACGCCAGTGGCATGGCCGGTGGTTCGTCGATCTGGGTCAGTGGGCCGCCGGCGGTGGACGCCTGGGCCTTGCAGCGGCGGGTCGCGCGGCACGGGGTGTTGATCGAGCCGGGGGATATTCACTTTCTGGGGGAGGGGCGCGGCGGCTGCTATTTTCGCCTGGGCTTCGGCGCGATTGCCGAAGACCGGATCGAAGCGGGGATTGCCGCTCTGGGCCAGGCCTGGCGCGAATTGCACCAGGCCCAACCGGCCTAGAACGTTTCTTGGCTGAGGGTGGACTTGAGTACTTCGAACATGGCGTCCACATCGGTGCGGCTGGCCACCAGCGCCGGGGCGAAGATGATCGCGTCGCCGGTGGTCTTCACGTGCAGCCCTGCGTCATACAGCGCACGTTGCACCTGCGCACCCTTGGCACCGGGGGTGGCGCCAGGGGCCAACTGGATGCCGCTGAGCAGGCCGTAACCGCGCAAGTCGCTGACCTGAGGCAAGCCACGCAAGGCGCTCAACGACTCCATAAAGTACGGCGCCAACTGGCGGCCACGGCCAAACAAATCCTCATCGCGATAGATGTCCAACGAGGCCAGCGCAGCCGCACACGCGGCCGGATGCCCGGAGTAGGTGTAGCCGTGGAACAGCTCCGGCCCCTGGCCTTGGCTGGAGGTGACCACGGCGTCGTAGATCGACTCATCCACCGCCACCGCACCCATGGGGATCGCGCCGTTGGTCAAGGCCTTGGCCATGGTGATGATGTCCGGCTTCACCGCAAAACTCTGCGCGGCAAACGCTTCGCCGGTGCGGCCGAAACCGGTGATCACTTCGTCGAACACCAACAGGATGCCGTGGCGATTGCAGATATCCCGCAGGCGTTTCAGGTAGCCGGCGGGCGGTACGTACACACCGATGGAACCGGCGATGGGCTCGACAAAACACGCGGCGATGCTGTCGGCGCCGTGGGTGGCGATGATGCGTTCCAGGTCGTCGGCCAGGTCTGCGCCTTGGCTCGGTTCACCCAACTGATAGCGTTGCTCCGCCTGCCAGGTGTGGCGCATATGGCTGACGTGGGGCAGGCCGCCGGTGGCGAAGGCCTGGCGGTTGCGCATCATGCCGGACAGGGCCACGCCGCCGAAATTGACCCCGTGGTAGGCCCACTCGCGAGAGACAAAGCGCGTGCGCTGGGCCTGGCCGCGGGCGCGGTGATAGGCCAGGGCGATCTTCATCGCGCTGTCCACCGACTCGGAACCGGAGTTGGTGAAAAACAGCTTGTTCAGACCTTGCGGCAGCAGCTCGCTCAAGCGCTCCGCCAGTTCGAATGACAGCGGCGAGGCGCGCTGGAAGTGCGGGGTGAAATCCAGGGTCAGCAGTTGCTTGCACACCGCTTCGGCGATTTCGGTACGGCCATGCCCGGCGGCGCAGCAGAACAGTCCCGAGCTGCCGTCAAGCAACTCGCGGCCCTCGGCGGTCCAGTAGCGCACACCTTCGGCGCGTACAAACAATTGCGGGGCGCGCTGGAATTCGCGGTTGTCGGTGAAGGGCATCCATTGATGACTGAGGTTCGTTGCCATGGGGTGACTCCTGTTGGCGGGCGCGGTGTGGCCGGTTGTCCCGCAGCCTAGCCATGCAGCCTGGGTGCGCTTAGAGCCAGATGGGCTTTTCCATGGAGCCAGTCGGCCGGGCACTGGCTCCATGGAAAAGCCTATCTGGCTCTAAAGCAGCGGTCGGTGCCTGACTAGAGTGGCGCCATTGCCAGAGGAGCGCGTCGTGACCCCGGAATTGAATTGGAGCTTGAGCGCCGCCTGTGTGCTGGTGGCGGCAGTGGTGCGTGGCCTCACCGGATTTGGCTTTGCGGCAGTCGCGGTGGTGGGCCTGGCCCTGCTCGGTTCATTGCGTGATGCGGTGCCGCTGGTGCTGTGCCTGGAGGTGGCGTCGAGCCTGATGTTGCTGCGCGATGCGTGGGCCCAGGCCGACTATTTTCTGCTGCGCCGGGTGTTGCTGGCGGCGGCCGTGGGGGTGCCCTGCGGTGTGTGGTTATTGACCGGGCTCGACGCTGAATGGTTGAGCCTGGGGGTGTACCTGCTGGTGGCGATATTGGCGCTGTTGGGCCTGGCACGGGTGTCGCTGCCGATGGGGCGCGGGCCGTGGTCGGCGTGGCTGGTGGGCGGCAGCAGCGGGGCGTTGATCGCCGCGTTTTCCATCGGCGGGCCGCTGGTGGTGGCGTGGCTCAGCCATTGTGGGCTGCACGCACGCAAGCTGCGCGCCACCCTGATCATGTTCTTTTTTGTTGTGGACCTGGCCGCGCTGGCCGCCTTGGCCCTGGCCGATGCCATTGGCCCCGAGGTGCCACGCCGCGCACTGCCACTGCTGGCACCGCTGTGGTTGGGGCTATGGCTGGGTCAACGTTTGTTCCTGCACATTCGCGCCGAACACGCGGCGCGGCTTACCCAATGGCTATTGCTGGCGTTGGCGGGCTTCGGCCTGCTGGGCCGGTCGTGGTCGTGACCTTTGGAGATGGATCATGCAACCGACTGTATTTATCACCGGCGCCACCGCCGGTTTCGGCGAAGCCTGCGCCCGCCGTTTCGCCCAGGCCGGCTGGTCGATGGTGCTGACGGGCCGGCGTGAAGAACGCCTGTTGCGTCTGGCCGACGAGTTAAGCGGGCAAGCCGAAGTGTTGCCGTTGGTGCTGGACGTTCGCGACCGCGCGGCCATGCAGGCGGCAATCAGCCAATTGCCCGAGGGCTTTAACCGGTTGCGCGGGCTGATCAACAACGCTGGGCTGGCGCTGGGAACCGAGGCTGCCCAGGCGTGTTCGCTGGATGACTGGGAGACCATGGTCGACACCAATATCAAGGGCCTGCTGTACAGCACGCGGCTGTTGCTGCCGCGCTTGATCGCCCACGGTCGCGGCGCGAGCATCGTTAACCTGGGGTCCATTGCGGGGAATTGGCCGTATCCCGGTAGCCATGTGTATGGGGCGACCAAGGCGTTTGTGCGGCAGTTTTCGTTGAATTTGCGTTGTGACTTGCAGGGCACGGGGGTGCGGGTGACCAACCTGGAACCGGGGTTGTGCGAAAGCGAGTTTTCCCTGGTGCGCTTTGCGGGCGATGCTCACAGGTACGAAGCGGTGTATGCGGGTGCCGAGCCGCTGCAACCGGCTGACATTGCCGAGACGATCTTCTGGCTGATGAGCCAGCCGGCGCATATCAATATCAACAGTTTGGAGGTGATGCCGGTGACCCAGGCCTGGAGTAATTTTCAGATTGAGCGGGGTCGTTAGTGTTCACACAATTTTGAGTCTTGCCCTGGACCTGTGGGAGGGGGCTTGCCCCCGATAGCGGCTAACCCGGCGTCCTGCCGGGTTACCCACGGATTCAAGCCTGCGTTCGGCCAGCGTGGTTTAACGGGGCGACCCAGATCAAAAGCAGATCAAAAGCCGTGTGATATTCACCTGATACACGAAGATCAAAATGTGGGAGGGGGCTTGCCCCCGATGACGGAGTATCAGTCACCTTATTTGTTGCTGACCCACCCCTATCGAAAGCCCCGCACCACCTGCATCAATCGAGACTCACTGATTTCACCGCTGTACCACTGCGACTGCCCAAACAAAATCACCAGTAGGATCGGGGCACTGCCTGCATGGCCGTTTTCGTCCTCCAACACTTGGCTCAGCAGCAACGCATAACGGTCTTTCAGCTGGATGATTTTGGTTTGCTGTGCCTCATCAAGGTTGACGAATTCACGGGTCATCAGCACCAACCGGTACGGCTCATTTGCATTGAAACGGGCAAACGCCTGGATAAACCGTTGCAGCCGTTCGCCGGGGTTGCGGGTGCCTTTGAGGCGGCGCTGGGTGTCGTGCAGCAGGTCCGAGAATGCGCGCTCGATCAGCTCGAACAACAGGCTCTGCTTGTTCTCGATATGGTGATACAGCGACCCGGCATGCAACCCCAAATGGCCGGCCAGGTCGCGCAGGCCGATCGCCTGGAAGCCACGGGTGGCGAAGAGTTCGAGGGCGGCATCGAGCAGGCGGTCGCGGGCGCTGGGGAGGGATTGGGGGAGGGCCATAGTGAGGTCAGACCGCGTGGCGATAGTCGGTTTTTGCGGCATGGGTGGCCGTGCGCATCAACAGCAGGACGGCGCAGATCACCGGCAGGTTGACCAGCAACAAGGCATAGCGCAACGACTCCTGCCCGGCCATCGGCAGCAGCAGTTCGCTGAATACCCCGGTGATCAGCGGCCCGACGCCAACGCCCAACAATGTGCTGACAATGGTTTGCAAGGCCATGGCGGTGCCGCGTCGGCCCGGCGGCACCAGTTGGGTCACCAGGTTGTAGGAGGGCGCCACCCACCACACCGCAAAGAATGCGTACAGCGCGCACCAGAGCATGGCTGCCGGGATCGGCACATCGCCCACGCGGATCAGCAGCGCATCGGACCACAGCAGGTAGGGCACCAGCGCGCAGACCGCCGCGCCATGGCCGAGCATGGGGATCGACACCTGCCAATGGGGATGGCGACGGCACAGGCGGTCGCTCAACCCACCACTGACCAGTCCGCCGACTCCGGCCGAGAGGCCGCAAATGACGCCCGCCAACAGCCCGGCATGTTGCAGCGACAGCCCGTGGGAGCGCACCAGGAAACTGGTGTTCCACATCCCCACCGCATAGGAACTCAAGGTGGCCAGGCCACCGGCCAACACCAGGCAGCGATAGGCCGGCAACGCCCACAGCGCGCGTGCCTCGGCGCCCATGCCGAGCAGTGGCGGGGGCGTGTGGGTCTGCGGCGTGAGGTCCCAGCGGCCCCGGCGGGGTTCGCGCACCCACGCCAGCGTCATGGAAAACACCAGGGCCGGTACGCCCAGCGCGATAAATGCGCTGCGCCAACCGTAATGCTCGACCACCCAGGCGCCGACACTCAAGCCGATGATTGAAGAAAACGTCGGCGCAGCGGTAAAGCAACTGATGGCGAACGAACGACGCTGGGGCGGATACAAATCGGCAATCAACGACAGCGACGCCGAGGTGGTCGGGGATTCACTCACCGCCACCAGCATCCGCGCGATGGCCAGCGCAATAAAACTGCCGGCCCAGCCGCAGGCCATGGTCGCCAACGCCCACAGCAGGCACGACAAGGCCAGCAGGCGCGTGCGGGGCAGGCGGTCCACCAGGCGCCCGGCGGGCAGGCCCATCAGTGCATACACGGCGGCGAACGCCAGCCCGGAGATCAAGCCGATGGCGGTATCGCCCACGCCGAATTCGGCCTTCAGCGGCTCGATCATCACCGCGAGTATTTGCCGGCCAACGAAGTTATCGGCAAACACCAGGGCCAGCAGGACCAACAGACCGTGGCTGGCCCAACCGGCGTGAGTCGCCGGGAGCGTCGGTTCGCGGGCGCTCATCGCGGTGCCCAGAGGTCCGGCAGGCCTGGGTCACTCACCACGATCAGGCGCTTGAGCAACACCTTCAAGGCTTGCGCATCGGCGCTGCCGAGCCTGGCCACCAGGTCTTGTTCCACTGCCTTGGCCAGCGCCAGTTGATGCAGGGACACTTCACGGCCCTGGGCGGTGAGTACAAAGCGCAAGGCGTCGGCCGGGCCTTCGAAGGCCACTAGGCGCTGGCGTTCGAGGAAGCGCATGCTCGCCAGGCTGATGACCATGCCGGTGTAATTCACGAAGGTGTTGATTTCATCCAGGGTCAGGTTGTCGCGAATACACAAAATCGACAGCACAAAAAACGTCTGCTCATCCAACTGCTGCTCGCCGAGCAATTGGCGCAACTGGTTGAGCACCTGGTAGTGCCCGCGTCCCAGCAGGTAGCCGAGCAAGTCCTCGGTGTAGCTGCATTCGGGCGCCGGTGGTGTGGTGGCCAGGCGCAGCTCACTGCGCGGCTTGCGTGTGGCCAGGGCGTATTGGCCGCTTTGGAAGGCCAGCGGGGCGCGGTCGCTGTGGTCGAAGGCCAGCACTTCACCGACGAAGATCACATGGTCACCGCCTTCGTACTGGAACGCCGTGCGGCATTGAAAACGCGCGGTGCAGTCCTGCAGCAGCGGGGCGGCGCTGACGCCGTTGTCCAGCGCGATCTCGGCGAACTTGTCTTCGCCCTGGGTGGCAAACCGGCCCGACAAGGTTTCCTGCTCGGTGGACAACACGTGCACGTTCCAGTGTTTGCCGCTGCTGAACACCGGCAGGCTGCGCGCTTGCTTGGACAGGCTCCACAGCACCAGCGGTGGGTTGAGCGACACCGAGTTGAAGCTGTTGGCGGTGATGCCCACCGGCGAGCCGTCTTCGGCGTGGGTGGTGATGATGGTGACCCCGGTGGTAAAGGTGCCGAGCGCAGCGCGAAAGGCCTGGGGGTCGAAGCTAAGGTTTTGTGTTGCCATGACTGGCCTCATGGAGGGTGGGGGCTTATGGCCAGTGTTGGCGGTTTGAGGGCCAGTAGCATCGTCTCAACGGACTAACGCCAACCTCGTCCGATTGGACGAGGCGAGGGGCAGGGGCCCGCGCCTAGAGTGGCGCTCAACGGCCAACGAGCCCACCTGCGAGGGGATAACAATGAGTGCCCAGGACCTTTCCGACCTGCTGCTGCAACAAAAACATGCCACGTTCCGTGCGGGACCGGTCAGCGCCGACACCCGCCGGCGCCGGCTCCAGCAAGTGATCGACCTGCTGGTGGAACACCAGGCTGCCTTGACCACGGCGATGGACCTGGACTTCGGTGGCAGGCCGGCGGGCTTTTCGCTGATGAACGACGTGCTGGGCGCCCTGGCGTCACTCAAGTATGCCCGTGACCATCTGCAGACCTGGATGCAGGACGAGCCTCGGCAGATGTTCAGCCCCTACGACCAACTCGGCGCCAGCGCCTGGGTCATGTACCAGCCCAAGGGCACGGTAGGCATTCTCGGCACCTGGAACGCGCCGCTGTTCACCTTGTTCAGCCCGTTGGCGTCGGCGCTGGCGGCGGGTAACCGGGCGATTCTCAAACCCTCGGAGGTGGTGCCGCGTACTGCTGAGTTGGTGGCGCGCCTGTGCGCCGTGCACCTCGATCCGCTGGAAATCGCCGTGGTCAATGGCGGGCCCGAAGTGGGCGAGGCGTTCAGCAGCCAGGCATTCGATCATCTGGTGTTCACCGGCAGTACCGCGATCGGCCGACGCATCATGACCAATGCCGCGAAAAACCTGGTGCCGGTCACCCTGGAACTGGGCGGCAAGTCGCCGGTGGTGTTGTCACAGAGTGCCGATCTGAGTAAAGCCGCGTTCAGCATCGCGGCGGGCAAGGCATGCAATGGCGGGCAAATCTGCATCAACCCGGACTTGGTTTACGTGCCTGTCGCCGCGCTGGAGCCGTTTCTCGATGCGTTGCGCGCCGCGTATTGCGAACTGAACCCGAGCGTGGCCGGCAACCCGGATGTGGTGGCGGTGGTCAACCAACGCCACCTGGATCGGGTCGAAGGCCTGGTCGAGGATGCCCAGGCACGCGGCGCCCGTATCGAGTGTTTGCCCGAACCCCTGGTGCTGAATACCCAGGACCGCCGCCGCCCGCTGCGGGTGGTGGTGAACCCGGCGGCGGAGAGCCAGATTCTGCACGAGGAAATCTTCGGCCCGGCCGTGGTTGTGTTGACCTATCACGACCTCGACCAGGTACTCGCCGACATCAATGCCCGGCCTCGGCCACTGGCGTTGTACTACTTCGGCGAGGACCCGCAGGAGCAACGGCATGTGCTGGAACACACGCTGTCCGGTGGGGTGACGATCAACGAGGTGATGATGCACGCGGCGTTGCACGACGCGCCGTTCGGTGGCGTGGGCGCCTCGGGCATGGGCCACTACCACGGCCGCGAAGGCTTCCTTGAGTTCAGCCATATGCGCACCGTGTTCAAGGCCGGGCCCCACGACCCGCGCCGTGAATGGGGCTTGCTGCCGCCGTATGGCGAGCACTATCTGGCGGCCATGTTGGCGGCAGTCAAGGGTTGAACCTTTCATTTATCCGGGCCTGATCATCACTATGCACACTCATCAAGATAAGACGGACAACGGCTGGTCGCGCCGTGACGTACTCAAGGCCGGCGCCGTGAGCGCCGGTGTCGGACTGCTGGGGCGTTTTGCCGACGCCCGCGCAGCAGGGCTTGGCGACACCGATTACCAGGCCATGGACGCCTGGGCCATGAGCCAGGCCGTGCGCAGCGGCGAGCTGAGCCCGCAGGACCTGCTGGCCGCCGCGTTGGCGCGCTGCCACGCGGTCAACCCCCGGGTCAATGCCGTGAACATGCTGCATGAAGCCTACGCCCATGCCTTGATGGCCCAGCGTCGCAATGACGGCACTGACAAACAGGGCACCCTGGCCGGTGTGCCGCTGCTGCTCAAGGACCTCAACACCAATCTGCAAGGCACGATCACCAGCAACGGTTGCCGCTTCTTCAAGGACGCCCCCCCGGCCACCTACACCAGCACCCTGATCACCCGCTACCAAAACGCCGGCGCCGTGCCGTTCGGCAAGACTGCCTGCCCGGAGTTCGGGCTGACCACCACCACCGAATCCCTGGCCTGGGGCCAGACCCACAACCCGTGGAACCTGGCCATGAGTGCCGGCGGTTCCTCCGGCGGGGCAGCGGCAGCGGTAGCGGCCGGGATCGTGCCGGTGGCCCATGCCACCGATGGCGGCGGTTCGATCCGGATCCCGGCGGCCTACTGTGGGGTGGTCGGGCTCAAGCCCAGCCGTTACCGCACCCCCAGCGGGCCGGTGCATTTCGAAGGCTGGTTTGGCGCCAGCGTGGCCAATGTGGTGTCGCGCAGCGTGCGCGACACGGCACTCTTTCTCGATGCGGGACAAGGCCATGACGCCGGCAGTGCCTATTGGTGTCCACCGCCCGTGCGGCCGTATGTGCAAGAGCTGTTGCGTGACCCCGGCAAGTTGCGCGTGGGCGTGGTGCGTCAGTCCCTTACCGGCGCACCGTTGGACCCGGCGATTGCCGCCACTCTGGAGCGCACCCTCAAGCAGTTGTCGGCCCTGGGGCATGAGCTTGAAGAGATGACCTTGAACGTTGACCCCCGCGAGTTGTTCGGCGCCCACGGCAAGGTGATCGGCACTGCCTTGCGCACGCTGATCCATGACCGAGAACAGGTGCTGGGCCGTGCCGCCACGGCGCAGGACCTGGAGAAAATCACCCTGGTCAATCTGGAACGTGCCCAAGGCATCAGCGGCGAAGACCTGTACCGGGCGCGTGCCTCGTTCGAACGCATCGGCGCGACCATGGAACAGCACTTCCAACGTTTTGACGTGATCCTCTCGCCGGTCACCGGCAGTCTCACGCCGAAGCTGGGCCTGCTGTCCCTCGACCAACCGTGGGACAGCTATGCGCACCAGGCCATGGGCAGCGCCGGGTTTACCGTGGTCGCCAATGTCAGCGGCCAGCCGGCGATTTCCCTGCCCCTGGGGCAGAGTGACGACGGCTTGCCGGTGGGCATGATGTTCACCGCGCGCCTGGGCGGCGAAGACGTATTGCTGCGCCTTGCCAGCCAACTCGAACAGGCCCATCCGTGGGCCGGGCGACGTGCGACCTTGTCGGCATAACCCTCAATGCACACCGTCAGCGCCGCCGGCGGTGACTCCCTCATTTCAGCGAATGGCATAACCACAATGACGGCTTTCATTCAGTCTCAAACGCACTACGACGTGATCGTCGTCGGTTCGGGCGCCGGTGCAATGACCTCGGCGGTGTTTCTCGCCGACCAGGGCATGCGCGTGCTGGTGGTGGAAAAAAGCAACCAGTACGGCGGCACCTCGGCGATCTCCGGGGGCGGCATCTGGATTCCGAATAACCGCTATTTCAGCCGCCAGGGCGGGCAGGACAGCTACGCAATGGCGCTGACGTACCTGCAAGCCACTGCGGGTGAGCATGTGGAGGAAGCACGCCTGCGCGCCTACCTCGACAACGCGCCGAAGATGATCGAGCAACTCGCCCGTATCAGCCGGGTGCGTTACGCAGTGGCGGCCAAATACCCCGATTACTATCCACACTTGCCGGGTGCGCTGGCGGGCGGGCGCACCCTCGATCCGGAGCTTTTCGACACCAGCCTGTTGGGCGACGAACTGGCCAACCTGCGCAAACCCTCGCCGTCTACCTTGCTGATGGGGCGTATTGCCTGGACTGCCCGCGATGCGCACAAGGTCATGGCGCGCAGCTTTGGCTGGCGCCTGCTGATCATGAAACTGATGCTGCGCTACAAGCTGGATTTCAAGTGGCGGCGCAAAAGCAAATTCGACCGCCGCGCGTCCCTCGGCAGTTCGCTGGTGGCATCGCTGCGGCGCTCGTTGATGGACCGCGACGTGCCGCTGTGGCTCAACACCGACTTTTGCGGCCTGGTCACCGACAACGGTCGCGTCAGCGGTGTGACGGTGCAGCGCAACGGCGCCGAGTTGCAGCTGACGGCGCGCCACGGGGTCATCCTCGCCTCCGGGGGCTTCGAGCAGAACCAGGCGCTACGCGATCAGTACCTGCCCAAGCCCACGCGCCGTGCCTGGAGCGCCACGCCACCGGGCAACAACACCGGGGCGGCGCTGCAAGCCGGCATGGCCGAGGGTGCGGCCACGGCCTTGATGGATTGGGCCTGGTGGGCGCCGACCATTGCCGTGCCGGGGGAAGACAAACCCCGAGGCGTGTTTGCCGAGCGCGCGTTTCCCGGCGCCATCGTGGTCAACGGCCAGGGCCAGCGCTTTGTCAACGAGGCGGCGCCGTACCTGGAGTTTGTCGATGCCATGCACCAGGACAACCAGAAAACCGACGGCCGCTCGGTGCCGGCCTGGGTGATCTTCGATGCGCACTTTCGCTTCAACTACGCCATGGGGCCGTTGATGCCGGGCCAGGTCATGCCCGACAGCCGCTTGCGCAAGGAATGGCGCGACAACCTGTACTGGAAAGCCGACACCCTGGCCGAGTTGGCCACGCGTATCGGCGTCGACAGCGCGGGCCTGGAAGCGACCGTGGCCAAGGTGAACACCTATGCCGGCACCGGCGTCGACCTGGATTTTGGCCGTGGCGGCAATATCTTCGACCGCTACTACGGCGACAGCAACGTCAAGCCCAACCCGTGCCTGGCGCCGTTGCGCAAAGGGCCTTACTACGCGATGCGCCTGGATGCCGGGGATATTGGCACCAAGGGCGGCTTGCTGACCAACGAACACGCCCAAGTGGTGCGTGAGGACGGCGTGCCGATTGCGGGTCTGTATGCCATTGGCAACTGCTCGGCCTCGGTGATGGGCACGCGTTATCCGGGGGCGGGAGGTACGTTGGGGCCGGCGATGACCTTTGGGTTTGTTGCGGCGAATCACGTGGTGGCGTGTGCGCGTAAGGTGACGGTATGAAGGGGGCAAAGTCGTGTTTGGTGAGCATATCCGTTATTTAGGTAACGGCTACTTATGGTTCCGCCCTTACGGCGGCTCACTTTTGGAAAGGCCGGAGTGCCGGCCCAGCCAAAAGTAAGCAAAAGGCCTTCGCCCACCACTCGGTGTCTCGCCTAGGCTCGACATGCCCGCACTCCGGCTTGAATCCGTGGGCCGCCGTCATGGGCCATCCATGGCCCATCCATGGCCCAGGACGGCTAACCCGGCGTCCTGCCGGGTTACCCACGGATTCAAGCCTGCGTTCGGCCAGCGTGGTTAACGGGGCGACTGAGATCAAAAGCCAGATCAAAATCAAAAGCAGGCCACGGTTAATCTGAAAAATGGAGATCAAATGTGGGAGGGGGCTTGCCCCCGATAGCGGTGGGTCAGCTGCATGTGTGTTAACTGACACACCGCTATCGGGGGCAAGCCCCCTCCCACATTTCGATCTGTTTCGGCTTGAGAGCGGGTTTGGCTGGGCTATTGTCTGCTCAATTCCCCTCAAACCGCGGCGGCCGTACAACCGACGGGTATGCATGTGTCGTACTCGGTCAAACTGTGGGAGGGGGCAAGCCCCCTCCCACATTTCGACCGGTTTCGGCTTGAGAGCGGGTTTGGCTGGGCTCTCTCCGGCTCAATTTCCCTCAAACCGCGCCGGGCGTTTTTCGATGAAGGCCTGCATCCCTTCCTTCTGGTCCCGCGAGGCAAACAGCAGGGCATTGGCTTTGCGCTCCAGGGCCAGGCCGGCCTCCAGGGGGGCGTCCATGCCGGCGAGGATCACTTCCTTGATCTGCTCGGCAGCCAACGAGGGCATGGCGGCGATGGTGCGGGCCAGGTCCAGGGCGGTGGACTGCACGTGCTCGTCGTCCACCAGGTCGCTGACCAGCCCGGCTACCCACGCTTCTTCGGCGCTGATCGGTTGGCCGGTCAAGGCCATGCGCATCGCCTTGACCTTGCCCACCGCCCGCACCAGGCGTTGAGTGCCGCCAATACCGGGCATGATGCCGATGCGGATTTCCGGTTGGCAGAAGCGCGCACTGCGCCCGGCGACGATCAGGTCGGCGTGCATCGCCAGCTCGCAACCGCCGCCATAGGCATAGCCGCACACCGCTGCAATCACCGGTTTGGGACAGTGCTGGATCGGGCCCCACACACGCTCGGTGTGGCGCTTGTAGATATCAATCGCACCCACCCCGGCCATGCTGTTGATGTCGCCCCCGGCGGCGAATACCTGCTCGCCGCCGGTCAACACAATGCAGCGCACCTCGGGGTCCAGCGACAGTTCGCTGAAATGCCGCGACAACAGCGCCTGCAACTCAAGGCTCAACGCATTGCTCGCCTGTGGCCGGTTCAGGCGCAGCAGCGCCACGCCCGGCAACGGGTGTTCGAGTAAAACCGGCGCAGCGTCTGGAGCGGACATGGGCAACCTCAAGGATCAGTCATCGAATGGCCGCCAGTGTCCTGTTCGGCCAGCTGAATTTTCATCGTCCGTTCAGACGTAGTTCGGTGCCCGGATCGTCCCTAGAGTGGCTCTTGTCCGTAAAGAAAGGAGCCCATCATGGAGCTGCAGGCAGGTCTTGATTACAGCGGTAAGGTGGTGTTGGTCACCGGGGGCACCCAAGGCATCGGCGCCGGGATTGCCGCGGGGTTCCTGGCGGCGAATGCGCAGGTGATCGTGTGTGCCCGTCGCGAGCCGGAACGTTTGCCCAGCGTGGCGGGCAACAGCGCCAGCTTTATCAGTGCCGACGTACGCGACCAGGATTCCCTGCAACACCTCTTCAGCACCATAGAACGTGACTTTGGCCGCCTCGACGTGTTGGTCAACAACGCCGGTGGCAGCCCGTCCGCCGAGGCAGCCACGGCGTCGCCGAGGTTTCACGAAAGCATCATCGCGCTGAACCTGATCGCGCCCCTCAACGTGGCACAGCGCGCCAACCGGCTGATGCAGGCGCAAGCGCAAGGCGGTTGCATCGTGTTTATCGGCAGCATCAGTGCGCTGCGCTCGTCACCGGGCACGGCGGCCTATGGCGCGGCCAAGGCCGGTGTGTTGGCGCTGGTGCAGTCGCTGGCAGTGGAGTGGGGGCCGAAGGTGCGCGTGGTCACGGTCAGCCCCGGCCTGGTGCTGACCGAGAAGGCGCATATGCACTACGTCTCCGACGCGGGTATTGCCGCGGCGGCTGCGGGGATTCCGGCCGAGCGCCTGGCGGTGGCCGAAGACATTGCCAATGCCTGCCTGTATATCGCTTCGCCGCTGGCCAGCTACGCCAGCGGCTGCAACCTGTTGCTGCATGGCGGCGGCGAACGCCCGGCGTTCCTCGGCGCTGTGCAGGTGCTACCGACCTGATCGACCTATTGCGGCGACCGGGTTCGGTGGCCGCCTTCACTGTGAAGGAGACGACTTTGGCTGATCCACAATTGCTATCTACCGTGCGTGACCTGGTGGGGCGTCAATACGGCCGGGTGTATGCCTGGGATGAAGTCAACGCGCCGATGATCCGCCAATGGTGCGAGATCATGGGCGTGGACAACCCGCTGTACACCGACGCGGACTTCGCCCTCGGCACCGCCCATGAAGGGCTGATTGCCCCGCCGGCCATGTTGCAGGTGTGGACCATGGAAGGCCTGCACACCAACAACTACCCGCCAGGCTCCACCGACGAGAACCCGTACGAGGTACTCACGGCCATGGAAGCCTACGGCTACGCCTCCACCGTGGCGGTCAACTCCGAGCTGAGCTTCACTCGCCCGCTGCGCCTGGGGGAAAAGCTCTACTACACCACGCGCCTGGAGTCGGTGGGCGATGAGAAAACCACCGCCCTGGGCACCGGGTTTTTCGTCACGCTGATCATGAGCCATTTCGTCGAAAAGGCCGGTGGCGATGAACCGGTGGGCCAGTTGCTGTTTCGCGTGTTCAAGTTCCGCCCGGCGAATGCCCAGGCAGCGGCTCCGGTGGAAGTGGCCCAGGCCAAGCCCAAGCGCCCACTGCCCGGTGTCAGCGACGACACGCGGTTCTTCTGGGATGGCTGCGCGCAGCGGCAGTTGCTGATCCAGCGCTGCACCGCCTGCCAGACCTTGCGCCACCCACCGGCGCCGGTGTGCATCGAGTGCCACAGTTTCGAGTGGGACACGCTGCAGGCCAGCGGTCGCGCCACATTGTATTCGTACGTGGTGATGCATTACCCCGAAGTGCCGCCGTTCGACTACCCCAACCCCATCGGCTTGATCGAGCTGGAGGAGGGCGTGCGCCTCATCGCCGGGCTGGTGGGCGTCAAGGGTGACGCGTTGCGCATCGGCCAGCGCCTGCAGGTGAAATTCCAGACCTTCGACGACCAACAGACGCTGCCCATGTTTCGCCCGGAACAGGCGTAGGAGCCCCCCATGGATTTCGAATTGAGCGAAGACCAGCGCGCCATCGCGCAAATGGCCGACAGCCTGTTTGTCGACCATTGCCATGACGACTACATGCGCCAGTGGGACGTCAGCGGCGAACCGATGATGGCGCCGCTGTGGGCGCTGTGCATCGAGACCGGCTTGCATGCCCTGGCGATTCCCGAAGAACACGGCGGCAGTGGCTTGGGCATGACCGAGCTGATGCTGGTATTGCAGGCCCAAGGCAAGGCATTGGCCCAGGTGCCGTTGTGGCGCCATCAATTGGCGGCCGCGACGCTGGCGCAGTTTGATGCTGGCGATACCTCGGGCTGGATCGGCCGCGCGGCGTCGGGTGCTGCACTGTTGAGTGTGTCCCTGGACGGCTTGAACAGCGCGTTGGGCATCGAGTTGCAGGCGCAACCCAGCGGTGACGGTTGGTTGATCAGCGGCCGGGTTGCGGCCCTGGCCTTGGGGGATCAAGCCCAGGCCGCGTTGGTGGTGGTGCAAGCCGAAGGGCAGCCACGGCTGTTGCTGCTCGACCTGTCGCTGCCCCAGGTGCAGCGCGTGTCGGCGGTGTTGACCCACGGCGAAGCGGTGGCCGACCTGCATATCCAGGGCCTTGCAGTGAACGCCGAGGCCTTGTTGCCGACGGCGGCGGTGGCCTGGCTGGAAGTGCGCAGCGTGGCGGCGCTGGCCGCGTTGCAGCTGGGGGTCAGCGAAGAGCAGGTCCGCCGCACCGTGGCCTACGTCAGCGAGCGCCAGCAGTTCGAGCGCGCCATCGGCAGCTTCCAGGCGGTGCAGATGAGCATGGCCGACACCCATATCGCCGTCGAAGCCTTGCGCACCACCTTGTGGCAACTGGTCTATCGCGTCGACGCGGGGCTCGCGGCGCCGTGCGAAGCCCTGGCCACGGCCTGGCTGACCTGTGAAGCCGGGCACCGCATCGGGCATGTCGCCCAGCATGTGCATGGTGGCATCGGCGTCGACCTGACCTACCCGATTCACCGTTTTCTCTACTGGAGCCGTGGCCTCACCGTGGCCCTCGGCGGCTCGGCGGCCAACCTGGAACGCCTGGGCGACTGGCTCAACGATAACGACAAGCTGGGATGGAAATATGACCTCGAAGAACACCAAGCGCTTTGACGACGTGCGCCCCGGCGAAGTCCTGCCGCAGCTGGCGGTGCCGATCACGGTGACCCTGATCAATGGCGGCGCGATTGCCACCCGCGACTACTTCCCCGGCCATCACGACGTCGACGCGGCGCGTGCCCTCGGATCGCCCCATGTGTTCATGAACATCCTCACCACCAACGGGTTGGTGCAGCGTTTCATCGAGCAATGGGCCGGGCCGTTGGCGACATTTACCGCGCTGAAAATCAAGCTCGGCGCGCCGAACTATCCCGGTGACTGCATGACCTTCAGCGCCAGCGTCACCGGCCTCGACGCCGACACCCGCACGGTGGAAATCACCCTCAGCGGCAAAAATTCCATGGGCAACCACGTGACCGGCACGGTCGCGCTGGTCTTGCCCTGACAGCCGGAGACACACAGATGAGTGATGCATCGATTGGCGGACGCGCCGCGATTGTCGGCCTGGGCGCGACCGAATTTTCCAAGAACTCCGGTCGCACCGAATTGCGCCTGGCCATGGAGGCCACCCTCAGCGCGTTGAAAGACGCAGGCATTGATCCCAGCGAGGTCGACGGTTTCAGCTCGTACTCGGTGGACAAGGTGCCGGAGTACGAAATCGCCCGCCTGCTGGGCTGCAAGGACGTCAAATTCTTCTCCCAGGTGCCCCACGGCGGCGGCGCGGCCTGTGCACCGGTGATGCATGCCGCGATGGCGGTGGCCACCGGCGTGGCCAAAGTGGTGGTGGTGTACCGGGCGATGAACGAGCGTTCATGGTATCGCTTCGGCACCGGCGCCTACGGTTTTGCCTCGACGCCGACGTTCGACAACGTCAACTACGGCTGGTACATGCCCCACGGCTTCCATACGCCAGCAGCCTGGGTCGGCATGTTTGCCCAGCGCTATATGCACACCTACGGCGCCACCTCCGAGGACTTCGGGCGGATCGCCGTGGCGGCGCGGGACTTTGCCGCCACCAACCCCCAGGCGTTTTTCCATGGCAAGCCGATCACCCTGGAAGAACACCAGGCGTCGCGCTGGATCTGTGAACCGTTGCACTTGCTGGACTGCTGCCAGGAGTCCGATGGCGCGGTGGCCATGGTCATCACCTCGGCCGAACGCGCCCGCGACCTGCGCCAGAAACCGGTGAGCATCAAGGCCGGTTCCCAAGGCATCAGCCACGGCCAGCAGAGCATGACCTCGTTCTACCGTGACGACATCACCGGCCTGCCCGAAATGGGCGTGGTGGCCCGCGAGCTGTACCGCCAGTCCGGCCTTGGCCCGGAGGCGTTCCAGACCGCGGTGATCTACGACCACTTCACCCCGTTTGTGCTGCCGCAGCTGGAAGAGTTCGGCTTTGCCGAGCGCGGCGCGGCCAAGGATTTCATTCGCGCCGGGCATCACGCCCGTGGCGGCAAGCTGCCGATCAACACCCATGGCGGGCAACTCGGCGAGGCCTATATCCACGGCATGAACGGCATCGCCGAAGCGGTGCGCCAGGTGCGCGGCACGGCGGTCAACCAGGTGGCCGATGTGCACAACGTGCTGGTCACGGCGGGCACCGGCGTTCCCACCAGCGGCCTGATTCTCGGAACAGCCTAAGGAGCAGCCCATGTTCGTCGACCTTACTCCCGAACAACATGCCCTGCGCCACAAGGTGCGGGACTATTTCCAGGCCCTGATGACCCCGGCCATGCGCGATCAGTTGCGCGGCAAGGAAGGCGGCGAGCTGTATCGCCAGACCATCCGCCAGATGGGGCGCGACGGCTGGCTCGCGGTCGGCTGGCCCAAGGCCCATGGCGGCCAGGGCTATGCCGCCACCGAACAGTTGATCTTCTTTGAAGAAGCCAACATCGCCGGGGCGCCGCTGCCGTTCGTGACCATCAGCACCGTCGGCCCGGCGTTGATGGCCCATGGCAGCGAGTTGCAGAAAGAGCGCTTTCTGCCGGGCATCGCCGCCGGCGAAATCATGTTCGCCATCGGCTATTCCGAGCCCGGCGCCGGCAGCGACCTGGCGGTACTCAAAACCAGCGCCCGCCAGGACGACCAGGGCTTTGTGGTCAATGGCAACAAGCTGTGGACCTCGGGCGCGGAGTCGGCCGATTTCATCTGGCTGGCGGCCCGCACCGACCCGGCCCAGGCGCGACACAAAGGCATCTCGCTGCTGATTGTCGACACCCAATCGCCGGGCTTCTCCCACACACTGATTCCCACCACCAGCATCCCGACCACGGCCACCTACTACGACAACGTGCGGGTGCCCAACGAGATGCTGGTGGGCGAATTGAACGGTGGCTGGAAGCTGATCACCTCGCAACTCAACCACGAACGCCTCGGCCTCGGCACCTGGTCGGACAAGGTAGTGGCGCTGTTTCGCCGGGTGTACCTGTGGGCGCGAGCGCGTGACGAGCAGGGCCGCCGGGCGATGGACAAAGCCTGGGTGCGCAGCTCGCTGGCGGAGTGTTATGCGCGCCTTGAGGCGATGCGCCTGATCAATATGCGCATCGCCGCCGACCTGGAACACGACCGCCTGGGCGTGGCGCTGAGTTCGACCACCAAGGTGTTTGGCTCGGAGTCGGCCATCGAGATCCTGCGCAAGCTGGCGGCGGTGGTCGGGGCCAACGGCTCGATGCGCAGCGGTTCGGCCGCGACCTTGCTGCACGGCGAACTGGAATACGAATTGCGCTGTTCGGTGACCCTGACCTTTGGCGGCGGCACCAATGAAATCCAGCGCGAGCTGATCGCCCAATTTGGCCTGGGCATGCCGCGCACCCAACGCTGACACGGGTCCATCCATAACAAAAAACCGTAAGGGTCAAAGGGGACTTTCATGAGCACTATCGAGCAATTCCGGCACGACACCCGTGCCTGGCTGGAGGCGAACTGCCCGGTGTCGATGCGCACCGGCATGGCCGAAGGCGATGTGGTGTGGGGCAGCCAGAACCCGCAGTTTCCCTGCGAAGATGCGCGCCTGTGGTTTGAGCGCATGCGCGACAAGCACTGGTTCTGCCCGGAGTGGCCGGTGGAATACGGCGGCGCGGGGCTGAGTGACGCCGAGTTGGCGGTGCTGGAAAGCGAGATGCGTCGGATCAAATGCCGACCGCCGCAAATCAACCTGGGCATCTGGATGCTCGGGCCGGTGCTGCTGGCGTTTGGCAGCGATGAACAGAAGCGCGATTTGCTGCCGCCGATCGCCCGGGGCGAAGTGCGCTGGTGCCAGGGCTTCTCCGAGCCGAATGCCGGCTCCGACCTGGCCAGCCTGAAAATGGCCGCCCGCGATGCCGGTGATCATTTTGTAGTGGATGGCAGCAAGATCTGGACCTCCTACGGCGACAAATCCGACTGGATGTATGCGCTGGTGCGCACCGATTTCAGCGCGCCCAAACATGAGGGCATCAGCCTGATCGTGCTGGATATGCGCAGCCCCGGCGTGACCCCCAAGCCCATCGACCTGATCAGCGGCAAATCGGCGTTCTGCCAGGTGTTCTTCGACGCCGTGAAAGTGCCCAAGAGCCAGTTGATCGGCCCGCTCAACGGTGGCTGGAACCTGGCCAAGTACCTGTTGCAGCACGAGCGCAAGGCCATGTCGAAGTTTGGCGAGTTCAGCCTGCCTTCGCACTTTGACCTGCTGGCGCTGATGCGCGAATACGTCCCGGCGCCCACCAGCCAAAGCGAGCACGCCCTGCAAGCCCGCGCCACCACCTGCGCGATGAACGAGCACGCCTACAACCTCACCGTGCAACGCATGGGCGAAGAGGCGCGGGCCGGCGATGACATTGGCGGGCTGATGTCGATCATGAAGCTGGTGCACACCGAGCAGGAACGCGACAAGTTCGAAGTGTTGCTCGACGCCATGGCCGGGCATGCCTTCGGCTGGGGCAGCGCGGCGTTCAGCGAGCAGCAATTGGCGATCACCCGCGCGTGGCTCAACAGCTACGCGCTGACTATCTCCGGCGGCGCGTCGGAGATCCAACTCAATGTCATCGCCAAGCGCGTACTGGGGTTGCCCGACGCGAAGAAACCCGCCGTGAAAACAGGAGAACAGCCATGAGCCTGCGCTACAGCGATGAACAGCGGTTGCTGGCGGACAGTGCCCGCGACTTTCTGGCCGCCCGCAGCCCGGTCAGTGCCCAGCGCGCCTTGCGTGATCAAGCCTCGGCGTTGGGGTTTGAAGCGCAGCTGTGGCAAGACGCCGTGGCCTTGGGCTGGAGCGCGATTCCGTTTCCGGAAGCCCTCGGCGGCCTGGATTTTGGCTGCAAGGGCCTGGGACCGATCTTCGAATCCATGGGGCGCAACCTGGCGGCTACGCCGCTGTTGTCCAGCGTGGTGCTGGCCGGTTCGTTGCTGCATCTGGCGGGCAATGCAGCGCAGCAAGAGACGTGGCTGCAAGGCGTGATCAGCGGCGATAAACGCGTCGCCCTGGCGCTGGAGGAACAGTCGCGCCACGACCCGTCGCGCATCGCGTTGGCGGCGACGGCCGAAGGGCAGGGTTACCGCCTGCACGGCGATAAGTTCTGGGTGGTCGATGGCCTTGGCGCAGACGCCTACGTGGTGGCCGCGCGCACCCAAGGGCAAGCGGGGCAGACCGAGGGTATCAGCCTGTTCCTGCTGCCGGCGACCACACCGGGCCTGACCGTCAGTGCCTTGCCGTTGATCGACTCACGCAACAGCGCGCGCCTGCAACTGGACCAGGTGCTGCTTGTCAACGACGCGCTGATGGGCGCGCCCGGACAAGCCTGGGACGTGCTGGAAACCGCGCTGGACCGTGGCCGCACCTGCCTGGCGGCCGAGCTGTTGGGCATGGCCGAGCAGTTGTTCGAAACCACGTTGGACTACCTCAAGACCCGCGTGCAGTTCGATACGCCGATTGGCACGTTCCAGGTGCTGCAACACCGCGCCGCGCAGATGTACATCGACCTGGCGCTGAGCCGCAGTGCGTTGATGGCGGCGCTGGCCGCACTGGATGACGCCAGCCTGGATGCCGCTGCGCGTGCGCGCCTGGTCAGCCTGGCCAAGGGCAAGGCCGGTGACACGGCCATCAAGGTGGCCAACGAAGCGGTGCAGATGCACGGCGGCATTGGTGTGACCGACGAACTGGACGTGGGCCTGTACCTCAAGCGCACCCGCGTGGCGCAAAGTTGCCTGGGCGACCGCGACTTCCATTGCGAACGTTACGGGAGCACACACCGATGAGCCTTGAACGCTGGCAAGCGGCGTGGCACCAACTGATCGCCGCCGGTTCGCCGTTTGAAGTGGTCACGCCGGAGGACGGCGCACCGCGTTACTTTCGCCATGCTGCCCACGATCTATTGCAGGTACTCGACGCCGGGCGTGTGCATGGTGAGCGTGAGTTTCTGGTCTGGCAGGCGCAGCGCCTGACCTTCAACCAGTTCTACGACCAGGTGGACCGCCTCGCCGGGCAGATGCTTGCGCGATTTGGTTTGCAGCCGGGCGAACGGGTGGCGATTGCCATGCGCAACCAACCGGCGTGGCTGGTGGCATTTGCCGCCGTGCTGCGTTGCGGGGCGGTGTGTGTGCCGCTCAACAGTTGGGGCCTGCGCGATGAATTGCTGCACGCGTTGCAGGACAGCGGTTCGCGGCTGCTGGTGTGCGATGAGTCGCGCTTCGACACGCTGGGCGATGATCTGGCCCGTGGGCAGCACGCCACGGTTGTGGTCGGCGCCCAACGTGCCTTGCCTGAATACGCGCTGCATTACGAAGACTTGATCAGCGCACCAGCGATACCCTTGCCGGTGCTGAACCTGGAGCCGGATGCCCCGGCCCTGATCCTCTACACCTCCGGCACCACCAGCCGCGCCAAGGGGGCGGTGTCCAGCCACCGGGCGATCTGCCAGGCGCTGACGGCGTTGGAGTTCCAGGGGGCGTTCTGCGCCATGAGTTCGCCGGAGCGTATCGGCGTGGTGATCAACAGCGGCTTTGCGCCGACCACGCTGGCGGCGGTGCCGTTGTTTCATGTCAGCGGGTTGCATGCACAGTTCCTCTCGGCACTGCGTATCGGTCGGCGCTTGATGTTGATGTACAAGTGGGACGCCGAGCAGGCCATCGACCTGATTCGTGACGAGCGCTGCACCCAGTTCAACGGTGCGCCGGTGATGATGCAGCAGTTGCTCGCCTCCAAGCGTTTCGGCAGCGAACAGACAGCCAGCCTGTTCGGCCTGGGGCTGGGCGGCGGGGCGTCGTCGGCCAACGTGCTCGACGCCATGCTCAAGCTCAAGCCCGATGTGATCGGTGGCGCCGGTTATGGGCTGACCGAAAGCAATGGCATCGGTGCGGCGATTGGCGGCGACCCGTTCGTGTACAAACCGGCGGCGGCGGGGTGGGCGTTGCCCATCGTGGATATCCATATCGGCGACAGCCCCCGGCAACCGCAGGTGGCGGGCACGCCTGGGCTGATCTGGCTGCGCTCGCCCACCTTGATGAGTGCCTACTGGAACCTGCCCGACGCCACTGCCCAGAGCCTGCGCGACGGCTGGCTCGACACCGGGGACATCGGCTACCTGGACGAGGAGGGCTTCCTGCACATCACCGGCCGGGTCAAGGAACTGATCAACCGTGGCGGCGAGAAGATTGCCGCCGCAGAACTGGAGACCTGCATCCTCGACATGCCCGGCGTGCTTGAAGCCGCGGCGTTTGCCGTGCCCGATCCACTGCTGGGGGAAACCGTCGGTTTGGCGGTACACGGCCAGGCCTCGACACTGCCCGGCGCGGCACAGATCTGCGCCTTTATCGCCGCACGCCTGGCGGCCTACAAGGTGCCGACCCAGGTCTTTCGCGTACTGGAACCGTTGCCGCGTAACGCCACCGGCAAGGTGCTCAAGGCGCAGCTCCAGGAAAAATTGGGGGTATGAGCGCTCGCTAGTCTTTCCGGACGATGTGGCGCACCCCAGAACACCAACAATGATGCTCTACCACACAGCTTTATCAGCGATGGAGGCAATACATGAAAATAACAAGAACAGGTCTCATGCTCGCGCTCGCAGTCTCTGCCAACAGCGGTTGGATTGGCCTTGCGCATGCCGAAGTGTCACCCCAGGAAGCGGCCAGGCTGGGCAAGGAACTGACCTGCGTCGGCGCCGAGCAGGCAGGCAATGCCGAGGGCACCATCCCGCCGTACACCGGCAAGTACCTGGGCGAAGTTCCAGGCTGGAACCATGTGAAATATTCCGGTGATCAACCGGTGGATCCGTATGCGGCGGAAAAACCAATCCTGGTGATCACCGCGCAGAACATGAGCCAGTACGAAGCCCACCTGACCGAGGGGCAGAAAGCACTGCTGAAGAAGTACCCGACTACCTACAAGATGAACATCTACACAGGCCACCGCGACTTCCGCTACCCCGACTACGTGTGCCGCCGGGTGATGGACAACGCACTGCACGCCAAGCTGGTCAACGACGGCGCCGGGTTCACCGGGCTGGGCCAGGTGCCGTTTCCGATTCCGAAAAACGGCATGGAGCTGCTGTGGAATCACCAGTTGCCGGCACGCGCCTACACCGAAGAAAAAACCACCGACCTGGCCTCGGTGTTGCCCAACGGCAGCATCGGCTGGGGACGTGCCTATGCACGCAACCTGGCACCGGCCAACTCGCCGACGGTCGAGCCTTCGACCGATGGCAAGATCCAGTCGATGACCAACAACATGACCCTCAAGCCGGCACGGGACAACGGCACCCTGAGCATTGCCCATGAGCCCTACAACTTCGCCACCGACGCGCGCCAGGCCTGGTCCTACAGCCCGTCGACCCGTCGCGTGCGGCAACTGCCGGGTTATGGCTACGACCAGCCGATGATCGGCACCAACGGCACCATGACGGTTGACGAAGACCGCTTGTACAACGGCTCGCCGGAGCGTTTCACCTGGAAGCTGATCGGCAAGCGCGAAATCTACAGCCCGGCCAACGCCTTCAAGGCCAACGCCGGCACTGTCAAATACGCTGACCTACTCACACCCAACCACCCCAACCCCGAGTACATGCGCTACGAACTGCGCCGCGTGTGGGTGTTGGAAGCGGACTTGAAGGAAGGTTTTCGCCACGTCTACGGCAAGCGTGTGCTGTTCATCGACGAAGACACCTGGAATGCGGTCATGGCCGACAACTACGATGCCCGTGGGCAATTGTGGAAACACGCGATGGTCAACTACTACTACCACCCCGACATGAGCGCCTGGCAGGCCGGGTCGCAATTCTTCATGGACCTGAACTCGGGCCAGTACACCGGCTACGGCATGTCCAATGAAGTGAAAAAGGGACCGATCCTCAACGAAGGCAAATTCACCCCGGACCAATACACCGCCGACGCGGCCCGGGCGATTGGTCGCTAACCCAAAAGCTCGATGCATTCAAATGTGGGAGGGGGCAAGTCGAATCGTCGCACCGCCCCTCCCACCTTTGATTGGTGTTGGTTTTAACGTTGTGTCAGCTCAGCAAACCCGTACTCACCGCCACAATCAGAAACACCCCCAACACCGCCCGATAAATCACAAACGGCCAGGTCGAAAAGCGCTCCAGAAACTTCATCAACCCCCAAATCGCAAAAAACGCCGAGACACTCGCCACCACCAGCCCAAACAGCAAATGCGGCCACGCATGGGCCGGCATGTCCGCATGCAGCAGCACCCATAGCTCTTTCAACCCCGCGAGGGCAATCGCCGGCAAGCCCAGCAGAAAGGAAAAGCGCGCCGCTTCCTCACGCTTGAAATTAAGAAACAGCGCAGCGGTCAAGGTCGAGCCAGAACGTGACACGCCGGGAATCAACGCGCCAATCTGCGCCACACCCACGATCAACGCATCCCGCAGGCGCATCTCGCTCACCTCCCGCGTGTGGCGTGCGCGCACTTCCGCCACGGCCAACAACACCGCCATGACCACGCAGGAAATACCGATCACCATCAACCCGCGCAACGGCGAGTTGCACGCGTTCAAGGTCGAGGACAGCGCCAGGCCGGCAATGCCAATGGGAATGGTCGCCAGCACAATCGCCACCGCCAGCTTGAACCAGCGGTCGTTGTAGTCACCCCGGCGCACCGCGCCGATGCTGCCGGTGGTCACCTGGCGCACATCGCGCCAGAAGTAACTGACCACCGCCGCCAGCGCCGCCAATTGCATCGCCGCCGAAAACGCCGAGCCGGGGTCTTGCCAGCCGAGCAGGGCGGGCACCACGCGCATATGGGCGGTGGACGACACCGGCAGCAGTTCGGTGATGCCCTGGATCACGCCCAGGATGAAGATCTGCAGGTAGTCCAGGGAGGCAAAACCCACATCCAGGCCGGCGGAACAGACGTTGGTCAAAATACGTGTCCTCAAGAGAAAAAAACCGGTTTGTAGTGAGCGGGCTTGCCCCGCGCTGGGTGGCGAAGCCGCCCCAAAACCAGCCACTGCGGCGTTACTGATACACCGCGTCACCTGGGTTTAGGGCGGCTTCGCCCCCCAGCGCGGGGCAAGCCCGCTCACTACAATTCTGGCGAAGTTTATTCTAAATGTTTCAGGATTTTGGACAGGCCAACACAAATCCGCAATCGGTTCAGCAAACAGAAAGGTTATGCAATGTATTGGCCTGCACACGGCTTTTGTGAACAATGGCGCCCTGCGTTTTTTCACCGAGAGCCCCATGCCTGAAACCACCGTCGAATTGATCCAGACCGGCCCCGAAGACGCCGAGCTGATCCGTAATCTCTACCAGTACTACGCCTACGAGTCGTCGGACTGGGAACAGGAAGATGTCGAGGCCGATGGCCGTTTCTACATCCATGACGAACACCTGGCCCGCTACTGGCAAGACCCGCAGTGGAGCGCCAACCTGCTGCTGATTGATGGCTACATAGCCGGTTTCCTGCTGATCGAAGGCAGCGAACTGCCAGGCCTCGACGCCCTGGAGCTGGCCGACCTGTTCATCCTCAAGCGCTACCGCCGCAAAGGCATCGGCCGCGCCATCGCCAGCCAGGTGCTGTGCAGCGGCACCGCCAACTGGCTGGTGCGGTTCTACGACCAGGATGAAGTGGCCCAGGCGTTCTGGCGCACGGTGCTGGATAACCTGCCGCGCCCGGTGCACACCCTGGAGTTGGACGATGACCCGCAGTTGATGAATTACCTGATCACCCACGCCGCGCTGCATTGAGCGCGGATGGATCAGAAGAGGCTTCGGCCTCTTTTTTTTGCCTGTGTTTTAGCTATCAATGTTTTTATGTGCTTAAAAAAACATTTACAAGGATGTTGGTTGCTGTGAATATGTCCCGGCGAATTTAAAAAAACAAAAAATCCGCGGTGCTGATTTCGGTCAGGCCACAACAACAACGACCTAATACAGGCTTGAAGCCGGCTCCTGCCCCAGGCCGGTCTTTGCAGCGAAGGAGAACGTCTCCCGTGAATCGCTTACTCAATGGAACGCTGTGCGCCACCCTCGCACTCGGCGCCGGCCTTGCGCAGGCCCAGACCACCTTGCGTGTCGGCCTGAACGCCGATATCCGCAGCACCGAACCTGGCGTCAACCGTGACGAAAACACCGACACGGTGATGCTGCACGTCGTCGAGGGCCTGGTGGCCCACCGTGAGGACGCTTCCGTGGGCCCGTTGCTGGCCCGCGAGGTGCAACATTCCGACGACGGCATGACCTACACCTTCAAGCTGCGTGAAGGCGTGCACTTTCAAAATGGCGCAACCCTGACCGCCCAGGATGTGAAATGGACCTGGGAGCGTTACCTCAATCCCAAGACCCAATGGCGCTGCCTGGCCGAATTCGATGGGCGTGGCGGGGCAAAGATCACCGGCATCGACACCCCGGACCCGCTTACCGTGGTGTTCCACCTCGACCAGCCCAGCGGCCTGTTTCTGGCCTCGATGGCGCGCCCCGATTGCGGCGGCAGCGGCATCCTGCACCCCGATTCGCTGGCGGCGGATGGTAGCTGGAAAGCACCGATTGGCACCGGTCCGTTCAGCCTCAGCGAATGGAAGCCCGGCCAATACGTGATGCTCTCGCGCTTCAACGACTACAGCCTGCGTGACGACGCCGGGCCGGACGGTTTCACCGGCAAGAAACAAGCGCTGGTGGACGCCGTGCGTTTTATGGTGATCCCCGACCCGTCGTCGGCGAAGGCTGCGTTGATGTCCAATAACGTCGACCTGCTGCCCAACGTCAGCGCCACCGAGGCCCAAGAACTCAAGGCCACGCCGGGTGTGCTGATTTCTTCCAGCCCGATCATGGCCATCTGCGGCTTGCTGTTCCAGACCAACGACCCGTTGCTCAAGGACGTGCGCATCCGCCAAGCCATCGCCGCGTCCCTCGACTACGGGCAAATGGTCAACGCGCTGTCCAATGGCGAGACCCAGCCGAACAACTCGGCCATCCCGCAAACCAGCTCGTTCTACAGCGCCACTGCCAAGCAGGGTTATCACTATGACCCGCAGGCGGCCCAGCGCCTGTTGAAAGAGGCCGGTTACCACGGCCAGCCGATCAAGATGATCGTCAACAAACGCTATACGCAGATGTTCGACATGGGCCTGCTCAGCCAGGCGATGTCGGTGGCCAGTGGCTTGAATATCCAGATGGAAACCCTGGAGTGGGGCACGCAACTGGAGCGCTACCAGAGTGGCAACTACCAGATGATGGCGTTCTCTTACTCCTCGCGCCTGGACCCGGCCACCAGCTTCGATTCGCTGATGGGTGACAAGACCAAGGAACCGCGCAAAGTCTGGGACAACCCCCAGGCCCAGGCGGTGCTGCGCGAAGCCGTGCGTGAGAGCGACACGGCCAAGCGCCAGGCGCTGTTCGACCAACTGCACACGATGATGATCCACGACACGCCGATGGTGATCATCTACAACGGCACGGTTGCCGCAGCGCTGCGCAACAGTGTCCAGGGCTTCCATTCGTGGCCGGTGTCGTCGCCACGCTTGTGGGGCGTCAGCCTCGCGGCACAGTAACGGGGCCTGAACCATGTTGCGTTTTATCCTGCAAAAACTCGGGATGGCGGTGCCGACACTGTTGCTGATTTCGGTGATGGTGTTTGCGCTGATCCGCCTGATCCCAGGCGACCCGGCACTGTTGATGCTCGGCGATATGGCCGACCCGCAAAGCCTGGCCGATATGCGTCACACCCTGGGCCTGGATCACTCGTTGGTGACCCAGTTCCTGATCTGGTTCAAGGCCGTATTGAGCTTTGACCTGGGGTTTTCCATCAGCACCAAACAGGCGGTGCTGCCGCTGATCCTCGACCGCTTTGGCGTGAGTGCAACCATCGTGTTGGTGGCGGTGTTGCTGGCGACGTTGATCGCGGTGCCCATCGGCCTGATCGCCGCGTGGAAACAGAACAGTGCACTCGACCTGGGATTGGTGTCCGTGGCGACCCTGTTGCTGTCGATCCCCAGCTTCTGGCTCGGCTTGTTGTTGCTGCACGCATTCGGCATCCAGCTGGGCTGGTTGCCGGTGGTGGGCTACGTCAGTTTCGCCGAGGCGCCGTGGCAAGCCATGAGCTACATGGTGCTGCCGGTGGTCACCCTGACCTTGGTGGAAGTCGGCGCAATCACCCGCATGGCGCGGGCCAGCACCATCGAAGTGCTGCGCCTGGAATACATCGCCCATGCCCGCGCCAAGGGGTTGTCGGAGCGTGCGGTGCTGTGGAAGCATGCCTTGCCCAACGCCTTCGCACCCACCTGGACCCTGGTGGGGCTGATCCTCGGCAACCTGCTGGGTGGCATCGCCGTGCTGGAAACCGTGTTCACCTTGCCCGGCATCGGCCGGCTGATGGTGGATGCGATTTTCGCCCGCGACTACCCGGTGCTGCAGGGCTGCCTGTTGCTGATCACCTTTATCTACGTGCTGGTCAACCTGTGTGTGGATCTGCTCTATCCGTTGTTCGATCCAAGGGTGAAGTTATGAGTTCGACGATTGCCCTGCCGGCGCCCGCCAAGCGCCGTCGCGTGTGGGCTCCGGCCAATGCCTTGATCGGCGGCGGGTTGCTGGTGGCATTGGTGGCGTTGGCGTTGATGGGCTTGGTGTGGTCGCCGTTCGACCCGCTGAAAATCGACTTGATGTCGCGCTTCCAGGCGCCATCCGCCACCCACTGGCTGGGCACCGATGAGTTTGGCCGCGATGTGTTCAGCCGTTTGCTCATCGGTGCGCGCACCAGCTTGTGGGTCAGCCTGCTCACGGTGAGCGTGGCGGTGCTGGCCGGTACGTTGATCGGCATGCTCGCCGGTTACCTGCGTGGCTGGACCGACCGCGTGCTGATGATGTTCAACGATGCGCTGCTGGCATTCCCCGGCATCCTCATGGCCCTGGGCATCATGGCGATTATTGGCGCGAGCAAGTACGGCATCGTCCTCGCCTTGGGCATCGCCTATACGCCGTCGGTGGTGCGCGTAGTGCGTGGCACGGTGCTGTCCCTGCGTGAGCTGGAGTACATCGAGGCCTCGCGGGTGATCGGCAATTCCGAGCTGTACACCATGCTGCGGCATATCGCACCCAACTGCCTGGCGCCGTTGTGCGTGTTGGCCACCAGCATGTTTGGCTGGGCGCTGCTGTCGGAAAGCTCCCTGAGCTTCCTCGGCCTGGGCGTACCGCCACCGGCGGCGACCTGGGGCAACATGCTTGCCAGCAGCCGCCCGTACATCGCTTCGGCACCGTGGCTGGGGGTGTTCCCAGGGCTGTTTATCTGCCTGACGTTGCTGGCGATCAACCTGTTTGGCGACGCCTTGCGTGATCGTCTCGACCCGCGGATGAGGAAATGACCATGTCGGCCAATCCTGTTTTGTTGAACGTGGAACAGCTGAAAATCCGCGTGGGTGACCACGGCCCATTGGCGGTGGATGACCTGAGTTTCAGCATCGCGCCGGGTGAGATCGTGGCGCTGGTGGGCGAGTCCGGCAGCGGCAAGACCATGGCCGCCCGCGCCGCCATCGGCTTGCTGCCATTGCCCATGCAAGTGTGCGGCGGGCGCCTGGATTTCCAGGGGCGCGACCTGGCCAATGTGAGCACCGAAGAACTGCGCGGCATCCGTGGCGCGAGCATCGGCATGGTGTTCCAGGAGCCCATGGTGTCGCTCAACCCGGCGTTGAAGATCGGCCAGCAGATGAGCGAAGCCCTCAGGCTGCACACCGATCTCGACCCGCCGCAGATCCGCGAGCGCTGCCTGACCATGCTGCGGCGCATCGGCATCAAGGCGGCCGAGCGTTGCCTGGAGTCCTACCCGCACCAGTTTTCCGGCGGCATGCGCCAACGCATCATGCTGGCCTCGGTGATGCTGCTGCGCCCGGCGCTGTTGATCGCCGACGAACCCACCACGGCGCTGGACTGCCTGGCGCAGCTGGACGTGATCGAGTTAATGCTCGAACTGACCCGTGAGCAGGGCACCGCGATCCTGTTTATCAGCCACGACCTCTCGCTGGTCGCCCGCTATGCCCACAAGGTGGTGGTGATGCGCCACGGCAAGGCGGTGGAGCAGGGCACGATTGAAGAGATCCTGCTGGCGCCCAAGGCCGAGTACACCCGCCAATTGCTGGAAGCCTTGCCGCGCCGTGGTGTGCTGGCGCCGCTGCCGGCCAGCAACGCGCCGCTGGTGGAGGTGGACCAGGTGTGCATCGAGCATCCTGGGCCGACTTCGTTCTGGGGCAAACGCCAGTTCAACCGCGTGGTGCATTCGGCCAGCCTGGTGATCGCGCCCGGCGAAACCCTGGCGCTGGTGGGCGGCAGCGGTTCGGGCAAGACCACCCTCGGGCGCTCGCTGGTGGGACTGATCAAACCCTGCGCCGGGTCGATCCGCTTCAAGGGCGTGGACATCCTCAAGGCCGCCAACCGCACCCATCGCCTGCAATGCCAAATGATTTTCCAGGACCCGTATTCGTCCCTGAACCCTCGGATGAAAATCGGCGAAATCCTTGCCGAGCCGCTGCGTCACGAGCCGGGCCTCAACGCCGCCGAGCGCCGCGAACGGGTGGCGCAAACCCTCAAGGACATTGGCCTGGGTGAGCAGTTTGTCGAGCGCTTCCCCCATCAGCTATCCGGTGGTCAACGCCAGCGCGTGGCGATTGGGCGGGCCCTGGTGCGCCACCCGCAACTGGTGATCGCCGACGAGCCGATCTCGGCCCTGGACATGACCATCCAGAAACAGATCCTCGAACTGTTCGAGCGCTTGCAGATGCAATACGGCTTTGCCTGCCTGTTCATTTCCCATGACCTGGCGGCGGTGGAACGCATTGCCCACCGCGTGGCGGTGATGCATCAGGGCAATGTGGTGGAAGTGGGGACGCGCGAGCAGATCTTCGATCACCCGCAGCACCCGTACACCCGGCAACTGCTGGCCGCCGCCAGCCCACTGGAGAAACTGCCGGACGGCGGCTACCGAATACGCCCGGCTATTTAAACCGCTGATTTCACCCGGCGTGCAGGCCTCAAAAACCTGCGCGAAGGGGAATGTCGTGCCCAGAAAAACAATAAGACCTACTCACTCCAACGACTGCCAGGAGCCAAGAACATGCAAAACAACAACCTCAACCTGATCTTGAAAGGTGTCGGCCTTATGAGCGGGGGACTGCTATGCGTCCCGGCCCAGGCGGATTTCATCAAGGACAGCAAGGCCGATCTGGACCTCAAGAACTACTACTTCAACCGTGATTACCGCGAAGACGCCGGGCAATCCAAGCGCGAGGAATGGGCCCAGGGTTTTATCCTCAACCTCAAGTCGGGGTTTACCGAGGGCACCGTGGGTTTTGGTGTGGACGTGGTCGGCATGCTCGGCCTGAAACTCGACTCCAGCCCCGACCGTTCCGGCTCCGGCCTGTTGTCGCGGGACAACGACGCCACGCCGGGCAAGCCGAGCTATGCCAAGCGCGCCCATGACGAGTATTCCAAGTACGGCGTGACCGGTAAGGTGCGTTTCGCCAAGAGCGAACTGCGCAGCGGCTACCTACTGCCGGATTTGCCCACCTTGCAACCCAACACCAGCCGCCTGTTTCCGCAGACCTTTCGCGGTACGCAGGTGACGTCCACGGACATCGCAGGGCTGGCCTTGATTGGCGGGCAGATTGACCAGACCAAGCAGCGTGAGTCCACCGACTACGAGGACATGGGCCTGACCAGCCAAAGCGGCGCCTACAAAAGCACCGCCAAGAGTGATCGCTTCCGCTTTGCCGGCGGCGACTACAAGCTGACGCCGGGCATGACGTTGAGCTACCACTTTGCGCAGTTGGAGGACATCTACCAGCAGCACTTCGTGGGGCTGAAAAACACCTTTGCCCTGGGTGGCGGCACGCTCAAGACCGATATTCGTTACTTCGACGCCGACAAGTCCGGCGCGGGCCTGGCGGGCAAGGTGGACAACCGCGCGCTGAGTACGCGGGCGATGTTCAGCTACAAGGGCCACAGTTTTGGCGGGGGTTATCAGGAGCAGTACGGGGCGACGCCGTTTACCTATGTGGACGGGACCAATACCTACCTGTTTTCCGAGTATCAGTTGAGCAATTTCTCGCAGACCAATGAGCGGGTGTGGCATGCGCGTTATGACTTTGACTTTGCCGCGCTGGGTGTGCCGGGGCTGACGTTTTCGACGCGTTGGGCCAAGGGCGACCAGGCTGAGGTGAAGGGGTTTGCGGGGGAGGGGCGTGAGTGGGAGCGGGATATTGACCTGGGCTATGTGTTTCAGTCCGGGGCGCTTAAAGGGGTTTCGTTGCGGTGGCGTAATGGGTTGAGCAAGGCCAACTATTTGCGTGACATGAGCGAGAACCGGGTGATTGTTGGCTACACCGTGGCGCTCTGGTAATGCCTATGAGTGGCATGGGGCAATGTGGGAGGGGGCTTGCCCCCGATGGCGGTATGCCTGTGTACATATCCGTTGATGGGGTAACGGCCACCTATGGTTCCGCTCTTACAGCGGCTCACTTTTGGAAAGGCCCAAAAGTAAGCAAAAGGCCTTCGCCCCACCACTCGGCACCTCGCTTTGGCTCGGTGTGCCCTTACTCCGGCCAGCGTGGTTTGACGGGGCGACTCAGATCAAAAGCAGATCAAAAGCCGTGTGATATTCACCTGATTCACAGAGGTTCAAATGTGGGAGGGGGCTTGCCCCCGATGGCGGTGTGTCAGCCAAAAAATGGTCAGCTGACACTCCCTCATCGGGAGCAAGTCGAATCGTCGCACTGCCCCTGCCACATTTTGATCGAGTACATATCCGTTGCTGCGGTAACGGTC